>JAFTBW010000030.1 GCA_017455015.1 Oscillospiraceae bacterium | reverse complement strand
TAAGAGCCGCTTTTCCGTCACGTAGCTGTGGATGCTGTACCCCGTCTCCGCCCGGAAGCGGCGCATCATGTGGTATTTGCTCAGGTAAAACCGGCCCGCCAGGTCGTCGATGGACAGGGGGTCCGTCAGATGGGTGGTGAGATAGTGGAGGATGTCCAGCACCTTGGTGTCGCCGGCGTGGGCGTCCACGCTGTCGCCCCGGAGGACGCGGCGGTTCACCGCCACCATCAGCTGGGCGAACAGCGCCTCCTGCAGCAGCGCGCTGCCGAAGCCGCCCTCCACTCCGGCCCGTTCCAGCTTGCCGAACAGCTCCCGGATGCCGTCACCCGCCGCCACATGGAACACGTAGCGGAACTGCTGCTGGGCCAGGGCAAAGCACTCGCCCATATCCTCGCCAGCGGACAGGCTGCGGAGATAGGACGGGGAGATGTAGAGAATCATCCGCTCGTAGAAATCGCCGTCAGCCACCTCCGGGCGGTGGATGCTGCCCCGGCCCACCAGCACGCAATCCCCGCTTTGCAGGTGGTAGTGCTCGCCCTCCACGGCGTAATCCGCCCGGCCCGCCAGCAGGAAAATGATTTTATGAAAGGTATGATAGTGAAACGAAAAGGTCTCCCGGGCGTTATCCGCCAGGTGGAAAAGACGGAAATTCTCGTGGAGATAGCCCCGCTGTTCATACTGTAACGGCTCCATAAGCCCTCCAAACGCGCATGATTTGCCTATATAATAGCATAGATTGGGCGTATCGTGCAAGCACTTCTGTGCAATCCTCCAAA
The DNA here is from genome assembly GCA_017455015.1 of Oscillospiraceae bacterium. Lineage (GTDB taxonomy): Bacteria > Bacillota > Clostridia > Oscillospirales > Oscillospiraceae > RGIG7114. The sequence goes on along the minus strand of JAFTBW010000030.1, from coordinate 4,887 downwards.
AATCCGACGCTCCGGCCCCTTTCTATGGCCTTTTGCCCGTCGGTGTGGTATAATAGGCTTGTTTTGTAGGAGAGAAATCTAAAAAACAGGACGGTTTACTATGTTTACCCGGAAGCTTTTGTGCCTTTTGTTGGCACTGGTGCTGGCGGCCGGTCTTGTGACCACGGCTCATGCAGCCCCTCCGGTGGACCTGGACGATGCGTCCGCGGCGCTGCTGGGCGCCCTGCGGAATAAAGATATTACCCTGGCCGACAGCCGGCTGACGCTGGCGGAGGTGCTGGGGCAGGCCACCGACGAAATCGCAAAGCGCGCCTACGTGACGGCGCTGTTGCAGGAATACGACGCCATCGAAATTGAATGTGAAGACCGCGTGAACGTGTGGCAGGAGACGGACAAGGAGACCTCCCTGCTGACGCTGCGCAGCGGCAAGGTAGCCCATTTGGAGGACATCCAGGACGACTGGTATCTGGTCACCTTCGGCGACGTCACCGGCTATGTGGACAGCCAGTATGCCCACCTGGCCCACTATGCGGACTATGAGGACACCTCCGCCGTCACCACCGAGCGGGAGGACCTGGTGGCCCTGGCCCAGGAGTGGCTGGGCACCCGGTACCGCTACGGTGGGTCCAGCAAGAGCGGAACCGACTGCTCCGGCTTCACCATGGCGGTGTTCAAGGAGTTTGGCTACAATCTGTACCACGGCGCCTCCGACCAGTATCGCAGCGCCACCCCCATCACCACCGAGGAGCGGGATATGGGCGATTTGGTGTTCTTCTCCTTCTACGGCGACGGCCGCATCGCCCACGTGGGCATCTACATCGGCAATGGCCTGTTCATCCACGCCAGCACCAGCCGGGGCGTCATCATCAGCTCCGTGTACGAGAGCTATTACGCCAAAAACTACATCGGCTCAGCCCGGGTGCTGCCGGAATAACGCCATACAGTATCCACATAAAAGAGACCGCCTCGCATGAGGCGGTCTCTTTTGTCGTGGAAAGGAGAGGGCGGCGGTGTTACGCTCAACGCCCGTCGATGATGGAGAGGAGCTTGTCTGCCTTCCGATTTTGTTCCGCAAAATCCGGGTCGCCGGGATAGGCTGCAGTCACCCCCCGGAGGGTCTGCACCGTGGCACGGCAGTCCGCCGCGTTCCCTGCCTTGGCTTGCACAACGGTCAGATGGTACAGCCCCTTGGCGTATACCAAGGCAATTTCCCGGTCGGTATCAAACGCCTCCCATACGCCGCGGAGTTTGTTCACAGTGTCGCAGCACTCCGCCGCGTTCCCCGCCTTGCCTTGGGCAAAGACCAGATTCACCAGTCCCTTGGCGTATACCAGGGCAATGTCCTGGTCGGTCTGGAATGCCTCACGACGCTGCAGCTCTGCAAGCTGCTCCACGGTTTCCAGGCACTCCACCGCGTTCCCCGCCTTGCCTTGGGCAGCGACCAGATTCATCAGCCCCTGGGCGTATTCCAGGGCAATGTCACGGTCGGTCTTGAATGCCTCACGACGCTGCAGCTCTGCAAGCTGCTCCACGGTTTCCAGGCACTCTGCCGCGTTCCCCGCCTTGCCTTGGGCAAAGACCAGATTCACCAGTCCCTTGGCGTACTCCAGGGCAATGTCACGGTCGGTATCAAACGCCTCCCATACGCCGCGGAGGGCAGCCACAGTTTTGCGGCACTCCGCCGCATTTCCTGCCATGGCTTGGTCAACGGTCAGATTGAACAGCCCCTGGGCGTATGTCAGGGCAATGTCCCGGTCGGTCTTAAACATCTCCCATGCGCCGCGGAGCTCGTCCACAGTATCGTAGCACTCTGCCACGTTCCCCGCCATGCCTTGGGCAGCGGCCAGATTCACCAGCCCCTTGGCGTATTCCAGGGCAATGTCACGGTCGGTCTTGAATGCCTCTCGATTCTGCAACTCGGCAAGCTCCTGTACAGTTTTCCGGCACTCCTCCGGCGTTTTCTGATCAACGGTCAGATTGAACAGCCCATTGGCGTATGCCAGGGCGATCTCCCGGTTTCCTGGAAACGCCTCCCATACGCCGCGGAGGGCGGCCACGGTTTTGCGGCACTCCGCCGCGTTCCCTGCCTCGCTTTGGTCAACGGCCAGGCTGTGCAGCCCCACTGCATAGGTGAACGCCACAGGCCAGGTGGGAAAGTCGGCGAAAACCTGTCCTATCCAATCTACCACCCGGCTGGCGCGGGCCGGGTCTGCGGAGTAGGTGGCGGGAAACAGCCGGGCCATCAGCGCGTCGGCCTCCTTCGCCGTCTCCGGCGGGGCGGAGAGCAGCGCGTCCCAGAACGGCTGCGGCAGCACCGGGGCGTAGTCCTGCACCAGCCGGGCCAGAAAAGCGCCCCGTGGGCCGTCCGTCAGCCAGCCGGGGGCAAAGAGGAGGGGCAGGGCCCTCTCCAGCTCCGTCACCACGTAGTACTCCCCCAGCAGGTCCGGGCGAACGGGGTCCACACGGAGGGCTTCCCCATCGTCATCCGAACTGTCGTCGGCGGTGAGTTGGAGGAATTGCAGGAAGTCCAAGGGACTTCTGTCCTCCCGTTCAGTGGCCTCCCGGATGAGCGGCCAGGCGCCCGTCTCTCCCACGGAGGCGCCGCCGTGGACGGTGGCGTAAAGGCGCAGCTTCTCCACGGCATTCATCAGCCGTTTCTTCTCGTTCTGGCAGCCGAAGAATTCCATTTGCCGCCCCACCAGATGCCGTTTCTCCCTCTCCAGCAGCGCCCCCAGCACCCGGTCGCGGTCCCACTTCCGGACATCTCCGTTTTCCACGAAGGCATCGGTGATGAACATGGCGTACAGCGGGCGGCGCAGGTCGGGATCAATCTTCTCAAGGGCCGCATACAGGTCCTTGGCTTCTTCGTCGATCAGCTCCCGGTGATGGACCTTCGCGGCGTAGGAGCACATCACCTCCCGCAGCGGCTCCCCATCTAGCGACTCCCCATCCAGCGGCTGCAGCGACAGAAACGCCCCCGGCCTGCCATACTGCGACGTGTCCAGGTTCCCGTGCGCCATATCCGGCGCCCTCATGCGGTCATACCAGGTGTTGCGCACCAGAGAGGCGGCGGCAGAGCCTATGTCCTCCGCCCCCGGCCTGTCGGTCGCGGCCTCCCGCTCCGCCAGTAGCAGGCGGCGCTTCGGCCCTCCCTTTCCCTCAAGGGCGGAAAGGCGGTCAATCCAGTCCGTCAGGGGCTTGACGTGTTCCCCGGCATAGTCGGAGAGAATCAGCAGGTTTTGGCGCGTTTGCCCCAGTTTTTCGTACGTGATATCGGTGTACTCGCTTTGCCCCACCCACATGACGGCCCAGTTCTCCTGCTGCATTTCCTCCGCCAGCTCCCGCAGCAGGCGGGTCTTCCCGCTGCCGCCGGGGGCGGTGACGGCCCACCAGCGGAACTCCTCTGGCGACAGGCAGAAGTCCCGCAGCTTTTTCATTTCCCCGTCGCGGCCGCAGAAGTCGGTGTTGGCCGCCTCCGGCGTAAAACGCCTGGGGTCCGTGGCCTTGGCGTCGAGGGCGGGCGCGGGGAGGGTGCCGCAATAGGTCTGCCAGGCGTCATAGTTTACGTCATGGAGCAGCCTGGCCAGAAGCACCCGCACGGCGTCATGCTGGCCGTCGGGGTAGAGGATGGCGCGGATGCCGTAGTCCTTCTCAAGCTGCTGCATTCTGTCCGTGATGCCGCCGTCCTCCTCCGGCTTCCAGGACAAAATCGCAAAATGCTCCAGCCGAGGGTGTTGCCCATAGAGGCGGCCCAGCAGTTCCAGTGTGCGGTCATTGCGCAGGCTGCACCCCAAAAAGAGAAGCTGGGTACCCCGCATCCAGTCTCCGAGAGCGGTAACAAGCGAGCTGCCCTCCCCGTAATGCTTCTCATACTGCTGCTGCGAAAAGACGAGCTGCTCATAGTCCGTCAGCTCATTGGAGGCACAGCCGTGGAGGTACAGTATCCCGTGGCGCCGCTGCTGCCGCAAAACGTCCAGAATGTTTTCATCCGCCGGGGAGAGCTTTTCCTCGAAGGGAGCGCCAAGGGCGCAGAACACCTCCTCCTGCATCCGGTCCAGATTGGTGGTGAGCAGGGGAGCGTCGGGGAACAGCCGAGGCAGCAGCGCCGCCGCCTTGTCCCTCACGCTGTCCACGCCGCCCTTTTCGGTGAAATGGGAGAGGTCGAACATCTCGCAGAGCGCGCGGCAGAGGCGCTTCCCCCCAATGGCCTCCTCCAGAACGCCGCATTTTTCAATCTCCGTTGCGACGTTCTTAAGCCCCTTCTCCACCTCCTCCGCGCGGTCCGGGGCGACATACTTGTCTTTTAGCTGCTCCAGGGTGCTGCCCCAGCCGGGATAATAGGGGACGGACAGTCCCGCCCCCACAAAGGGGACGACGGTATTCCCCCTGACTGCCTTCACCAGTGCCTTGTAGTTCTCCCTGTTGGCCGGGGTGAGATCCAAAATCTTGTCAAACATCGCCATTTCGTCACTTCCCTCCCGACATTCGGTTTACCTCAATATACCACGAAACGGCGCGAAAGACAACGATTTTCGGGAACGCCCGGAGAAGCGCAGACGCAAAGCAGCCCGTCCCACAGGGACGGGCTGCCTGTCTTCTGTCCGGGCGTCAGCCCAGCAGCATTTTGTCGTTGGCCTCCTGACTGCCGCTGGCCTGGCCGAAGCGCTGCAGCAAATCCTGCACCGTCAGCTTCTTTTTCTCCTCGCCGGAGATGTCCAGCACGATGCGGCCGCCGTCCATCATAATGAGCCGGTCGCCGTGGGCGATGGCGTCCCGCATATTGTGGGTGACCATCAGGGTGGTGAGGTGGTTCTCCGCCACAATGCGGTCGGAGATTTCCAGCACCTTGGCGGCGGTGCGGGGGTCAAGGGCGGCGGTGTGCTCGTC
>JAFTBW010000201.1 GCA_017455015.1 Oscillospiraceae bacterium | reverse complement strand
TGTGTATTTCAAGGTTTTTGTAACGCAGGCGGGCGCAAAATTTGCCGCCAAACGTGCGCGGGGATTTATTCAGCGTTTCCCTGAAAGCTTGCCTTGACAAAAAAGCCCGGGAGACGTAAGATATCAAGCGTACAAAGGAGGCGAACGCCTTGCATTACAGGCTTTTGCCCGCGCTGTGCGCTCTGGCGCTGCTGTTCAGCGCTTGCGGCACTGCATCCCCGGCCTCCGGGGAACAGGAGCGCTCTCTGGGCTTTTTTGCCATGGACACCTATATGAATATCCGGGCCTGGAGCGCGGACGAGGCGCTTCCGGCGGAGCTTGAGGCCGTCGCCCTTGACCTTGAGGCGCGCCTTTCCGTCACGCGGGAGGACAGCGAGGTCGCCCGGCTGAACCGGGAGGGCAGCGCGCAGTTGTCGGAGGACACCGCCGGACTGCTGCGCCGTGCTCTGGCGCTGTGCGCGGAGACCGGCGGCGCGCTGGACGTGACCGTCTACCCGGTGGTCCGGGCCTGGGGCTTCACCCTGGGGGAGGAGGATCGGGCGGTCCCTCCGCCGGAGGAGCTGGCAGAGCTGCTCTCCCGGGTGGATTACCGCGCCGTCACGCTGGAGGGGAACCGCGCCGCCCTGCCCGCCGGGGCGGAGCTGGACCTCGGCGCGGTGGCGAAGGGCTACACGGGCGACCGGATGGCGGCTGCCCTCCGGGACGCGGGGGTGCAGCACGCCCTGCTGGATCTGGGCGGGAACATCCACACCCTGGGGACGAAGCCGGACGGCAGCGACTGGCATGTGGCGATTCAGGACCCCCGGGGAGAGGGCCTGCTGGGAGTCCTGTCGGTCTCAGACCGGGCTGTGATCACCTCCGGGGGCTATGAGCGCTATTTTGTGGACGAAAACGGCGAGCTATGGTGGCACATTATGGATCCCGCCACGGGCTATCCCGCCCGGAACGGACTGATCTCCGTCACGGTGGTAGGGGGGGAGGGCTTGGTTTGCGACGCCCTCAGTACCGCTCTGTTTGTGATGGGTCCGGAGCGAGCTTCGGAATTCTGGCGCGCCCATCGGGACTGGGACGTGGAGCTTGTCCTGGTGACGGAGAACGGTACCGTCCTGCTGACGCCCGGGCTTTCGGATCGCTTTTCCCTGTCCTCCGGGGATTACGGAATACAGGTGATCCCCGATGGCTGATTCCAAACGTCCGTCCCCTCCCGCGGGACGCGAAAAGCCCATGCTCTCCACCCGGACCTGGGTGCTGATCCTCTGCGTTGCTGCGCTGGCGCTGGGCGCGGTCTCCTGGCTGACGCTGGGAGGCCGGAAGGGAACGGTGGTGCGGGTGGTGCAGGACGGACAGGTATTGCGGGAGATCGACCTTGCCCGGGTGACGGAGGAGTACTCGTTCACAGTGGAGTACCCGAAGGGCGGCAGCAACACGGTAACGGTCCGGCCCGGGGCCATCCGGGTCTCCGAGGCGGACTGTCCGGACAAGGTCTGCGTCAGCCAGGGCTGGATCACGGACCGGGGCGGTCCGGTGGTCTGCCTGCCACACCGTTTGGTTCTGGAGCTGGCGGAGAGCGCGGACATCGACGCCTCGGCGCGATAGCGGACAGGTTGCAACTCAGAGCCTGTTTAATATTTCTTCGCGCACGTCTTTCCGGCGGATTTTCCGCCTGTTCTTCGTTGCTCAACCTTGAAATCCACAAAGGATTCCTTCGGTTTCGCGCCTCGACAGGCGAAAAATCCGCTCGGAAATCCGCACGCGCCGAGATATTAAACAGGCTCTCAGAAAACAACTGCCGCCCGCACTGGACGGCATTGCGGAGGATACAGGGAGAGGGGGATGCCTTTGGACACAAAACGGCTGACGAAGCTGGCGCTGCTCACCGCCGTTTCTCTGATCCTGTTCACTGTGGAGGCGCAATTGCCCGCCCCGGTACCCATCCCCGGCGTCAAGCTGGGACTTGCCAATATCATCACGGTCTACGCCATGTTCGCCTACGGACCCAGGGACACCCTCATCATTCTGCTGATCCGGGTGTTCCTGGGCAGCGTGTTTGCCGGGGCCATGGTCACGCTGCTCTATTCCCTGGGGGGCGGCCTGCTGTGCTTTGTCCTGATGCTGCTCCTGCGGCGGCTCGTGACGGAAAAGCAGCTCTGGGTCTGCTCCGTCCTGGGGGCCGCGGCCCACAACCTGGGCCAGACTGTGGTGGCTTTTGCCCTGTTCCGGTCCTGGGCGGTGGCGGCGTATCTCCCCCTGTTGCTGCTCTCCGGGATGATTGCCGGAGCCTTTACCGGCCTGTGCGCCCAGTTCCTCCTCGCCCGGCTGAACCGGCTCCGTCAAAAATGAACCCCTGACAAATGATTTGTCAGGGGTTCATTTCTACAATATCCTACTCTTTTTCCAGGAACACGTCCCGGTTTTTCAGCAGATATTCCGCACCGGAGTAGATGGTGGTGACCAGGATCGTCGCCTGGCTCAGCAGGTTTAGCCAGCGCCAGTCCAGCACCATCAGAAAGCAGATGGCGATCATGGAGGCGGTGGTTTTGACCTTGCCGCTCCACCCGGCGGCGATGACCCGGCCCTGCTCCACGGCCAGCAGCCGCAGGCCGCTGACGGCGAACTCCCGCACCAGCACCACGGCGAGGATCCAGCCGTATACCCGGCCGGCGTCCACCAGCCAGCACATGGCCGAGAGCACCAGCATCTTGTCCGCCAGGGGGTCCATAAATTTGCCGAAGTTGCTGATCTGGTGATAGGTCCGCGCGATGTGGCCGTCGGCAAGGTCCGTCAGGCTGGCGATGATAAAGACGCACATCCCCGCCCAATTGGAGCCCGGGAAGTCCAGATACAGCAGCACCATACAGACCGGCACCAGGCAGATGCGAAACAGCGTCAGCCGGTTGGCGGTATTCATCAGACGGGTGTCTCCGTCAATGGGTGAGATGATGCACGCTTTCTTCATCGCTGTACCCCCACAAAATCCCCGTCCATCAGGCCGGCGATCTCTACCGCGGCAAAGTCGCCCGGCAGGCAGTCCCCCTCAAAATACACGGTGCCGTCCACCTCCGGGGAATCGGCCCAGCTCCGCCCCGTTCGATAGGGTCCATCGGTTCCGGTGCAGAGCACCCGCAGGGTCCGGCCCACCTGGCTTTCGCTCCAGCCGTTCATGATCTCCTGCTGCATGTCCAGGATCAGCTCCGCCCGCCGCTGGGCCTCCTGCGCATCGCAGCGGTCCGGCATCGCGGCGGCAGGCGTGCCCTCCTCCGGAGAGTAGGGGAAGACCCCCACCCGTTGGATGCGGGCAGAACGGAGAAAGGCGCACAGCTCCTCAAACTCCGCTTCCGTTTCGCCGGGCAGTCCGGTGATCAGGCTGGTGCGCAGCACCAGATCGGGGATGCGGGAGCGCAGCTTTTCAAACAGTGCCCTAATCTCCGCTCCCGTGCCGCGCCGGTTCATGCGGCGCAGAATGGCGTCGTTGATGTGCTGGATCGGAATGTCCAGGTATTTCACGATCTTTTCGTTGCCCGCGATCTCGTCGATCAGCTCGTCGTCAAAGGCATCGGGGTAGAGGTAGTGCAGCCGCAGCCACTCCACGCCGGGGATTTCCGACAGCCTCCGGCAGAGCAGGGCCAGAGAGGGCTTTCCGTACAAATCCCGCCCGTAGCGAGTGATGTCCTGGGCAATGACGATCAGTTCCTTTGCCCCGGCCTCCGCCAGCGCCTTAGCCTCCGCCAGAATGTTCTCCATGGGGCGGCTGCGATAGCGGCCCCGGATGGAGGGGATGACGCAGAACGCGCAGCGGTTGGAGCAGCCCTCTGCGATTTTCAGGTACGCCCAGCCGGGGCCGGTGGTGAGATAGCGCCCAACCTCGTCCACCGGGGCGTCGATGTCGCCGAAGCGCTCGCCCTCGCCAGTGTCCAGCGTCTCCCGGACCAGCTCCGCGATCTCCCCGTAGGAGCCGGTCCCGGCCAGGGCGTCCACCTCCGGCAGCTCCGTCAAAATCTCCTGCCGGTAGCGCTGGCTCAGGCAGCCGGTGACGATGATCCGGCCCAGCCGTCCCGCAGCCTTGAGCTGCGCCATCTCCAGAATGGTGTCGATGGCCTCGCTCTTGGCGCTGTCGATGAAGCCGCAGGTGTTGATGATCACCGCGTCGGCTCCCTCCGGGTCCGGCACGATGGCAAAGCCCGCATCGTCCAGCAGGCAGAGCATTTGCTCGCTGTTCACCTGATTCTTGGCGCAGCCCAGGCTGATCAGGGCGATCCGCTCTCCGCGCCCCAGCGTTTCTCCGTCCTCCGCAGGATTCAGATTGTTGTCAAATTCAGTCATAGCTTTCCATATCCACGCGGTACCGCTCCACGGCGGCGCGGACCTCCTCCCAGGAAAAGCCCCGGCGCAGCAGGGCGTCGGTGGCTTTTTTCAGCTCCGTCCGGTCCGGTTCGGCGCTTTTCAGCCGGGCGCGCAGCAGCCGGTCAACGGTTCTGTCCTGCTCCGGCAGCTCCTCCAGCGCCTCGTCCCACTTCTCCCGCGGGACCTTGCGGCGGTACAGCTCCTCCCGGATACGCCGGGGTCCGTAGCCCTTGCCGGCGCAGTGGCGCACCAGCATAGAGGCGTACTCCGTGTCGTTCAGGAAACGCAGCTCCACCAGCCAGGCCACTGCCGCGGCGGCGTTGCGCTCTGATTCGCCCTTGGATACCAGCCTGTCGTAAAGCTCCCCTTCGCTGAGGGGCCTTGCCCCCAGGATGCGCAGGGCGCGCTCCTTTGTCCTTGCCAGGGCGGCCTCGGCGCGGACGAGCGCCAGCTCCTCTTCTGTCAGCTCCCGCCCGGCGTACAGGCTGTGATCCGCCGCCACGGAAAAGGGGACGGAGAGCGTCTCGCCGCCGGCCAGAGTCACGGCATAGCGCTCAGTGCCTGTCTGCCGCAGCTCCTCGATCCGGTGCGTCACTGGCTGCCTCAGCCCTCAAAGTCGTCGGCGGATACGTCCACCGCCCGGCCCGCCACCTGGGCCGCTTTCAGCGCCTGGGGGGACATGAGCTTGTAGGAGTTGGCCCGGATCTGCTGCTCGATGGAGTCGCATACGTCCGGATTTTTCACCAGATAGTCTTTCAGGTTATCCCGGCCCTGGAAGCGCTCTCCGTTGCAGGTGAACCAGGCCCCGGCCTTGTCGATGAGGTTCAGCTTTGCGCCCAAGTCGATGATTTCGCCGACCTTGCTGATCCCTTCGCCGTAGATGATGTCGAACTCTGCCTCCTTGAACGGGGGAGCTACCTTGTTCTTCACGATCTTGGCGCGGGTGCGGTTGCCGATCATCTCGCCGCCGTTTTTCAGAGTCTCGATCCGCCGCACGTCGATGCGGACGCTGGAAAAATATTTCAGCGCCCTGCCGCCGGGGGTGGTCTCCGGGTTGCCGTACATCACGCCGATCTTCTCCCGGAGCTGGTTGATGAACACCACGATGCAGTTGGTCGTGGAGATGGTGCCCGCCAGCTTCCGCAGCGCCTGGCTCATGAGCCGGGCCACCACGCCCACGCTGCTCTCGCCCATCTCGCCCTCCAGCTCGCTGCGGGGGACCAGGGCGGCCACGGAGTCCACCACCACTACGTCCACCGCGCCGGAGCGGACCAGGGCCTCGGTGATGTCCAGAGCCTGCTCGCCGGTGTCCGGCTGGCTGATGAGCAGCTCGTCGATGTTCACGCCCAGAGCGCGGGCATAGGCCGGCTCCAGGGCGTGCTCCACGTCGATAAAGGCCACCTCGCCGCCCGCCTTCTGCGCGGATGCCAGGATATGCAGGGCCAGGGTCGTCTTACCGGAGGACTCCGGCCCGTAGATCTCCACGATACGCCCCTTGGGCACGCCGCCCACGCCCAGGGCGATGTCCAGCGCCAGGGAGCCTGTGGGCACGGCCTCCACGTTCACGGGGATGTCCTCACCCAAACGCATGATGGCGCCCTTGCCGTAGTTTTTCTCGATCTGGGCCAGCGCGGTTTCCAGCGCTTTCTTCTTATCCGCAGCCGGGCCGGGAGAGGCCAGGTCTTTCTTTTTTTCCGCCATATCTGATGTACCTCGTTCTCTGAAAGATGAGTTTATTTTTTTCCCAACACCACTCTGTCGCAGCCCTGGGTGTCCTGAACGGCAGCGAGCTGGTGCAGATCGGCCTGCCGCATGAGGCGGAAAACCTCCTGGGCCTGGTCCTCGCCGATCTCCAGCAGCATCCGGCCGGACTGCCGCAGGGGAGCGACCCAGTTTTTGAGGATGGCCCGGACGCAGTCCAGGCCGTCCGGCCCGCCGTCCAGCGCCCGCCAGGGCTCGTACTCCCGGACGGAGGCGTCCAGCTTCGCCAGCTCCCCCGTGGGAACGTAGGGGGGATTGGCCAGGATCAGGTCAAAGCTGCCCAGATCGGCGGGGGGCGGCGCGTTTACGTCCATGCGCAGACACTCCACCCGGTCCGCCAAACCCAGCCGCCACACGTTTTCCTGTGCCACCGCCAGGGCCTTTTCGTCGTTGTCCACCAGCACCACCCGGCTCCGGGGCAGGGTGTGGGCCATGGCGCAGCCGACGCAGCCGCTGCCGGTACACAGGTCCAGGATGCGCAGTCCGTCCCGCCCGGGGATCTGATCCAGCGCTGCCTGGACAAGCACCTCCGTGTCCGTACGCGGGATCAGCACATCGTGGGTGATTTTGAATTCCACGCCATAGAAGCTCCAGGCCCCGGTCACATAGGCCACGGGTTCCCCCGAGAGGGCGCGCCGGGCCAGCTCCGCGGCTTTTGCCTCCACCTCGGAGGAGGTGTAGAGCTGCATATCCCGCAGCAGCTCCGCCTGGGTCTTGCCCGCGGCGGCGGCGATGATCAGCCTTGCCTCCAGACTGTGGGCCTCCACGCCGGCATCCTTCAGACCCTGCCGCAGGCGGATATACATATCATTATAGGTTTTCGGCACGGTTTTTCACCACCTTTACCAAGCGTCGGCGCCCTTTTCCTCCGGGATTACCAGCCGCAGAGCCTGGATGGCGCACTCGATCATGCCGTCGTCCGGCTCTCTCGTGGTCAGATGCTGGATTTGCTTGCCCGGCCAGGCAGCGATGCGGGCGAGGGGGTTTCCGTCATGTCTGCCCACCCAGCGGTTCAGCTCATAGGTCAGGGACAATATCACCGGCAGGACGATCAGCTTGCCCAGCACCCGGATCAGGTATTGGGGCGCGCCTGTCATGGCGGTATAGCCGGGGATCAGGCTCAGCACCCAGGTCATCAGCGCCACCACCAGAATGGAGATCAGCATGGTCACCACCAAAAAGCTGGTGCCGCAGCGGGGGTGGAAACGGCTCTGCTGCCGCACGTTCTCCACGGTCAGCTCCAGGCCCTTTTCGTAGCAGAAGATGGATTTGTGTTCCGCGCCGTGGTAGGAGAAGAGCCGCTTGATGTCCTCCATTCTGGTCACCAGCCAGAGATACGCCAGGAAAATGCAGATGCGCAGCACGCCCTCCAGCAGACAGCTCAGCACCAGATGCTCCTTTCGGAAGTCGCCGGGAAGGAGCTGGAACAGAAAGGCGGGCAGCAGTACGAAAAGGCCGATGGCCAGCGCCGCCCCCAGGACCACGGCGACGGAGAGCAGAAGCTTCTCCGCTTTTTCACCGCCCAGCTTTTCCTGGATCCAGAGATCAAATTTCGTTGGCTGCTCCTGCTGATCCTCCGGAAGCTGCTCCGCAGAGTAGGTGATGGCTTTCATTCCATTGGCCATAGAGCTGATAAACACCGGAATACCCCGCAGGAAAGGGATCTTTGCAATGGGGCTGCTCCGGATCGGCTCCACCTTTTCCTTGAGCGTTCCGTCGCTCAGGCGGCAGACGATGGACTGCTTTTCCGGGCCGCGCATCAGAATGCCCTCGATGAGCGCCTGACCGCCGATGCTGGTTTTGAACGCGCAGGCGTTATTTTCGCTGTTTGCTGTCATTCGTCGCTTCCTTTTCCACAGATTGCCGGACGGGCAGCTCAATGGTCACCAGTACGCCGCCGCCCTCCGCGTTCTCGATGAGCAGTTCGCCGCCGTGGCGGGTGACGATCTCCTCACAGACCGCCAGACCGATGCCGTTGCCCCGCTCCTTGCTCGCGCCCTTGAAGAACCGCTCCTTGACCCGGGGCAGGATCTCCTCCGGGATGCCGGGACCGTGGTCCCGAACCGTGATGGTCACCTTTTCCCCGTCGGAGGTGAGAGCGACCTCCACCTTTTTGCCGGATTTTCCGTATTTGGTGGCATTGTCCAGGATGTTCAGGAGCACCTGCTTGACCCGCTCCGGGTCTGCCTCCACGGGGGGGATGGTCTCCTCCTCGCAGTCCAGGCGCAGGACGATGCCCTCCTGCTCCATCAGGTTGCGGTAGGTGTAGACCGCGTCCTCCACCTCCGCCGCCATGTCGACGGTCTCGATCTCCAGATTGAACCGCCCGTCCTGAATGCGTGTGAACTCCAGCAGCTCCGCCACCATTTTGGTGAGACGGCCCGCCTCCTTGGAGATGATCTCGATGCCCCGGCGGGAGTCGTCCTGAATGGCCTCGTCGTAGCCCAGCGCCTCCGCCCAGCCCATGATGGCCGTGAGGGGGGTCCGCAGCTCGTGGGAGACGGAGGAGATGAACTCGCTCTGCATGGTCTTGCTCCGGGCGATCTCTACGCTCATTTCGTTGATGCTCTCCGTCAGGTCCCCCAGTTCGTCGTCCATCAGCTTTTCAGTGCGGATACCGTAGCTGCCGTCGGCGATGCGCCCTGTCTGCTTTTTCAGCAGCCACAGGGAGTCCGTGATGCCACGGATGAAATTGGAGCACACCAGCCACTGCGCCAGCAGCACCGCCAGTCCGACGGATATGGCGAAGACCACGGTGGTCGCCGCGTCGGAGCGGTCCAGCTTTAAAAACGCATAGACGGAGGCCATGACCACCGCGATGGTCACGATGCCCGCCGCGGGCAGCAAACACCGGATCAGCCAGCGCTTTCGGACGGAAAGACGGCTTCTTGGCGTGAAATGTTCTCTGAAAAAATCTCCGATGCGCATGTCAGGCGTTCCACTGATACCCGAAGCCCCAGACGGTGCTGAGGTAGATGGGCATCGTGGGATCCTCCTCGATCTTGATGCGCAGACGGCGGACGTTCACATCCACGACCTTTTCCTCCGCGTCGCTGTCCTTGCCCCAGACCTCGGTCAGGATCTCGCTGCGGCTCAGAGCCTTTCCGGCGTTGGACATGAACAGCTTCATCAGGGAGTACTCGATCTGGGTCAGCTTCACCCGCTCGCCGGATTTGGTCAGCACCCGGTTTCTGGTGTTCAGCACAAAAGGCCCCTGCCGCAGCTCATCCTCCTCGGCCTCCTCCGCGCTGGCACTGATCCGGCGGTAAAGGGCGTCGATCCGGGCTGTCAGCTCAGCCGTGGAGAAAGGCTTGGTCACGTAGTCGTCGGCGCCGCTGCTCAGACCGGTCAGCTTGTCCATCTCCAGGCTCTTGGCAGTCAGCATGATGATGCCGATTTTGCTGTCCGCCGCGCGGATACGCCGGCAGACCTCGAAGCCGTCGATGTCGGGCAGCATCACGTCCAGCAGCGCTACGCCGATATCCGGATACTCCTTGATCTTCTCCAGGGCCATCGCACCGGTGGAAGCCTCCACCGGCTCGAAGCCTGCGCGCCGCAGGTTGATGACGACAAAGCTGCGGATGGAGTCCTCGTCCTCCAAAACAAGAATTCTTTTCATTTTCTTTATCTCACTTTCCGGAATCGAATAAATGATACAATCGGTTGAAACCTGACAACGAATCAAAATCTATTGTAACATATCCGCGGAAAAAATGGTAGTCAAATTTTTTGATTTTTTGAATTTGATTTTTTTGCGGTTTTGCGGGGAACAGGGAACCGGAAACGCTTTACAAAAGAATACAAACCGGCACGACAAACGGCAAAAAGCGCCAGCTCCGCCCCAAAAGGGCAGGTTGACGCTTTTGCAGGCGTTATATTGGAGTGAATGGCGTCAGTCGCCGTCCACCAGTTCCTTCAGCCTCGGGAGCAGGGCGCGCAGCACCTGGTAATAGCCGTCTGCGTACATGTGGATGCCGTCCACGGTGTACTCCGGCATCAGGTCGCCGTTCGGCGCGGTGATATGTGCGTTCACATCCCAATAACGCACGCCGGCCCGCTGCGCCATGGATGCGACGGCGGCGTTCGCCTCCCGGATGCGGTCGTTGTTGCGGCGCCGGATCATCTCCCGCATCTGGGGCATGGCCGCTTCCACGTTGGCCGGATAGTAGGCCAGCAGCGCGATCTTTACCTCCGGCAGGTGTGCCCGGATGTCTCCGAGGATCCATTCATACCGCGCGATCAGGGCCTCCGGGGTGTAGTCCGGCTCCGGCAGATCGTTGGTGCCGATGTTCAGGATCAGGTATCGGGGGGCCAGGTCGTAGATGCGAACATCCAGCATCTCCCGCATCTCCCGGGTGGTGTAGCCGCCGATGCCCCGGTTGTAGATGGTGTAGGGGATGTCGAGATCCTGTATGAACTCATAAATGGGGAATTGCTCCATCAGGCTGGAGCCCGCAAAGACGATCTGTCCCTTTTTCACATACCGGTTCAGCCGCCGGTAAGCCTCCGCTTTTCTGGCTTTCTCCATGGCGAAAAAGTTTTGCAGTACTTCAAGCTGTTCCATTGGTTTTCTTCCTTTCGCAGAAAAAGTCAGATCTCCATATCCAGCAGATAGCTGCTGAGGCTCTTGCCGTGCATATCCAGGCTGAGGGAGCGGGTGACTCCGCCTCCCAGGGCGTCGTACATGACAAAGTTCAGCGCGTAGATGTTGGGCAGCTCGTAGCGGACCACGTCGCCTTTCACAATCCCGTTGAAGCAGGACTTGACTTTTTCCGGGGTGACCTTTTCCCTGAGCATATCATAATCCTTCGGATCGTAGGCGATCAGAGAGATGTTGGAGATGTTCCCCTTGTCGCCGGTGCGGCTGTGTGCGATTTCCCAAAGCTTCACGATGTTTTGCGCTCCTTTCTCATACGGTAAAGACCTCGACGGCGGGATGCACGTCATTCCGGTCGATCAGGATGCTGGCGACAGAAACGATTTCACGGGTGCGCTTCACCGCGCCGCAACCGCCGGCGGGGCCGTTGGTGTACAGGGCCTCAACCTCATTGGGAACCAGCTCGGCAATTGCCCGGGTCTTGGCCCTGCCCGCGCAGCGGACCCGGAGCTCGCTGGGCTCGTTGTACCGGAAACCGGGGTTCCAATAGAGACTGTTGCAGCCGATCAGGTCAAACTTCAGCTCGTCAAACTGACCGGGGGCCACCAGTTCCAGCCGTTCCCTGAGGATTTCCAGAGCCAGCTTGCCGCGCTCCAGGCAGCCGGGGCCGCCGTAGCTGATTTCGCCGTCGCCGATGTAGCAGTCCATATAGCCGATGGAGCATTTCAAAGTATTCGTGCGCTCCTTGCCGGTGCCTCCGGAAACAAGCACCTTGTCCGGACCGTCCTGCACGAATTTCACCTGCTTGAAGTTCGCCACCACGTCGGGGGTGAAGTAATTCTCCGGGTCGTGGATCTCATAGACGATCTGCTCGGAGCAGGTCTCCCGGGTGACAATGCCGCCGCTGCCGGGGACTTTCGTGATGAAAAAGCTGCCGTCCTCCTGTACCTCGATCAGCGGAAAGCCCAGGTGTCCCAGACCCGGCACGTCTTTCTTTCCGGGGTCGGCGAAGTAGCCACCTGTAGCTTGACCGCCGCACTCCAGCAGGTGGCCGATCATGGTGCCCTTGCCCAGCTTGTCCCAGTCGTCCTCGGCCCAGCCGAACTCATACACCAGGGGAGCCAGGAAGATGGCGGGGTCGCTGACGCGGCCGGTAATCACCACGTCCGCGCCACCCCGGAGCGCCTTGACGATGCCCTCTACGCCCATGTAGGCGTTGGCGGAAACGATTTTGCCGGGCAGCTTGCTCAGCGGCTCATGGGTCTCCCAGACCTCGGTGTCCATGTAGCGGTCGATGATGGGGAG
The DNA here is from genome assembly GCA_017455015.1 of Oscillospiraceae bacterium. Lineage (GTDB taxonomy): Bacteria > Bacillota > Clostridia > Oscillospirales > Oscillospiraceae > RGIG7114. Next base: position 658 of record JAFTBW010000201.1, on the reverse strand, counting down.
AATGTCGTCGCCGGTAACGCAGGCAATCTTCATTCCGTCCAGACCGTGCTTTTTGGCGATCTCCACGCACTTTTTTGCCGCCGCCCGGGGGTTGGCGGAGCCCATGTTGGTGATTACCTTGACCTTTTTCTCCCAGGCCAGGGGCAGCGCGCGCTCCATGCGGTACTCCAGCAGACTGTTATAGCCCTTGCCGGGGTCTTTCAACTTTGCCTGGTTGCCAAGGGCGATGGTGCGCTCTGCAAGGCACTCGTAACTGATGTAATCAAGATTGCCCTTCTCAATCAGCTCCAGGGAGGGCTCCAGACGGTCTCCGGCGTAACCCGCGCCGGACCCGATGCGGATGGTTTTCATGTTTCCATTCCTTTCCAAATTTCCAAAGTCCAAAAATGCTAGAGCCTGTTTAATATCTCTTCGTGCACGTCTTTCCGGCGGATTTTCCGCCTTTCTTCGTTGCCGGGCCTTGAAATCCGCAAAGGATTCCTGCGGTTTCGCGCCTCGACAGGCGAAAAATCCGCGGCCTGTGCAGTTGAATGAACCGCACCCAAGGGGAAATCCTGCGCCCTATCCTTCCCCCTCCGGGGGAAGGTGGCACGGCCGATCTCCCGCGAGGCCGTGACGGATGAGGGGCGTTGGTGCATTGCCGGTAGCTGGGAGGTGG
>JAFTBW010000200.1 GCA_017455015.1 Oscillospiraceae bacterium | reverse complement strand
CTGGCTCAGCACGCCTCCTCCGCCAGAGGGCGCGGGAGCGGGAGCGGGGGCCGGAGCCGCGGCCGCGGCCGCGCCGCCGCTCATCAGCCGGTTGATCTCCTCCTGGCTCAGCACGCCTCCCCCGCCCGAGGGCGCGGGAGCGGGAGCCGGAGCGGAAGCCGCGGCCGCGCCGCCGCCCATGAGCCGCTCGATCTCCTCCTGGCTCAGCACCCCGCCGCCGCCAGAGGGCGCGGGGGCCGGAGCGGGGGCCGCGGCTGCGCCCGCAGAGGCGGCCAGCATGGCCTCGATCTCCGCCTGGCTCAGGGTCCGGTTGCCGGAACCGTCGTCCGCGGTCTCGGCCTCCAGCACGCCGGAGGAATCCTCGTCCTCGCCCAGGCCGAAGCCGGAGACCAGCTCCTTGGCAAGCTCCACGCTCATGACGTTCATGAACTCGCTCTGCATGCTCCCCTCGATGCTGAGGGTAAAGGTAACCACCACGATGGGGCCGGTCTCCACCGGGAGATGCTTCTGCCGCATCATCTCGATGTCGCTGCCGTCAAAGGTCACCGGCGTGGAGATGTTGACCACCCGGCCCAGGAAATCCGACAGGGCGGTGGAGGAGGAGCCCATCATCTGGTTCATGACCTCGCACACCGCGCTGAGGGTCAGCTCGTTGAGCTCAAACTCCTCGTCCGGGGTCTCCATCCCCATCAGCAGATCCACGATCACCTTGGCGTCCGCCATTTTCAGCAGCATGATGTTGCTGCCGTCCAGGCCCGCCACATAGCGTATTTCCACACCGATGGCCGGATTCAGCTCGCCCAGGGTGAAATCCTCCGCGTTGACGACGCTCACCTTCGGCGTGGTGATGTCCACCCGGTGGTCCAGAAGATTGGACACCGCCGTCGCGGAAGAGCCAAGGCTGATATTCATGATCTCGCCTATGGCGTCGATCTCCATCGGTGTAAAAATGTCTTTACTCATCTTCCGGCTCTCTCCCTCCGTCAGGAATCTCGAACACGTCCTGAATCTTTACCGCCAGATGCTTCTCATGCTCTCCCATCAACCCGGTAAACCATTTCTGTCCGCCGACCTTCAGGGTGACCGGCGAATCCTTTTTCACATTCATATCGATCACGTCGCCCACGTTCAGCTCGTAGATATCCCGCAGGTGCAGCGTGGTCCTGCCCAGCTCCGCCACCAGATCCAGATCCGTGGAGCGGATGTGGGTGTAGATTTCGTCTCTGTGGTCCTCGCTCTCCCGCCGCTGGACCGGATTGCCCTTGGCGATCTCCGCGAAGATCCTGGTCAGCACCGAATCCGGCAGGCAGATGTCGAACCGGCCCGTACAGTTGGGAAACTTGATGTCGATGCTGACCAGCACCACGGTCTCCTCCATGCCGATGAGCTGCACCAGCGTGGGGTTGGGCTCCACCCGCCCGAACTCAAAGCTCAGAGTCAGGTAGTTCTCCCAGCTTCCGCCCATGACGGAGATAAACTCGTTCATCAGGTTCTGGTAGAGCACGATGTCCAGGTCCGTGTAGGTGTAGTCCGTGGGAAGGTCGTCCTCCACATCCCCGTTGCCGCCCATCAGGCGGTCCATCATGCTGACCATGATCGTGGGGGAGGCCACGATGATGACCGGGGTCTCCTCCCGCTCGCCGCCCAGGACCAGATAGGCCAGGGTGACCACCTCGCCGTCCACCAGGGCGTTGGAAAACTCATAGTAGCGCTGCTCGTCCACCGTGTCCACCTCCACCTCGCTGGTGGCGTGGACCAGACCGTTGATCCGGGTGTTCAAAACTCTGCCATAGTTGTCGAAAACGCCGTTGAGCATCTTGAGACGCTCTTTTGTGTACTTTCGGGGGCTTCGGAAGTCATACTTCAGGAATTTCTTTTCTTCCTTCTGCTGGGTAAGACTCTGACTGCCGCCCTCCCGCGCCGCAGCGAGCAGCGCGTCAATTTGACTTTGCGATAATACGTCTGCCATTGACCCACTCCTTCCCTGCTGTCACGCTCAAGTGCCATCCTCGGGAGCGGCGGGCTCCTGGGAAGCAGTGGTCATATCGGCTTCGTCTCCGGCGGGGGCCTCCTGGGCTGCGGCGGAATCCGCGGGCGTAGTCCGCACGGTCCCCTCTCCGGAACGGAAGCTCTTGTATTGCTGGATGCTGTCGCCCATCTGATTGAGCAGGTCGAGACCGGTGATCATCAGCTCGACGCGCCGGTTGTGGGCGCGGTGCTCGTCGTCCACGTTGCTGGACACGGGCCGCCACTGTCCGTAGCCGACGCTGACCAGGCGCGCGGGGGAGATGTCCACGCGCTCCTGGAGATAGACCGTGGTGACCGTGGCCCGGTTGGAGGCCAGAAAACGGTCCGTGGTGGGGTTGTTGGCCCGGTCGGACCATGCCTGGGCCGTGTGGCCCATGATGCGGACCTCGTCGATATAGGGCGCGGCGCCGTTCATCGCCGCAGCCACCACATCCAGGACCTCCTTGCCGGAATCCAGCAGCGTGTAGCTGTCACCGGCGAAAAAGACCGCATCGCTGAAGGAGATGAAAATATAGCCATCGCCCTTGGTCACTTCAATGCTCTGACCAAGGTCGTTTTGCTCCACATATTCTGAAAGCGCGTCGTACAGCGCCTGGAGCGCCGCGTCCACCGCCTCCATGCTCGCCTCGTCCATGGCCTTTTCCGGGTCCGTCAGGGAGCCGAACTGGTCCCAGGGGTCCGCGTGGGGACCCTGGTTGCCGCCGTCGATCTGGGTGGTCTCCCGGATCGAGTTGGGATTGAAGCTCTGGACGATCGCCCTCCACTTGTCCTCGCTGACCGTGGACATGGAGTACAGCAGCACGAAAAAGCAGAGCAACAGCGTAACCATGTCGCCGTAGGTGTCCATCCAGTTCGCGCCGCCGCCACCGCCGCCTTTTTTCTTTTTCATGGGAGAGCCTTCCCCCCTTTCTGTGCCGGGTTATCGGTTTGCCTGCTTCCCTTATTCTCCGCCGCCGCCGCTGCCGGCTGCCGCGCGCTTTTTCTGGGAGACAAAGGTCAGAAGCCGCTCCCGGAGAAACTTGGGGTTCTCACCGGCCTGGATGCCGGTGACGCCCTCGACGATGATCATTTTGCACAGGCACTCCTCCTCGTCCTGGGCGCGCAGATGGCTTGCCAGGGGGCCGAAGATCATGTGGGCAACGATGCAGCCGTACAGGGTGGTGATCATGGCGACGCCCATGTCGTTACCGATGTTGCTGCTGCCGTCGTCCATATTCAGGCCCTTGCACATGTTGATGAGGCCGCAGAGCGTACCCACCATGCCGAACGCCGGGGCAAGGGCGGAGCCCTTTTCATACATGGCCGCGCCGGCGTCGTGCCGGGCGGACATCTGCTCGATGTCGTTGACCAGGATCTCCCGGACCCGGTCACCGTCCGTGCCGTCCACCAGGAGCATGATCGCCTGCTTGAAGAACGGGTCCGTCTGCTCCGCAGCCGCGCCCTCCAGGCTCAGCAGGCCGTCCCGGCGCGCGCGGTTGGCCAGCTCCGTGAGCTGGTCTATGTAGGTGTCCGGCTGGAAGCGCTTGGTGTTCATGACGATGCCGAAGTGCTTGGGGAGGCTTTTCAGCGTGGAGAAAGGTACGCTGGCGACCAAAACGCCGATGGTGCAGCCCACCACGATCATGGCGCTGGGGCCGTCCACGAAGTTCATCAGTTTATTCATATCGATCGCCGGGAAGCCCAACATTCCCAGCAGGATGAAGACGATGGACAAGACCAGTCCGATAATATAGAAAATATTCATGCTTACTCCTGCCCTACTCTATCTGATCTATCTGAACGCATCACGGAGCGATAAATTGCAAATATTTATCGCTCGTGCGTATCGTTACCGCTTGTCCGTCACGATAAGCTGGCGGTGAATCTCCAGAACCTTTGCGTTGTACTCCACGATCTTCTGGACGATCTGCTCCACCGTCTCCTCCACCAGATAGTAGTCGTGGTTCATCATGATGAGCTTTGTCTCGGGGATCAATTCGATCGCTTCGATCTGGTTGTGATTGACCAGAAAGCGCTCCTTGCTCATTTTTGTCAAAACGATCATAGCCGGTCCTCCTGTTCCCGCGTCCCCTCCGGCGGCAACGCCCCCGGAGGGGAAAGGATTGCGCTGCGCTCTTGCGAGACTGGAATCAACGCTTCATGTTGATCAGCTCTTCGAGCATGGTGTCGGTCACCGTGACGATACGGGTGTTGGCCTGATAGCCGCGCTGCAGCAGGATCAGGTTGGTGATCTCGTCGGACAGGTCCGTGCCGGAGGACTCCAGGCCGCCGGGGATGATCTTGGTGTCGCCGGAGGACTCCACCATGATGTTGCTGGTGACGTTCTCTTCCCCGCCGCCGCCTTCCTCCTGTGCGCTGGGGTCGTACTGGAGCCCGCCGCCCACGGTGGACACATGGACGCGCCCGGCGCCGCCCAGCGCCTGGTAATAGCGTCCGTCCACATGGGTCACGCCGTTGGGATTGTCCACGGTGCCGATGGCGATCAGGCCGATGACGATGAGCTTTTCATCCTTCGTCATGGCGGTGATCTGCCCGGTCTGGTCGATAATGACGCTGTTGGGCTGGAGCCGTGAAATCTCCGCGCCCTCCTCGACCTCGCCCTCGGCGGGTGCGGTGCGGTCCACGATCTGACCGTTGGCGTCCGCATAGGGCCAGAGGATGTCCGTCACCATCCTGGTGGCCACGTTCTCCGCTCCGTCCTCGCCGCCCAGGGCGTGGACATAGCACATGGGATAGCGGATGGGGGTCAGGATGGGCTGCGTCATCTGCTCCTCCTGCACGTCCTCCGGGTTCAGATTGGGGTCGCCGGAGGCAGCAATAAACTCGTCCGTGCTGGTGTTGCGCAGGAAGCCGTAGACCAGACTTCCGTTGCCGTCCACCAGATAGCCGTTGGCGTCGAATTCCAGGTTGCCCAGGCGGCTCAGGGTCATGCCGCTCAGGGCGCTCTGTTCCGTGATGCCCTGGTTGGTCTTGTCGTTGCCCAACAGGAAAAAGCCGTCGCCGTCGATCATGCAGTCCAGGCCGCGGCCGGTGGGGGTGTAGTTTTTGGTGCTCATGTCCAGGTCGATGGTGCCCACGGACGCGCCGTAGCCCACCTGGGCGGGGTTGGTGCCGCCGACCTGACGGTTGCCGTTGGAGCCGTTGCGCACCGTGGTGTACAGCGCCTCGCTGAAGGTGTAGCGGGTGGCCTTGTAGCCTGTGGTGTTCACGTTGGAAATGTTGTTTCCGATGACGTTCATCGCGCTCATGTGCGCTCTCAGGCCGGCAACGGCCGCATACATTGCGCCAGTCATAGACAGTTCTCCTTTATCGCTTTTTTCCGCTGACGCGCCGTCCGGAGCCGGTCAATCGGACCGGTTCCGATGACATCCTGCAATAGGACCTGCCATCTTTTATAAAAGTACGGCGCCGTCGATGTTGGTGAATACGTTTTCCCGCATCTCCTCCTGGGACATGGTGGTGATCACCCGTCCGTAGGGGATGTTGATGATGAATGCCTGGTTGGCGTCAAATGCCAGAATGGTATTCGCGCCCTTCTCCTGGGCCTTTTCCACGGAGCCGGCCAGCTTATCCATCAGCGTGTCCGTCAGCTCGATCCCCCGTTCCTCCGCCCTGGCCAGAGCGTGTCTGGAGAAATTGATCTGTCCGGTCTGCCGCTCCTGGGCTTTTCGCTGCAAAAGCGCGCCAAAGTCCTGGCTCTTTGCCTGCGCGGATGTCGCGTTCCCTCGCTGCGCCGGGACGGGCATCCCCGCCTGGGGCGCGCCGTGAAGTCTGTCGATCACAGCAGTTTCCGTCCTCCTTGTCTATTCCTCCCGATCGCGCCGCGAAAACGGCGGGGCTTCAGAAAGAACTCTCGTAAATCTCCTCCGCAGCCTGCTCCCGGACCTCGCTGGGAACCGCTCCGGTATCGGGAACCGTGCGGGCCGATGCGGACAGGCCGTTGGTGCTCTCGTATTCGTCCTCGGCCGAAGGATTCGTGTTCCGGCCCATGCCGTTGCGCAGCAGAAGATTGTCCGCACCGTTATCCTGCAACAATGCGTCCGGCTCCTCCTCGCCGTCGCCCACGTACATCGCCTCCTTCAGCGGCGCTTCGGGCAGGCGGCCGACGGCCATCACGTCGCTGAGCCAGTAGCTCTCGTCGCCGACGAAGATGATCTGCTTTCCGTCCAGGGTGCCGGTGCCGGTCACGGTGCCGGTGATCTCCTTGAGCTTGCTCCCCTCGTACTGGCCGATGGTCACTTCCTTGCCCACCAGAGAGGCGGCGTAGCTCAGGTTCGTGGACTGGGTCAGGGTGTTCTGCATGTTGGTGACGGCGGAAATCACGCTCATCTGCATCATCTGGTTCATCATGTCGCTGGTGGACGCGGTGTCGTCGATGCTCTGGTTCTGGAACATCGCCACCATCAGGCTCAGAAAGTCGTTCATCTCCAGGTCTTTTCCGGCCTTGGCGTTGGTGCTCTTGCTGGCGGTGGCCGTTTGCAGATTCTGTACCGTGGTGTCCATCAGCACGCTGCCGAGGTCGGCCATAAAGTCGCTCATTTGCGTTCCTCCTTTCCGTTCATTCCGTCAACGCCGTCTTCAGCCTCTTCCGTCCAGGTCCACAAGCCCCAGGCGAAGCTGCTGTACAAAGCTCTCCGCGTGGCCTTCCTGCCCGGACTGGCGCTGACGCTGCTGTTGCTGCTGCTGATTGCCCGCGTTGGGGTTCAGATACTGGGCGGCCTCCTGGCTCCTGCGGACGTCGATCTCCACCGAGGGTCTGGACTGGCTGGTGAGCAGGTGCTGCAAGCCCTGGGAATGGTGGGTCAGCAGGCTCTGGGCGCGCTCGGTGGTGGCTGCGAGCTGAATGTGCATGGTCCCGTCGGCGCCGTGGGTGATGTTCACCGTGATCCTTCCCAGGCTGGCCGGCTCCAGGGTCAGCTCCACCTGGCTGTTTCCGTTCTCGTCCGTGGGCAGCAGCTCGATCCGGGCGGCAAGCTGCCGGTCGGCGTCGTCCGCCTCCAGGGGCAGCGGCTCGGCCACGGGGTCGGAAACCTTTACCGGGGCTGCCTCCACCTCGCCGAATACCGGGGTCTCCCGCACCACGTTCTCCGCCTGGACGGTCTCCTCCTCCCGGGTCTGCACCGTCGCCTCTGCGGTCTGCGCCGCCTGGGTGTGCTGCACCGTCACAAGCTCGGGCGCTGCCTCCTCCGCCACGGCTGCGGTCTCCAGGGTCTCCGGGGCCAGCTCGATCACCTGTTCGGTCTGGCCGGCCGCCTCCTCCGTCACCTGGACGGCGAAGGTCTCCAGAATCTGCGCTTGCCCGGCCTCCTCCGCGGGGACCAGCAGCTCCATCATCGCCTGTCCCTGATACATCAGGGCGGCGGCCATGGATACCTGCTCCTCTCCCGGCTGGGTCTTGTCTGCCTCCGCCGGCGCGGAGCTGTCCTTTTCGGGGGCTGTCTTTCTGTCTGTCTGGGATTTTGTCTGGGGTTTGGCTTGCTGCTGCTTCTGGCGGACCATGCTGTCAAAGCTGTCGCTGTCATTGCCGCTCTTGGCGGCGCCGGAGCTCTTGCTCTGGGAATACTGCGTACTCTCGGCGACGCGAAGCACCTGGTCCATCATCTGGTTCATCGCTTCCAAACGGCCATACCTCCTGTCTGTTCTGTAGTTCCCGGACCGCGGCCCGGGTGATTTCTGCCTCTGCCCTCCCCTCCTGTCAGAATGTGTCCCGGCGGACCGGGATATTATGATCAGACGGCTGCGGATCTTCTTGCCGCCGTCAGGTCATCCAACGCCTTTTCCTCGGCCTTTGCCGCGGCGAAATCGTACTCGCTGCGCCTGAGGTCCTTGAGCTTTTCCAGGGAGTGGGTCTCCTTCCGGGCCTCCACGACCTCCTGCCGCTTCCGCTCCGCCTCCCGGCGGACAAGCTTGAGCTTTTCCTCCTCCCGCTGCGCCCGCTGCACCAGCACCCGCTGGCTCACCTCGCACTCCATCGCCTCCACGATGGTCATGCCCTCCGCCCGCCTTCTGGCGGCGTCCGCGTCGTAGTCCGCGAGGGTTTGAAAGGCCGCGTCCCGCGCCCGCTCCTGGGCGGCGACCTGCGCCTGTACGGTGTTGAGCTCAATCAGCAGCGCGTCCAGGCTCTGCTGCTTGAAGTCCAGCACCGGTTCCAACTGGAAACGAAATCGTTTCATTTCTCCGGATTGCCCCTGTCTGCTTGAATTATACTCACGAGCGATAAAATTTGCAATTTTATCGCTCCGTGAAAGGTTGCACTTCGTTCGCGCACTCGCTTGCGGGGGACGCTCGCACACTCACTCCGCGTAGAGTGTTTTTGACGAAAACGCGGGTCGCTGCGCGCCTCTGGTTCCTGAAAACATGCCCCCGGCATGTTTTCTGATCGGAACCAGTGTCAAAAACGGATTTGAATTTGTTTCGCGCTGCGGCGCGAAATTCTGCGAAGCAACGATGAGAATATGGAAAAGATATTTGAACGTGAGGATCAATTATGCCAGCACCTTTGCCATCTGCTCCACGCTCTCGTCGTAGCTGACGGACTCGTTGATGCCCTGAATCAGAAACCGGTTGATCTCATCTATCTTGGTCAGCGCAAAATCCAGCTTGGGATTGGTGCCGGACTTGTACGCGCCGATGGATACCAGGTCCGAGTTCTTCTCATAAATGCTCTGGATGTCCCGGATGCGGGAGGCAAGCTGCTGGTGCCGCTGGGGCACCAGCTCCACCATCAGACGGGAGATGCTCGCTCCCACGTCGATGGCGGGATAGTGGTTGGCCGCCGCCAGGGAACGGGAGAGCACGATATGCCCGTCCAGGATGCCCCGGACGGTGTCCGCGATGGGGTCGTTCATGTCGTCGCCCTCCACCAGCACGGTATAGATCCCGGTGATGGAGCCCTTTTCAAAGTTGCCGCTGCGCTCGAGGAGCTTGGGCAGCTCGGCGTAGATGGAGGGGGTATAGCCTCTCGCCACCGGCGGCTCGCCGATGGACAGGCCGATCTCCCGCTGGGCCATGGCGAAGCGGGTCAGAGAATCCATCATGAGCAGCACGTTGCAGCCCTGATCCCGGAAATACTCCGCGATGCCCGTGGCGACGGAGGGGCACTTCATCCGCAGCATGGCGGGCTGGTCGGAGGTGGCCACCACCAGGACGCTCCTGGCCATACCGGCCTCGCCCAGGTCCTTCTGGACGAACTCCAGCACCTCTCTTCCACGCTCCCCCACCAGGGCGATGACGTTGATGTCCGCCTTCACGTTGCGGGCGATCATGCCCAGCAGGGTGCTCTTGCCCACGCCGGAGCCGGCAAAGATGCCCATACGCTGCCCCTTGCCGATGGTCAGCAGGCCGTCGATGGCCTTGACGCCGAACTCCATCCGCTCGCGGATGGGGGGCCGGGTCAGGGGGTTGATGTAGTTGCCCCCGATGCAGTAGGGAACTCCCTCCTCCAGCGGACCCAGGGAGTCGATGGGCTGGCCCAGGGCGTTGATGATGCGCCCCTTCAGGTGCATTCCCACCTTCAGCTCCAACTGGCGGCCGGTGTTCCGCACGAAATTCCCGGCAGAAATGCCGTTCATCTCCGCGTAGGGCATGAGCAGGATGTGGTCGTTTTTGAAGCCGACGACCTCCGCCGCCACCTGGCGCGCGGACTCGTCGCTGTAGATGCGGCAGATGTCCCCCACCGCCGCCTTGGCCCCCGAGGCCTCGATGCTCATGCCGACGATGTTCTCGATCTTGCCGGTGTGGCTGATGGTCTCCGCCTGCCGGACCTGACGGATGACGTTACGGAACATAGCTCCCCCTATCCTTGCCCTAAACAGCCTTTATCAGGCCCCCCGGTTCCTGGCGGAGCGGGGCGCCCAGCGCCTATCACTAAATGATACATCTTTTCCCTCGTCCCTGTCAAGTGCCGCGCTCTCAACAACTTCACGAATATTTGCCATCTGGGTGGAGACGCTGGCGTCCAAAATCACATCGGGCAGCTCCACGATGCAGGTGCCGGACTCGTCGTCGGCCATCGGGATGATCCGGATGCGGCCGGAGACGTGGCCCAGGGCGGCCGCCAGCTCCGGGGCGGTATAGGCTTTTCCGTTCAAATCGCAGTCCGCCACGTAGATATGGGCCCACTCGCAGCGCTTGTGGGTGTCCGTCGCGGCGTCCACCATGCGCAGGAGGATGTCGCTGCTGTTTTTCAGACTGACGCGAATGACCTTTTCGGCCACGGCGAGGGCCAGGTCGCGCATCTCCTCCCGGGTATCCTCCAGCATCCGGAGCTTTTCCCGGGCGGCGGTCTCCAGAAAGCGCTTGACCTCCTCCGTCTGCTGCCGGGCCAGCTCGTCGCACTGTTTTTTTCCCTCCGCCATGGCGGTGGCCATGCCCTCGGCATAGCCGGCGGCGTAGCCGTCCTGCCTGGCCTGGCTCCGCTCCAGCTCCAACTGCTCGGCAAACTCCCGGCGGGCCTGGGCCCGCCAGGAATCCGCCTCCTGCCGGGCGTCCCGGAGAATGGCCTCCGCCTGCACCCTGGCAAAGCTGATCTCCTGCTCCGCCGCCGACAGCGGGGGCGATTCCTCCTCCGCCGTCCCGTCCGGCGGCGCGCCTGTCTCCCCGGGAAGCGGTTCCTTCGCATCGAACGGAGCGGGCTCGGGAGCCTTTGGAACGTCCACCACCAGCTCGCTGGCCGGCTGGAACACATACCGGCTTTCATCGGGGCGAAGCAGTTTTTTGAGAATCCTAGGCAATAATATCGTCCTTTCCGCCCTTCAGGATCACGATCTCGCCCTTTTCCTCCAGATCGCGGATGATGCCCACGATCCGGGACTGGGCCTCCTCTACGTCCTTCATACGCACGTTCGTGGTGATCTCCAAATCGTCGCGAATGCTCTCGGCCATACGGCTGGACATGTTGGCAAAGAGCTTGTTGGAAACCTCCGCGTTGGAGGCCTTGAGGGCCAGTACCAGATCTCTCGGATCGCAGTCACGCACAAAGCGCTGCACGCTCCGGTCGTCCATGGTGATGATGTCCTCGAACACGAACATCCGTTTCCGGATCTCGTCCGCCAGCTCCTCGTTGCTGCCGGAGAGCCCGTCGAAAATGGACTTCTCGCTGCTGCGGTCCAGGTTGTTCATCACGCTGGCCACGAAGTCGATGCCGCCCACCTTGACGTTGTTGTTGCTGACAAAGATGTTTGCAAACCGTTTCGACATTTCCATCTCGATGATCTTCACCGCGGAAGGCGAAGCGCTGTCCATCAGCGCCATGGCCTCCACAACCTTCAACTGACGTCTTCCCTCCAACTGCTCGATGACCGCCGCCGCCATGGCCGGGTCCACATAGCTGAGGACCAGGGCGATGGTCTGGGGCCGCTCGTACTGGAGCGCCGCGAACAGGTCCTTGTCCCGGGCCTTGGCCAGGAACGAGAACTGCCGGTTCTTGAGGGACTTGGCGACCTTGTCCAGCAGCGCGGACGCGCTCTGCGCGCCGAACGCCTTTTCCAAAACGGTCCGGGCGTATTCCAGTCCGCCCTCGGTGACCGCCTTGTTCATCATGCACATCTGGTAGAACTCGCTGAGCACTTCCTCCGTGGTCTCCGCGTCCAGGAAGCCCAGCTTGGCGACCTCTACCGTCACCTGCTCCACGTCGTCCGGGTCCATGTACTGGTACAGCAGCGAGGCCTTCTCCGCGCCCAGCGCCACGATTACGGCCGCGGCCTTCTGCGCGCCGGTCAGCTCGTCCGGAATGCCGAGCGTGGCCCGGGACGAAGGGGCGGGAGAAGCCGATACCGGCGCAGCCTCCGCCGCGACCGCAACTTCCGCATCAGGCATTGTCCTCGTCTCCTCTCAGCCAGTTTTTGATCATCTGCGCGGCAATGGCGGGATTGTCCTCCGCGAACTGCCGCACGTCACGCCGCAGCTCCATGCTGCGCTCGGTGTGCAGGTCCATGATATCGGAGGAGTTCGCACCGGTGGCGGTGCTGATCTCCGCCATATCCGCCGTAAACTGGGCGATCTGCTCCGCGGAGAGGCTGGCGAGCTGCTCGGGCGTGAACTGCTCGAGCTGCTCGGGCGTCAGCGACGCGATCATCTGCTGGCGTTCCTCTTCCTCTTTGAGCTTCTGCTTCTTCTTCTTGTTTCTGCGGAGGATCAGCACCAGCACCAGGATGATGACGAACAGCGCCAGACCGCCGGCCGCAGCGAAGAGGACCCACCTGGGCAGGCCGAAGAATGTGGTTTCGGCCTCTTCTCCCGGCTCCGCGCCGGGCTCGTTCTCCTCGGGAACGGGCTCGCGGTAGAACGGATAGACCACGATGGCGATTTTTTCCGCCTGGTACTCCGTACTGATGCCCGCCGCCCGGCCCACCAGGCTTAAAAGCGGCGTGGTGTCGATGGTGTTCTCGCTGACGGCGCTGTTGATGGCGACGGCCACGCTCAGATCCCGGACCACGCCCATGGGCCGGGTCTGGGTCCGGCGGTAGCTCACGTCGTAGTTCACCTCGCCGGAGGTGTTGATCTCGGTCTCGTTGCCGGTCAGGTCGCCCTCCCGGACCACGTACTCGTTCAGGTCCGCGTTCGTGGTGGTGCCAACCACGCCGCCTGCGCCCTCGACGCCGCCGTCCCGGACCAGATAGTTGCCCCAGACCCGGGAGCCGATGATGCCCTGGCCGCTGCTGGAGCCGTCCTGGGCCCATTCCGGCTCCAGGTAGATCATTTCCTCGCTGTATGTATCGCTGACATCCACGGAGGAGGTGACGGAGACGCTCAGATTGTTCGCGCCGAACATGGGCAGAAGCTGCTCCATAATCTTGCTGCGGACGTTTTTGTCCACCTGGGCCTCCAGCGCCAGCTTCAGCTCCGCGGTGTTGGCCACGGTGGTGGTGGCGTCCTCCTCCCCGTCGTAGGTGGTGCCGTAGGTGTCGGAGATGACCACGTCGGAGATCTCCACCCCCTGGGCGCCGTGGCTGACCATGTTGCGGATGGCCTTGACCAACTGGTCGCTCATCCGCGCCCCGCCCAGCATCTCCACGGTGACGGACGCCTTGGCGTGGACCACGTTGTCTGTCAGGATAAAGCTGTTGTCCGTCTCCTCGGTGATGAGCACGTGGGCGTCCTTGACGCCCTCGAAAAACCGGACGTTGGCGCTGAGCCTGTCCATGAGCTCGTAAAGCTTCAGCGCGGCGCGGTCCGACTCCGAGGAGAGCATGCCGATATTGTCAAGATAGGTCCCGTAGTTGAAGCCGGAGGTGGGGAAGCCCTGCATATAGATCCTCGCCCGCAGCTCGTCCTCCTGTCCCTCCCGCACCAGGACCGTATCGTTGTTTTCAACCTTGTAATCTGTGACGCCGTTTTGATCCAGATACGACAGCACCGCCGTCATATCGTCGGAGGAAAGCTCCGTAAAAAGCGTGGTATAGGGTTTCTGCGAATTGCGCACCACCAGGAAAACGCCCGCGGCGACGGCAAGGACGAGTACCGCGACGATCGCGATCTTTACCGCCTTGCCCAGCTTGCCGACGGCCTCCCGGACCTTGCCAAAGATTCCCTTGATTCTTGCGCCCAAGCACTCATCCCCCCTTTCCCGGCAATGCTGTTATTTCAGTTGCTGCGCGCCCTGCGCCAGGGCGTGAAAAGCCGCCCTGCGCAAAACGGCGCATCTCCGTCACACGCTCGTGCGCATGAGCTCGTTATAGGCGTCCGTCGCCCGGGTGCGGAGCTGGACCAGGAGATTCACGGAGAGCTGCGCCTTGTTGGCGGCGATGATCAGCTCGGTGGGGTTGTCCAGTTGGCCCGTGGCCATCAGGTACTCCAGATCGTTTTTCTCCGCGTCGGTCTCCTTCACCGCCTGGATGGCGGAGTGGAAAATATCCGTAAAGGGGTTGACGGGCTTATCGGGCTCCGCCGCCGTTGCCGGAGCGGCGTAGGAAAAGCTGCGCTGTACCGGCATTTCTCCCCAGTTCCAGAGAGGCTGCGCCGTATTTTTTACCGGAAGCATGGGTTCCATATCTGTGACCTCCTTTTGAAAGAAAAAATCAGACGCTGATGTCCATACCGCTGGAGACGATCTGCTTGAAGGTGTTGAACGCCGTCACATCCGCGCTGAACGCCTGGCTGGCGGCCATCGCGTCGGTGATTTCCTTCACCAGGGTGATGTTGGGCATCTCCACGTAGCCCGCCTCATTGGCGTCGGGATGCGTGGGATCGTAGACGAACGGCATCTCCGTATCGTCCTCCAGGATCTCCGTCACGCGGACGCCGCCCGCCGTTTCGTAGCCCCGGTTGCTGCGGTCGCGCAGCACCAGCGAATCGTAGCCGCCGCCGAAGACGATCTGGCGCTCGCCCGTCTGTGCGCTGCGGCGGTCCAGGCGCGCGCGCTCCTGCCGCAGCCGTACCCGCTGCAGCGCCTCCCGGAAATCGTCCTTGTCCCCCTGGGCCTCCATGACGACGACCTTGCGCCGGTAAGCGCCGCCGGCCTCCGTCCGCGTGGTATTGATATTGGTGATGTTCTCCGCGATCACGTCCATCCGGAGCTGCTGGGCGGTCATGCCGGAGCCAATGATGTTCAGCGTACTGAGAAAAGCCATAATGATCTCCTCACTTGATCGCCGGTGCGGGTCCCCCGCCGAAAAACCGGCCATTTATTATACCAGAATCGCTGCCCCTCCGCAAGTCCGAAAGAGCTCAGCTTCCGGAAATCGCCGTGTTCAGGATCTTAAGATTGCTGGAATAAGTCCGATATACGTATTGAAGCTGATAGGCGGTGCGGGCCACCTCCAGCATCTGCTCCGTGACGTTGACGCCGTTTTCATCCATGCGGGTGATCTCGTCGTCCTCGTCCAGCGTCCACTCCGCGTCCTCGATGGCCTCGCGGTAGGCCAGCCGCGGTCCCTTGTGCCGGACAGACGATACGTTTTTGTTCAGCCGCTCCTCGGTTTCCCGCAGCTTTTTCTCAAAGGCCTCCTCAAAGCGGACGGTCTTGACCTTGTAGCCCGGCGTCTCCGCGTTGGCGATATTCTCCAGATGCGTGCTCTCCTTGGACCACAAAAAATCCATGGACCGCTCCAGCATACGCATATCATTGCTGGTCAGGTTGCTCATCTTGTCCCCTCCTCCGGGCAGAATGACCCATACAATCAAGTATAAAGATACCACTAATCCCAAAAATAATCAATGGAAAAATCGACAAATTCAGAAATACTACAAAAAACGACAAAGAGGAAAAAACACATGCCGTTCTTGCGGAAACATTCCGGCGAATTGCTTTTTTTTGTTGTTTTTGCGCACAAATGATTGGATAATTTTTATGATTTGGAAAAAAAGGCTTGACAGCCGCGGCATTATCTGGTAGACTTGCGCAGCGTCCCGAAGACAGCAGGGGGCCGGCGTCCGTTCCGGCCGTAATTCCTGCCGAGGAACAGCGTCATACAGGATTGATTGCTGCTCTGCCTCCATGTCTTTTGCGACATGGGGCTTTTTTCTTTCCGGACGCGGAAAATCAAGAGTTCCGGAGGTGAAACGAAAACATGCCCAATGCAAAAGTGCTCAGCGAGAAGAAAGCCATCGTGGCCGCCCTGGTCGAGCGTATCCGCAACGCGGAGAGCGGCGTCCTGGTGGACTACAAGGGAATCAACGTGGCGCAGGACACCGAGATGCGCACCGAGCTGCGCAAGAACGAGGTGGAGTACACCGTCATCAAGAACACCCTGACCCGGTTTGCGCTGGACGACTGCGGACTGCAGGAGCTGGACGGCTTCCTGAACGGGACCACGTCCCTGGCCACCAGCAAGGGTGACCCCATCGCCCCGTTCCGCATCCTCAGCGACTACGCGAAGAAGATTCCCGGCGACAACTTCAGCATCAAGGCCGCCTTTATGGACGGCCGGGTCCTGACCCAGGAGGAGATCGCGGGCATCTCCGCCCTGCCCAGCAAGGACGCGCTGTACTCCCAGGTCTTCGGCACCCTGCTGGCCCCCATCACAAGTCTGGCCGTCGTGCTCAACCAGATCGCGGAGAAGCAGGGAGGCGGCCTCGCCGCCGAGGCGGCGGAGTGACGCCGCTGCGCCGGACAGGCTCTCCGGCGCGCAAACACAAATTTATATTACAGGAGGAACATGAAAATGGCCAGCGAGAAAGTTACCGCTCTCATTGAAGAAGTCAAGGGTCTGACCGTGCTGGAGCTCAGCGAGCTCGTACACGCTCTGGAGGAGGCCTTCGGCGTCAGCGCCGCTGCCGCCGCCGTGGCCGCCGGCCCCGCCGCCGCAGCCGCTCCCGTGGAGGAGAAGACCGAGTTCGACGTCGTCATGACCGAGTTCGGCGCCGAGAAGATCAAGGTCATCAAGGAAGTCCGCGCCATCACCGGTCTGGGCCTGGCCGAGGCCAAGGCCATGGTCGAGGGCGTGCCCGCCAAGATCAAAGAGGGCGTCTCCAAGGACGAGGCCGAGGAGATCAAGGGCAAGCTGGAAGCCGTCGGCGCCAAGGTAGAGCTCAAGTAAAACACATAGTTGCATCTTTTTTGGAACCTTTTTCAATCATTTGTTGTTTTCTCCCCCGCAACGGGGGAGAAAACTTTTTTTGTGTCTGATGTGTCAAGGGGACGGTTCTTCTGACACAAAAAGTGTGTCGAAAGAACCGTCCCCTTGACACGGTTACTTTTTTCGTTCAGCCCTTGACCGCGCCCATGGTGATGCCCTTGGCAAAATACTTCTGGAAGAAGGGGTAGATCACCAGCACAGGCAGGATGCCGACCACAGCGATGGCCATGCGGGCCGTCTGGGTGGGCATGTCCATCCCGCCCACGGCGGTGGAGTCGCTGGCGAGGTAGGCGATGTTCTCGTTGATGTCGTTCAAGAGGTTCTGAATGGTTTTCAGATGGGCGCTGGCGTCGGAGAGGTAGTACAGGCCGTTCTGCCAGTCGTTCCAGTAGGCCAGCCCCATCATCAGTCCCACGGTGGCCAGGATAGGCGTGCTCAGGGGCAGAGCCACCTGGAAAAAGGTCTGGAACTCGCTGGCCCCGTCGATGCGCGCCGCCTCGTAGAGCTCCCGCGGGATGCTGTTTTCAAAGTAGTTGCGCACCAGCATCACCAGGAAGGCGGAGCAGAGCAGGTTCGGCACCAGCAGGCCGAAGATGGTGTTCTTGATGGCAAAGGTCTTGACGTACATGATGTAGGTGGGCACCAGACCGCCGTTGAAGAGCATCGTGAACACCACATAGAGGTTCAGCCACTTTCTGCCCGGCAGCTCGGGGTTGGAGAGCATATAGCCCAGCAGCGCGGTGATCAGCACGCCCACGGCGGTGCCGATGACGGTGACCACGATGGTCATCAGGTAGGCTCTTCCCAGCTTGGCGGCCTGACTGCCGATGTACTCGTAGGCCATGGTGGACCACTTTTCCGGAAAATAGCTGTAGCCCTGGGTCATGGCGACGGTCTCGTCCGTCAGGGAGGCGATGATGAGCAGCAGGAAGGGAGCCAGCGCCAGGACGCAAAGGACGACCAGGACGATGTTGGCTGCGATGTTCCAGCCCTTGTATTGATTGACCATTTTGCTCCTCCCTTCTCAGAACAGCGCGCTGGACTCGTCCAGCTTGCCCACCACCTTGTTGGCCACCACGACGAAGATGAAGCCCACGATGGACTGGACAAAGCTGGCCGCCGAGCTCATGCCCACGTCGTTGGTCTTGAGCAGGGCGCGGTAGACGTAGGTGTCGATGGTCTGGGTAACGCTGTAGAGCGCGCCCTGGTTCATTGGCACCTGGTAGAACAGGCCGAAGTCGCTGCGGAAGATCTGGCCCAGGCTCAGGATGAAGAGCATGACGATGGTGGGGACCATCAGCGGGATGGTGATCTTCCGGTGCTGCTGCCACCTTGTTGCCCCGTCCAGTGTGGCGGCCTCGTACAGGCTGGGGTCGATGCCCAGGATGGTGGACATGTAGAGGATCATGCCGAAGCCGATCTGCCGCCACTGGTTCACAAAGGTGAGGATAAAGGGCCACCACCTGCTCTCCTGGTAAAAGGCGGGGGCTGCGCCCGTTGCCCGCTCCAGCAGCTTGGTGAACAGTCCGGAGGTCGGGGAGAGATAGGCGTAGACCAGATAGGCGATGACGACCATGCTCATCAGATAGGGCAGGAGGATGGCGGTCATGTAGAATTTCTTTTTCAGCTTGCCGACGACCTCGTTGATGAGGATGGCGGCGGCGACGCCCAGGACCGCCCCAAGAACGATCCACAAAATG
>JAFTBW010000199.1 GCA_017455015.1 Oscillospiraceae bacterium | reverse complement strand
GCGCACGTCTGGCGGCAAATTTTGCGCCCGCCTGCGTTACAAAAACCTTGAAATACACAAAGTATTCCTGCGGTTTTTGCGCCTTGGCGGACACAAAATTTGCTCGCCAACCGCACGCGTTGCTTTAATCAGCGTTTCCTTAATGAATCCGACGCGCAGTGCCATCTCCTTATCTGCTCCGGCCTCCTTCGCCCGCCGTACCGCATCTCTGGTCCTTTGCACAATCGCTTTCGCGTCCTCCAGAAAAGCCCGGCCTGAGACTGTGAGATTCACGCGCCTGTTGTTGCGCTCGAACAGAGAAAAGCCCAGTTCGTCCTCCAGAGATTTGATCTGCTGGGAAACAGCCGCTTGCGTAATATAATAGCGACGTGCAGCGGCAGTAAAGTTCAGGGTTTCGCTGACGGCGATAAACAGTTCCAACTGGCGGGTCTGCATATAGGCCTCCTGCGCATATAATAAGATAATCTTATTATATAACAATGAGTTGGTTGTTTACAAGGGCCAAATATCATACTAAAATAAGGATATCTTAAATGTCCGTGCAAGGGTACAGATAACGGATGCAGATTAAAAACCACAGGAGGTCAAAGCTATGAACACACAGCCCGGCAAGGAGAAATACCCGCACCTGTTTTCCCCGCTGACCATCCGCGGCAAGACTTACAAGAACCGCATGAAGGCCGCACCGACCATGTTTGTTCATGCAAGTTACTTCATTCCGCAGATCAAAGAAAACCTTTACCGCATGGTGGAGAACCGGGCCGCGGGCGGCTTCGCCTGCGTCTCGACAGGAGAGATGCCCCTGAACTTTGAGGAGGCCCGCACCATCTTTCAGGAGCGGAAGATCGACTTCGAGCACTTCGAGGGCGAGGATTTTGCAATCGCAAAGGAGTATGCCGACCGCATCCATGCCAAAGGTGCGCTCTGCTACTTCGAGTTCTCCCACGAGGGCAGCCGCGCCGAGGAGGCGGAGGAACCCTGGGGGCCCGAGGACTGGACCCGTGACGACGGCGTCCGTGTCAAGGGCATGGACCGCGCCATGATGGACAAGGTGCTGGACGACTACTGCACGATTTCCCGTTTCGCCCGGGCGTGCGGCTTTGACGGCGTACTGCTCCACGGCGGCCACGGCTTCCAGCTCCAGCAGTTTGTCTCCCCCTGGACCAACCACCGCACCGACGAGTACGGCGGGAGTGTGGAAAACCGCGCCCGCTTCCCCAAGGAGATCATCGCCGCCTGCCGCCGCGGCATCGGAGAGGACCGGATCATTGAGCTGCGCTTCTCCGCGGAGGACGGCGTGCCCGGCGGCATGACCATCGACGACACGGTCGAATTTTGCAAGGAGATCGACGGGCTCGTGGACATCATCCACGTCAGCAACGGCCTGAAATGGCTGGGCAGCCGCACCAAAACCTTCTCCTCTTTCTTGGAGCCCCACGGGCTGAACCAGGACTACGCCGCGGCGGTGAAGCGGGCGGTGAAAAAGTCCTATGTCTCCACCATCGGCGGCTACAACGGCCCGGAGCTGGCGGAGCAGGTCATCGCGGAAGGCAAGGCGGACTTTGTGGAGTTCGGACGCCAGTGTTTTGCCGACCCCAACATGCCCAACAAGGCGCTGGAGGGCCGTGAGGACGAGATCCGGCGCTGCGTCCGCTGCTTCAACTGCTATCCCGGCTTCTGCGAGCATCCCACGGATATTCCCCTGTGGGAGAAGCTCGGCCCGGAGGCGGCGGGCAAAATCTACTCCCCGGCGTCGATGGGCTCCTGCGCCATCAACCCCAAGAGCGGCTTCGGCTTCTACCCGGAGACGCTGCCGGAGCCGAAGGGCAGCCGGAAGGTGCTCATCATCGGGGGCGGCGTGGGCGGCTGCCAGGCGGGTATCACCGCACGGGAGCGAGGCCATGAGGTCATCCTCGTAGAGAAATCCGGCAAGCTGGGCGGCACCATCAACTTTACGGACCGCGACGAGGACAAGGTCGATCTGATGAACGCGAAAAACGTCATCATCCGCGATCTGGAACGCAGCGGCGCGGAGATCCGGCTGAACACCGCGGCGGACGCGGCGCTGATCGACGAGATCAAGCCCGACGCCATCATTATCGCCGTTGGCGCCCACCCCGTGGCCCCGCCGATCCCCGGCATCGAAAAGGCCATGGGCGCGCTGGATGCCTACGGGAACCTGGACAAGCTGGGCAAGCGGGTGGCGCTGGCCGGCGGCGGCCTGGTGGGCTGTGAGGTGGGTCTGCACCTGGCCAACCACGGCCATGAGGTCACGGTGATCGAAATGCTGCCGCGCATCGCGGACGAGACCTTTGGCTACTACCGTAACGCGCTTCTGACGGAAATGGACAACCGGGGAATCAAGCAGGTCCTCGGCGCAAGGGTGCTGGAATTCACGGACGGCGGCATCGTCGTGGAGAAAGATGGCAAACGGGAGACGATCCCTGCCGACAGCATGTGCTATTCCTTCGGGATGCGCTCCAACTCCGATGCGGTGGAGAAGCTGAAAACCGCTGCGGGGACGGTTCCGGTCTGGGTGGTCGGCGACGCTTCCCGCGCCGGGAAAGTGGCCGACGCAGTCCACGGAGGTTATCTTGCCGCGATGGAAATCATATAAATCAATAGGAGCGCCGAACATAATGCCGTGACCAGATTTTTGAAACACTGATAAAATCGAAGTATTCTGTCTTGTGACAAACATCTTCGGAAAAGAAGACGCATATATCTGGAAATAGTTCGACCTGTGCAGTTGAATGAACCGCACCCAAGGGGAAATCCTGCGCCCTATCCTTCCCCCTCCGGGGGAAGGTGGCACGGCCGATCTCCCGCGAGGCCGTGACGGATGAGGGGCG
>JAFTBW010000198.1 GCA_017455015.1 Oscillospiraceae bacterium | reverse complement strand
CCATCCCAATATAGGTTATACTTGTCATGGTGACTCCTCCTTGTATGTGGTAATCCCTATCCTACTTGGCGTTTCTCATGACCAGTATGACAGGTAAATCCACGTTTTGCAAGTGCTGGGGTCACTTCATATTATCTTATCGTTGTCCGGGCGCTGCTGCGCCCGCCAGTCCCGGGGGGACAGGCCGTAAACCTTTCGGAACGTGCGGGTGAAGTGGTCCACGGAGACGTAGCCCACCGCGTCGCTGATCTCGCTGATTTTCATATTGGTGCGCAGCAGCTCCGCAGCCCGGTTCAGCTTCAGGTCCCGCAGCACGCCGGTGAAGCTCTGTCCCAGGTTCTTCTGGATCAGGCGGCTGAGATAGCTCTCGCTGAAATGGAAGGCGTCCGCCAGATTGGCCAGGGTGACGGTGCGGTAGTTCTGCTGGATGTAGTGCAGGATCATGGAGAAGTCAAAGTCCTGCCGGTTGTAGCCCTCATAGTGCCGGAGGGTCACGCTGGCGGCGCTGGCGCGGATGGCGCGGGCCAGGAAGAGGCTCAAAAGGTCCGCGGAGCACTCGTTGGCGTACTCGTCCGTGCGGTAGACCTCCTGCACCAGCTCCCGCAGGGTGTAGAACAGGGCGGGGTCGTTGCCGGTGTGCAGCAGCACGTAGTTGGGGTGGCCCTGGTCCCGCAGGCACTTGCGGAAGAACAGGCTCACCAGATCCTGCCGGGAGAGCAGGCCGCTGAACAGATTGTCAAAGGTGGTCTTCCGGACCACCACCGCGACGGCGGTGCAGCCCGGCGGGGGAGCCACCTCGTGCCAGGCGTAGTTGCTGGCAAGGCAGATGTCCCCCTCGTGGAGGCGCACGCTCTCCTCCTCAAAGCTGAAGCAGCAGTCGCCTTTCAGCAGATAGGTGATTTCAAAATAGTTGTGGTAGTGCAGCCGCCTGCCGGAATAGGGCATGTGGAGAAAGGCGAACACGTCCTTCCCCGCAGGGAAGATATCGTCCTCCCGCTTGGGAAAATTGCCCTGGGAGTTTTCGATCAGGCCGAGCGCGTCCACCGGCATGGACCGGAGATAATCCAGGAACTGCTCCCGCCCCTCGCCGTAATGAAAAGCCGGAACGGTCGGTTCCCCTGCGGACAAAAGCCGGTTTGCCCGCATCAGACGCAGGGCGTCCACCACCTGCAGGTCCTCGCCGGTCCGCCGCCTGTAATCCAGGACGTAGTCGTACAATTCCCCGATGGTCGTGTATAAATTGACGGAGTCCAATCCGGTCACCCCCAGACGCTTTGTGCCAATTCACCGTTGCCGGATGTCCGTCCTGAGTATACCGTCCCGGGGCGTCCGCTGTCAATGAAGTCGGAGCGATTTGCAAAAAAAGTCGGATAAAGCGCATCAGAGTGTTGTATACACCGGGGAATTGGTTTGCTATCATGTAAGTATGTACAATATCCCGCTTCGTCCCGTGAATGACAAATATCAGGAGGGATCGCCGTGCAAGAAGACAGGCTGATTATCGAAACCCGGCAGCTCTGCAAGACCTTCGGCCCCACGGTGGCGCTGAACAACGTGTCCATCAAAATCTATCGGGGCCAGATCACCGGGCTGATCGGGGAAAACGGTTCGGGAAAATCCACCATCACCTCCATTCTCTCGGGCATGCAGCCGCCCACCAGCGGCGAGATGTTCTTCAAGGGCAAACCCCACCACCCCTCCTCCATGATCGAGGGCGCAGCTCTGGGCATCGGCATGATCGTGCAGGAGCAGGGCACCGTCCCGGGCATCTCCATCGCGGAGAACATCTTTCTGGGCGAGGAGGGCAAGTTCGGCAAGGTGTTCATCAACCGCGCCGCCATGATCCGGGAGGCCCAGAAGGCGCTGGACGCCATCGGCTTCACCGGCGTGGACGCCGCCGCCCCCATCGACTCTCTGAACATGCAGGACCGGAAGCTGGTGGAGATCGCCAAGACCGTCTACGAGGACCCGGAGGTCCTGGTGGTGGACGAGACCACCACGGCGCTGAGCCAGCAGGGGCGGGACATCATCTACGGCATCATGCGCAAAATGCGCGATGAGAACAAGGCCGTCATCTTCATCTCCCACGACCTGGAGGAGCTGATGGAGACCTGCGACACCCTCACCGTCCTCCGGGACGGCGTGCTCATCACCACTCTCGACAAGGCGGATATGAACGAGGACGTCATCAAGCGCTGCATGGTGGGCCGGGAGATGACCGGGGACTACTACCGGGCGGACTTCTCCCAGCCGGTCAGCGGCGAGGTGGTGCTGCAAATGCGGGACGTGACCACCGCCTTCGGGATGCTGATGAATTTCAGCATGGACCTGCACAAGGGCGAGATCCTGGGCATCGGCGGACTGAGCCACTGCGGCATGCACGAGCTGGGCAAGGCCCTGTTCGGGGAGATGAAGCTGCTGGAGGGCGAGGTGCTGGACAAGCGTTTCAATGAAGCCATCAACAGTCCCAGGCAGGCCCTGCGCCGGGGCTACGGCTATGTCTCCAAGGACCGGGACAAGGAGGCGCTGGTGCTCACCGCCTCCATCGCCGACAACATCCTGGCGGCGGGCTTTGACAAGATCCAGCGGGGGCCGTTCCTGCTGCCCGCCGACATCAAAAAGTACATCGACGGACTGGTAAAGGACCTGTCCATCAAGTGCGCCTCCCCCAGACAGGACGTGCAGTACTTATCCGGCGGCAACAAGCAGAAGGTGGTCTTCGGCAAATGGGTGGGCCGGGGCTGCGACATCCTGGTGCTTGACTGCCCCACCCGCGGCGTGGACATCGGCGTCAAGGCCGCCATGTACCAGCTCATCGACAAGATGCGCCGGGAGGGCAAGAGCATCGTCATGATCTCGGAGGAGCTGACGGAGCTCATCGGCATGTGCGACCGGCTGCTGGTGCTCAAGGACGGCCGGCTTGCCGGGGAGTTCACCCATGCCGGCGGCATGAACGAGAACCAGATCATTGACGTGATGATTTGAGAGGGGGCGGGAACATGGAACAGAAAATGGAAGCGAAAACCCAAAAGGCTCCTGCAAAAAAGGCGGACGCCCGGCTGATCGGCAATCTGGCCCCCATCGCCGGCCTGGTGCTGGTGATCGTGGTGTTCTCCGTTTTGACGCGCGGCGCGCTGCTGTCCTCCACCAACCTGCAGGCCCTGGCCAGCTCGGTGATCACCACCGCCATGTGCGCCATCGGCGCGGTGTTCGTGTTCGGCGCGGGGTACTTTGACATGTCCATGGGCGGCAGCCTCTGCATTGCCGCCGTGCTGGGGGCCAAGGTCATGATCGCCTCCGGCAGCTATTTCCTGGGCTTTGTGGTGATCCTGCTGATCTCCCTCGTGCTTGCCATCGTCAAGGGCCTGCTGGCCTCCTACGTCAATATCCCGTTTTTCATCTTCACCATCATTCTGTCGTCCATCTTCTCCGCCATCGTGCTGGTGATCATGGGCAACGAGACTACAGTTTCCCTGTCCTCCGCCGTGAGCGAAATGCGCTCCTTCAACTTTACGGAGATCTCCGTCATCAGCGTCATCGTGCTGGCGCTGTTCTTCGCCCTGTGTCTGGTGGCTTTCAACTACACCCCCCTGGGCGTCAAGACCAGGAACATGGGCGGCAACATCGTCTCCGCCCGCCAGAGCGGCATCGACACTACCCGCACCACCCTGACCGTGTTCCTGATGGGCGGCCTGGGCGTGGCCCTGGCGGCGCTGCTGCTGCTGATGCGCACCCGGACGGCGGACGCCTCCATGGGCGGCACCCTGGGTACCGACGTGATGGTGGCCCTGGTGCTGGGCGGCATGCCCCTGTCCGGCGGTCCCCGCAGCAAGATCAGCGCCGGCCTCATCGGCGCGGTGACCATCACCGTGCTCAACAGCGGTCTGGCGATCATGGGGCTTGGCACCGGTCAGATCCAGGCCACCCGCGGCATCGTGTTCATCGTGGTGGTGCTGGTCAGCTCCCTGAGCTATCGCGGAAAGCTGCTGCCCCGCTGAAATTCCTTTTGAGAGACTGCGCCGCACCGGCGCGCTCATAAATGATGACAGGAGGATCACAAAATGAAAAAAACACTCGCATTGGCGCTGGCCCTGGTTCTCTGCCTCTGCCTGCTGGCCGGCTGCGGCGACAGCGGCGCGGGCAGCACCGCCTCCGGCGGCGCATCCACCGCTTCCGGCGGCACTTCCGCCACTTCCGGCGGCACGGACGCCGCCCCCGCCTCCGGCTACGCCCTGGACAAGTCCTGGCCCGCGGAAAAGGTCAAGATCGGCGTCATTGCCTTTGACACCACCGACGAGAGCTTCATGGGCGTCATGGAGTATTTCAACTACCTGACAAAATACTTCAATGTGGAGTTCACAATCTCCGAGGCCATCCAGTCCGCGGAGCACGAGTTCCAGTTCATCGACTCCTGCGCCTCCGCAGGCTGCAAGGGGATCTTCGCCTACTACAACGTGGCCGGCGCGGAGAGCATCAAGCACTGCACCGACCAGGGCATGTACTACTGGGGCATGAGCGAGTTCTATGAGGCCGTAAAAGACGATCCCCATTTTGTGGGCGGCTACACCTTTGCCGATCCCGACGATCCCAACGCCAAAAACGGCGACTACATGGGGGGCTATGAGCTGGGCATGAGCATGGGCAACGCGGGCCTGGAGCACATTGCTTTCTGCAACGGCGGCGCTTCCTTCGGCGTCCAGATGTTCATCGACCGCCAGCAGGGCTTCTTTGACGGCATCGCCGCCGCCCAGGCCGCCGGTTCCTCCACCCGCTTCGACCCCGCGACCGACGTGATCGAGGGCTTCCCCGGCGACTCCTATTTCGCCGCGCAGGCCGCGTTCTTCTCCTCCGATTATGACGGCGTGGTGGTTTCCTTCGACGCCTTCACCTGGTTCCAGCCCATCATTGAGTCCGGCAAGGACATCAAGGTCGGCTGCATCGGCACCGTCAGCGACACCTACAAGTCCTTCGTGGACAACGGCACCGTCATCGCCCTGGTCTATGACTGCCCCGAGGTGGTTTTCGGCTCCGCGTTCTGCGATCTGCTGAACGCCATCACCGGCCACGAGGCGCTGACCCGCAACGCCGACGGTCTGGCGCTTCTGAACCCCACCCAGCGCTGGACCCTCAGCGGCGCGGACGACTTCAACGCCGTGTACGCCAAGCACATCACCGATGAATCGTTCTTCATCACCGCCGACCAGATGGCCTCCATCCTGGGCGGCCTGAACGAGAGCGCCACCACGGACGACGTGTGTGCCATGTTCAACAAGTCCCTCAGCGACTGCATCGGATAAAACACCTCTCTTTCCCCTCCCCTCGGGGGAGGGGGGAGAAAAAAGTGCCGGGAACGGCCCACACCAAGGGAAACGCTAATGAATCCGTCTTCGGCATCTGCCGGCAAATTTTCGCCGGCTCTGCGTTGCAAACAGTTTGAAATACACAAAGTATTCCTGCACTTTTTGCGCCTTGGTCCGGCGAAAATTTGCTCGACATCTGCTCTCGCCGGATTTCATCAGCGCTTCCCAAACGTTTGGAGATGAAATGTGATGAAGACAGCGAAACTCGGAAAAAACATTGGGATGACACTGGTGCTGCCTGTGGCGGTATACCTGTTCTTCCTGATTCTCTGCAACGCCACCGGGCATACCGGCTTCGGTGTGGGCAACGACCTGACCACCATCATCTACAACGCGGTCTATGCGGGACTGGTGGCCCAGGCGATGGCGATCAACGTGACCACCGGGCGCTTTGACTACGCCATCGGCGCGGAGCTGGTGCTGGCCACGATCCTGGGCGGCAACCTGGCCAACAGCCTGGGCTGGGGTCCCTTCGGGCTGCTGCTGTTCGTGGTGGTCATCGCCGCGGTGATCGGCCTTGTGTCCGGCGTGGTGTACGTGCTGCTGAAGCTGCCCCCCATGGTGGTGAGCGTGGGCCTTGCCATGATCTATGAGGCCATCGCTTTCATGTTCAACAAGGCCAAGGGCGTCCGCCTGATCGGCAACCCCATGCTGGTGTTCGCCCGGACCGGGAACAGCCTGATTTTGACGGTCGTGGTGCTGGCGATCCTGGTGGTGGTCTACGATTACACAAAGATCGGCTACAACCGCCGCGCCCTCCAGGGCGGTCAGAAGATCGCCGTGGACGTGGGCATCAGCGAAAAGCGCAACGCGGTGTACTGCTATGTGATCGCCGGCGTCATGATGGGTCTGGCCGGCTGCATGTACCTGAGCAAGAACGGCGTGGTGGCCCCGGAGACGGGCCTCAGCTCCGCATCCTACTTCATGAGCGCCTTCCTGCCTATGTTCATCGGCGGCATCTTCGCCAAGTACAGCTCCTATCCCGTCGCCATTTTCATGGGCGCGGTGGTCCAGGCCATCATCACCTCCGGCCTGCAGAAGATGGGCGTCAGCAACTCCGTCCAGACGGTGCTCAACGGCGTCATCGTCTGCGTGTTCCTGATCTACTCCTCCAACAGCTACAAGCTGGAGGAGGCCCAGATGTTCAAGGCGAAGCTGGCAAGGGCCAGGGCCGCCAGAGAAGCGGCAAAGGGCTGAGAAGACACATCCGAAAAATGATTTTCCGACCGGCAGCTTCGGCTGCCGGCCTTTTTTGGATTTTGTGCTTGCCTGTTTTTTGACAAACGTATATAATACGGACGTATGATTTCGGAAAACGCCGGAGAGGCCGCTTTCTCACCGAAACGCGGCGCGCCTCCCGGCTTTTCCAGCGGGGTGTGGATATGAAACAGATACAGTTTGTCTATCAGGGTGAAAAAAGCTTTGCGGAGGAGCTGCGGAAAATCTGCCGCTGGCAGCGGAGCAATCTCTGTTCCACGGTCTTCTTCCAGATTTTTACGGAGGTGCCGGACCGGGAGATCATCGGCCATATCTGCGATACCGTCGCCCGGACGCTCCCGGAGGCCCTCTACGCCGGCTGCTCCGCCTTCGGAAGCATCCTGTACGGGGACTTCTCCGGCGAGAGCATCGTCATAAGCTGCACCTTTTTTGAATATCCCACCACAAAGCTCGAGGTCCTCCAGTATCCGCTGGCCGCGCCGTCGCTGGCGGAGACGGCGGCGCAGGTGGTGCGTGAGGTGGAGAAACGGCCCTGGGTAAAGGGCGTGGAGATGCTGGCCACGATCCGGGGCATGTCCATGACGGCCCTCTGCGACGGGCTGAGCGCGCTGCGGGAGGGGGTCCAGGTCTTCGGCGGCGGAGCCCTCAACAACGCTCTGGAGGCGGAGGACACCTTTGTGTTCTCCAGCGCGGGCGGATGCAGCCGGAACGGCATCGTGTTTGTGCTCATGGGCGGGGAGGACCTCTTCCTGGAGACCAGCTATATCACCGGCTGGAAGCCCCTGGGCTCCTATCTGGACGTGACGGCGGCGGACGGGTACATTCTGAAGGAGCTGAACCACCGGCCCGCCTATGAGACCTACGACAAATATCTGCACATCCCCAACGACGGGGACTTCTTTGTCAACACGCTGGAATTCCCGTTTTTCTACCACCACAACGGCATCGACATCATGCGCGCCCCCATTTCCAGCAACGCGGACGGTTCCCTGGTCATGACCTCCGATATGGACCAGGATGTCAAGGCCAGGATCGCCTACGGCGACCCCTGGACGATCCTGGATGAGACCATCGAGGAGGGCAACCGCCTGATGAAGTTCACGCCGGACTGCATCTTTGTCTTCTCCTGCGCGGGGCGGCGGACCTTCTGGGGGGATCGGGAGGTGGGGAAGGAGACGGAGTCCTACCAGGCAGCGGCTCCCACCTCCGGCTTCTATACCTCCGGAGAATTTTTGCGGACGGGAAAATACCTGAATCTGCACAACGTGACCCAGGTGCTGGCGGCTCTGCGGGAGGGCGCGGTGCGGGAGCACGAGCCCCGGGAGCTGGCCCTGCCCGCCCGGGATTTCCGCGGCAGGGTCTCCATCATCAACCGGATGGCGACCTTTGTCAAGACCGCCACGGAGGAGCTGGAGGAGCTGAACCGGCAGCTTGCGCGCATGGCGGTGACGGACGGGCTGACGGGCCTTTATAACCGCACGGAGATCCAGCGGCGGATCACCGAGGCGGTGGATGAGGAAAAACGGGACGGTCTCTGGCTCATCATGCTGGACCTGGATTATTTCAAGAAAATCAACGACCGCTTCGGCCACAAGACGGGGGATGAGGTGCTGCGCAAGACCTCCGCCGTGCTGCAGGACAGCGCAGGCGTATTGCCGGGCGGCGCGGTGGGGCGCTGGGGCGGCGAGGAGTTCATGATGCTCCTGCCATCCGGGACGGGCGCGCAGGTGCTGGAGCTGGCGGAGGGGATCCGCAAGCGGATCTCGGAGCTGAAATTTGAAGACCCCTGCGCCGTGACGGCGAGCCTTGGGGCGGTCCGGGCCCGGCAGGGCGAGCGGGCGGACAAGGTCTGCGTTCGGGCGGACGAGGCTCTGTACGAGGCCAAGAGCGGCGGCAGGAACCGGGTGGTCTTCCGGGAGAGCTGATGATGCAGCACGGTGCGGCGGAGGTATGGAGAATGGATGATTTCGGAATCAGTGAAATGCTCGAAATGCAGAAGTCTTTGCAGGAAAAATATAGGGATCAATGGAAACCGATCTGTCCCGACCGCGGAAAAGAGCAACTGTTGTGGATGATCGGAGAAATTGGCGAAGTCATTGACATCGTCAAAAAACACGGCGGAGAGGCAGCCAGTCAGGAAAAGGAATTGCGGGAGCGGCTCGTGGAGGAATTGGCGGACGTACTCATGTATTATAATGATGTCCTGCTCTGCTATGGGATATCCGCACAGGAACTGAAACGGTCCTATATCCGGAAATATGAGCGGAATATGCAGCGCTGGTAAGCTCCTCCTTTTTTTTGCCGGCAGAACGGCGTCCTGAGAAAAACGGGCGGAAAAAGCTCCCGCAATTTGACATTATATCTTGTCATAATCAAAAATGTATGGTAAAATGCGGGAAAAGCGGTTGAATTTGAATCTGTGAAGCCGCTTTCAAACGGAACGAGGGAGGGTAAACCTATGGCAGAGAAAAAGCGGCCGACGGTGACGAACGCCGCCGGCTACCAGGAGGCCAAGGCGGCGGCGGAAGCAAATCAGGCGGCTTTGCAGGGCAAGGCGACGGGCTATCGCGTGGGGGCCATCGTGCTCTGGGTGCTGGCCTTTGTGTTTGAGCTGCTGGCGGCGCTCGTGGTCTTTGGCAAGCTGAACATCACCTTTATCCCCACGCTGGCGGCGCTGATCATCTTTATCGTACTGGATCTGGCCTGCGTGATCATCGGCTCCCAGCTTTGGAAAAAAGCGAACCACATCCGGCCGGCCTCGGAGAAAAACCAGTTCACGTTCTGGCTCTGGAACAATATGGGGGTCATCGTGGCCTGCTTCGCGTTCGTGCCCATCATCCTGATCATGCTGACCAACAAGAACCTGGACAAGCGGACCAAGGTTATCGCCACCGTGGCGGCGGTCATCGCCCTGCTGGTGGGCGGGGCCGCAAGCTTCGACTACAACCCGGTATCCCAGGAGCAGCAGGAGGCGGCCATGAGCACGCTGGGGGCGGCGGACGTGTACTGGACACCCTTTGGCAAGGTGTACCACACCCACGTGCTGTTTGACGCCACCGGCGACGTGAGCGAGACCTGCCCCCACCTGAACAACTCCGACGGCCTGACCCGCGGCACCGTGGAACAGGCCATTGCCGCAGGGCGGACCCGCCTTTGCTCCTGGTGCGCCAAGCACGACGGCATCGGCGGCGACGTGGCTACGGACGGGGCCGACACCTCCGGCGAGGCGGTGGAGTACTCCGACTGACGGCAAATCCTGATTGCAATGCAAATAAGCCTGAACGGCGCCCATCTCCCATAGGAGAGGGCGCCGTTCAGGCTTTTTTTATTGGTCGCACAGGAACCGGGCGACGCCGGCGTCGTAGCGGAGATGGCGCATCCCGAACATCTCCTGCTCCCGGCCGGGCAGTTCCCGGCGCAAAATCCGTTCCGCTGCGTCCCGGAGCCGTGGCAGAAGCGCGGGGGAGAGGGGGAAAGAGCCGTGGGAGGGCCAAATGGCATCAAACTCGCCTGCCCTGCGCATCGCTTTCTCCGTGCTGAGGATGTAGGCGTGCATCTCCCTGTGGGGGCCGAACATGAAGATATCCCCGTCCTGGAACGGGTCGCCGCTGATGAGGACCCGCCGGCTGCGGTCCAGCAGGGCGATGGAGCCGGGCGTGTGCCCCGGCAGATGAATGACCTCCAGCTCCCGGGAGCCCAGGTCGATCACGTCCCCGTCCCAGACCGGGACGATCCGCCCCGTCCGGGGCTCGTGCCATCGGTAGTAGAGCGCCGCGTCGGAGGGGTGGAGGTAGAATTCCTCAAACGCGCCGTTGCCGCTTACGTGATCCACGTCGGCGTGGGTGTTCAGCAGACGGAGCGGCAGGTCCGTCAGGGAGGCCGCGAGCTCCCGGACGTTCGGCACGCTCATGCCGCTGTCCACCAGCAGGGCGGCGCTGTCCCCCGTGAGCAGGAAAAAGCGCACGCCGCCGTCCTCGATCCGCCAGCTCTGTTCGTCGATCCGGATTACTTCATAAGACATGGTATTTCCTCCCTGATTCCGTTTAAGGAAACGCTGATTAAAGCAACGCGTGCGGTTGGCGAGCAAATTTTGTGTCCGCCAAGGCGCAAAAACCGCAGGAATACGATGTGTATTTCAAGGTTTTTGTAACGCAGGCGGGCGCAAAATTTGCCGCCAAACGTGCGCGGGGATTTATTCAGCGTTTCCTTAAGAATTTAAAAATACGATTGTGAAATTATAACATTTTTTTGAGAAAAACAGCATCTTAAAGAATTTGTCCCTTTTTACCTGTGTGTGTAGGTTTCAGAACTTGGTCGATTTCACCATATACTTGTTATGATAGAAAAGAATTGACAGAAGCACTCGGATTTTGTAAAATAGCGCACCCATAAGAAAAACCGCCACTCCGGCAAGTGACGGTTTTTCGGGCTGACTGACAGCCCACAATTAACCACGCACGAAGCCAGCCGCTTGTTGCGGTGCCTTCTGTTATTATTATATCTTTTTTCGGATGAAAGTCAAGTAAAAACAATGGTAAAACACAAACTGATGGGGCGGCAGCCCCGCACGAGGTAAAACAGACAAAATGAAATATGTGGGAGGGAATAAAATGGAACTGATCCCAGTAAACCCGGAAAACAGAGAACTTTTGTGGAATATTCACCAGAAGTATCTGTATGAGATGACGAATTATTATGATGACGAGATGGATATGCTGGGTAACCTGCATTATGGATATTTTGACGATTATTTTACAGACCCGAAGCGAAAAGCTTATTTGTTGTATGAGGAGAAAGCTCTTGTCGGATTTGCCATGCTTCATCCGTATTCCAATCTGGACGCAAAGCCGGATCATGTGCTGGCAGAGTTCACAATCTTTCCAATGTACCGCAAAAAACACCTTGCGATAACAGCGGCACAAATGCTTTTCCAGCGCTTCAAGGGAAGCTGGGAGGTCAAATACAACGAGAAGAATCTGGCTGCAAAAGCGCTGTGGCACAAAGTGACGGAGGAATACGGGCCTCGAAGGACCCGTCTGAATGACACCGAGACAGTACTGTCTTTCTGTTCATAAAAACATAATCCAAATTGCAGGGCAGTTCCATAGATGGAGCTGTCCTGTTTTTGTGCTGTCCTGCTGTGAACTTGTGTTTTTCAATGAACCGTGTTTTCCTGGAAAAGCGGCATCGATCAAATTTAAACTCGGAGAAGAAATTTTTAATTTTCGCTTGACAGTCAAAGAAACTTGTGGTATCTTCAAGAAAAGCAAGAAACTTGATGAATATTGCGAAAAATCCAAGAAACATCAAACGAACTACAATGAGGGAGGGGAAAAACCGTGGCAATGGCCTATTTTTGCTGCTACTACAATTACAAGGAGCGCTGCTCCGATCTCACCGACGCCCAGATGGGGCGGCTGCTGCGGGCGATTTTGAGCTACGGCGCGGGCGAGCCGGTCCAGCCCCTGCGGGGTCCGGAGCGGATCGCGTTTGCGTTCATCGCCCGGGACATCGACTGGGCAAATGCTGCTTACGCGGCGAAATGTGAGAAAAACAGGGAGAACGCCCGGAAAAGGCACAACAAATCCGGCGGGAAACAAGCGGAGAAGAGCGATCGCTTGCGGTCGCATGCGAACGGGGGCCAAGAAAAAGAACAAGACCAAGACAAAGAAAAAGAAAAAAAAGAAGAACAAGACTATCCCCTCTCTGGCGAGAGGGGAGGCACGCCCGCGGGCGTGCGCACACGCGCACGCGAGAGCGCAAAAAAGGCAAACGGTGATAACGACGGTTTTGACGCCTCAGTTTTTCAGGCTCTGCATGGGGGCGGGGATGCGTCCGCCCCTGGCGATGAAAGCCCTTGCGCTCTCGGGGTGTACCGGCATCACGGGAGCGGAGCCCAGCAATCCGCCGAATTCCACCCGGTCGCCCACGGTCTTGCCGGGGGCGGGGATCAGGCGCACGGCGGTGGTCTTCTGGTTGACCACGCCCACAGCCGCCTCGTCGGCGATGATGGCGGAGAGGGTCTCAGCCGGGGTGTCGCCGGGGACGGCGATCATGTCCAGGCCAACGGAGCAGACGCAGGTCATGGCCTCCAGCTTGTCCAGGCTCAGCACGCCTTGCTCCGCGGCGGCGATCATGCCCTCGTCCTCGCTGACGGGGATGAAGGCGCCGCTGAGTCCGCCCACGTGTCCGGAGGCCATGAGCCCGCCCTTTTTCACCGCGTCGTTGAGCAGGGCCAGAGCGGCGGTGGTGCCGTGGGTGCCGCAGACGGCCAGTCCCATCTCCTCCAGAATCCGCGCCACGCTGTCGCCCACGGCGGGGGTGGGGGCCAGGGACAGGTCCACCACGCCAAAGGGGACGCCGAGGCGCTGGGAGGCGGCCTGGGCCACCATCTGCCCCATGCGGGTGATGCGGAACGCGGTGCGCTTGACGGTCTCCGCCACCACGTCAAAGGGCGCGCCGGGGACCTCCTTCAGGGCTGCATGGACCACGCCGGGGCCGGAGACGCCCACGTTGATGACGCACTCCGGTTCCCCGATGCCGTGGAACGCACCGGCCATAAAGGGGTTGTCCTCCACGGCGTTGGCGAAGACCACCAGCTTTGCGCAGCCCAGGCCGTCCCGGTCCGCGGTCCGCTTCGCGGTCTCCCGGATGATATGCCCCATCTTTGCAACGGCGTCCATGTTGATGCCGGCCTTTGTTGTGGCCACGTTGACGCTGGAGCAGACCAGCTCCGTCTCCGCCAGCGCCTCCGGGATGGAGTCGATGAGCTTCCGGTCCCCTGAGGTAAAGCCCTTGTGGACCAGGGCGGAGTAGCCGCCGATGAAGTTCACGCCGCAGTCCTTTGCAGCCCGGTCCAGGGCCTTCGCCAGAACGGCGTAGTTATCGCTGCGGCAGCTCTCGGCCACCAGGGAGACGGGGGTCACGGAGATGCGCTTGTTCACGATGGGGATGCCGTACTCGCTCTCGATGGCGTTTCCCACGGCCACGAGGTCCCGGGCGCAGCGGCAGATTTTGTCGTAAATCTTATTGCCGCAGTCGGTCAGCGAGGGGTCCGCGCAGTCCCGCAGGGAGATGCCCATGGTGACGGTGCGGATGTCCAGGTGCTGGTGGTCGATCATGTCCAGGGTTTGCAGAATGTCCGATTGGTTCAGCATGGCTCCACCTCAGATCCGGTGCATGGCGGCAAAGGTGTCCTCCCGCTGGATGCGGATGCTGAGGCCCTCCCGCTCTCCGTGCCCGGCCAGAGCGGCGCGGATGTCCTCAAAGCTGCGCTCGGACATGGCGGTGTCCACCAGCAGCGTCATGGTGAACAGCCCGCCCATGATGGTCTGGCTCAGGTCCAGAATGTTGACGTTGAGACTTGCCAAAAGGGCGCTGACGCTGGCGATGATGCCCACCCGGTCCGGCCCGATGACGGTCATGATTGCTCTCATAGTTCGGTTTCTCCTCTCTCCGGCGGATATGCGGAATCGGGGACCGCCGGAACGGTCCCCGAAAACGGATTCAAATCTCTTCCATATTGCCTTCCCCCTGGGGGGAAGGTGTCTGCGCCGCAAGCGCAGACGGATGAGGGGATAGCCTTCCCCCTGGGGGGAAGGTGTCAGCCGCTTTGCGGCTGACGGATGAGGGGAATTACACCACGCCCTGGGCCAGCATCGCCTCGGCCACCTTCAGGAAGCCTGCCACGTTCGCGCCGACCACCAGGTTGCCCTCCGCGCCCACGGCCTTGGAGGCGTCGTAGGCGTTGTGGAAGATGCCCTCCATGATGCCGCGGAGCCGCTCGTCCACTTCCTCAAAGGTCCAGCTCAGGCGCATGGAGTTCTGGGTCATCTCCAGGCCGCTGGTGGCGACGCCGCCGGCGTTGGAGGCCTTGCCGGGGGAGAAGAGCAGGCCCGCGGCCTGGATCTTCTGGGTGGCCTCCAGGGTGGTGGGCATGTTCGCGCCCTCGAACACGCCGATGGCCCCGTTGGCGATGATCATGTCCGCCTCCTTGACGTCGATCTCGTTCTGGGTGGCGCAGGGCATGTAGATGTCCGCCTTGACGGACCAGATCATGCGGCAGTTCTCGTGGTACTCGCTGCCGGGGACCTCTTTCGCGTACTCGCTGATGCGCGCGCGCCGCTTCTGCTTGATGTCGAAGATCACGTCCAGGTTGATGCCGTTGGGATCGTAGACGTAGCCGGCGGAGTCGCTGAGGGCCACAACCTTGCCGCCGAGCTGCGTGGCCTTCTGGCAGGCGTACTGGGCCACGTTGCCGCTGCCGGAAATGACCACGGTCTTGCCGGCGAAGCTGTCGTTTTTCACGGTCTTGAGGTACTCCTGGGTGAAGTAGCACAGGCCGTAGCCGGTGGCCTCGGGCCGGGCCAGAGACCCGCCGTAGCTGCGGCCCTTGCCGGTCAGCACGCCGCCGTCGAAGCGGTTGGTGATCTTTTTGTATTCGCCGAACAGGTAGCCGATCTCCCGGCCGCCTACGCCGATGTCGCCGGCGGGCACGTCGGTGAATTGGCCGATGTGGCGGTACAGCTCGCTCATAAAGCTCTGGCAGAAGCGCATGACCTCGGCGTCGCTCTTGCCCTTGGGGTCAAAGTCGCTGCCGCCCTTGCCGCCGCCCATGGGCAGGGTGGTCAGGCTGTTTTTCAGCACCTGCTCAAAGCCCAGGAATTTCAGGATGGAGGCGTTGACGCTGGGGTGGAAGCGCAGGCCGCCCTTGTAGGGGCCGATGGCGCTGTTGTACTGCACGCGGAAGCCCCGGTTGACCTGGACCTTGCCGCTGTCGTCCACCCAGGGGACGCGGAACTGGATGAAACGCTCCGGCTCCACGAACCGCTCCACGATGCCGTTGGCCTCGTACTCGGGGTGCAGGTCAACAATGGCCTCCAGGCTCTCCAGGACCTCCGTCACCGCCTGCAAAAATTCCGGCTCGTTGGGGTTGCGCTGCTTGACCGTTTCCAGGACCCGGTTCAGATATGCGTTTTTCATATATTTGCCTCCTTAATAAAGTGTCAAAACATATGGCCCCTTGAAAAAATAACCTTTCATTCTT
This sequence comes from Oscillospiraceae bacterium, assembly GCA_017455015.1. Classification (GTDB taxonomy): domain Bacteria; phylum Bacillota; class Clostridia; order Oscillospirales; family Oscillospiraceae; genus RGIG7114. The sequence goes on along the minus strand of JAFTBW010000198.1, from coordinate 3,350 downwards.
GCCGGGCCTGAACCGCCCCCGGCTGCGTTGACGTCGCTTGCGATACACAAAGTATCGCCGCGCTCCGTCGCCTTGCCGGGAACGCTTCATGCTCCGGCAAGATTTGAAACTTTATTTTCTCAAGGGTCCTATCCCATAAAATCGACCCTCATATTTTATGCATGATCACGGCCGTTGTCAAGAAAACATTTGCATAAAAATGCAGGCTGATCCGGGGCCTGCTGCATTTAATTCGACATATCCCACCGTTTCGGAGGGCGCGGCGGCGGAATCGGAAACGGTAACATATTGTTACAGAGAATGACACATTACGACAGCGAATCGGGGTCAAATCTGTCAGAAAACCCTTGCAAACATTTGAAAAGATGATATAATAAACGTGGAATGAAATCGTTTGCAACCGGTTAATACCGATGTTGACAGGAATGGACAGGCGTACCGCGACCGCAGGGAGGTGTGTACGGTGCTCAGGAAAAAACTGATCCCGCTGGCGCTGGCGTTCGGGATCCTGCTGGCCCTCACCGCGGGGGCGGTGGCCAGGGACCCCGGCGAGGACGAGCGCGCCAGGCAATTGGCGGTGCTGCGGTGGACCGGGCGCGGCATCCCCGGAGACGCGGTGCTGTTTGATCCCCAGGACGCCCTGAACCGGGGCGAGACCGCCCAGCTTTTTACCTCGCTGCTGGGTCTGCGGGAGACGGCGGACCTGCGCGGCTACACGGACATCCGGCCCCAGAGCTCCTACGCGGGGGCGCTGGCCTGCTGCGTGGCCGCCGGGATCATGAGCGGCGTCGGCCCCAACAGCATGGCCCCGGAGAACCCCGTGACGCGGGAGATGTTCTCCGTCATGCTCGCCAGAGCCCTGCATTTTCTGGATGAAACGGAACCCGCGCCGGGGGAGAGCTGGACGGACGTCGCCCGGCGCGTCCTGAGCGAGCGGGGCGTCACGGACGGGGAGGACCCCGGAGAGGTGCTCACCGGCAAGGAGGCCCTGTATCTGCTGGACCGGGCGCTGCCCGCCTACACCAACACCCAGGGGGCCATCGTGCGCTCGGAGGGCGGCATCGCCCTGGCCGCAGCGCCGGAGGTCATCGTCAGCGGCATCGCGTCCGATCTGGTGGTCTCCGCCGGGGCGGAGGGCGGTATGCTCACGCTGGAGGATCTGACCGTCTCCGGTGAGGTCATCGTCTGCGCCAAGGTGACCCTGTTCCTCACCGGGGCCACCTCCGTCAACGCCCTGCGGCTGACGGCGGAGGCCAAGGACACGCAGATCATCGTGGACGAGGGCTCCAGCCTGGGGCCCATCGACGATTCCGACATTCCCGCGGAGGAGCCTGACCCGGAGCCGGAGCGGCCGGAGGAGCAGGACGGCGATGCCGCCCCCGCGCCGGAGGAGACCGCCCAGCCCCAGACCGGCTCCGGCTGGGACGACGAGCCCCGGGAGTGGCCCGGTGACCTGCTGGAGGCCCGCCCTGCCGCCCAGCCGCAGCCGGCAGCGCAGCCGCAGCCGGGTGAGACGCCGGAGGGGACGGACGCGGCGGAGGATCTGCCGCAGGAGCCTTACCCGGAGCCGGATGCGCAGCCGGAGGAGGGCGGGACCGCCCCGGCGGCCAAACCGGTGCCGGACTGGGCGCTGGATGTCCGCCCCGCCGCGGCGGTGGACTCAGACCATCCCGATACCCCGCCGTGGGACGAGTACACTGTGGAAGCGCTTCCCGCCGCGCAGGGGGAGCCCTGGGACGTGGTGATCCGGGTCCACATGCGCGCGCTTTCGCCCTACCGCAGCGGCGGCGCGGGCGCGGCGTTCTGGACGGGCTATTCCCTGGCCGCCCCGGAGGGGGCCACGGGCTACCGCGTGTCCTACTCCGCCGCCGGTCCCCGCTTTGACGAGCCGGAGGCCTATCTGCTGACGGGCGGGGCCTTTACCCGCTACTTCGACGCCTCCCGCTGGAAGACGTACTATGTGCTCTTCTCCTGGACGGGAGAGGGGGAGACCGGGCAGAGCGAGACGGTCGTCTACAAGCTGGATTTCACGGACGTGGAGCTGGACGTGGAGAGCCTGACCACGGCGGAGAGCCTGCTGGGCCGCATCGGTCCCGCGCCGCTGGAGGATCTGCGCACCGGCGCGGGCCGGCTGGAAAATCTGTACGAGAGCTATACCGCCGCCGTGACCAACCAAAAGGACGACGAGCGGGGCAGCTATCTTGAGGTCGCCATCGACGCGGCCGGTCTCCGGGAGCACATGACCGCCGCCGGGATGGGCTCCTGGGCCGGGATCTCCATCGCCGCTCCCCAGGGCGCCACGGGCTGCCGCTACAGCGTGTATCTGACCCTGGACGCGGCCAGAAAGAACTTCTCCGGCAAGCCCGTCGTCTCCCGGGACAACTTCTCCCGGAACGTGGACGGCCTGGGTACGCCCGGCATCCGGCAGCTTACCAACATCGCCGAGGAGAGCCAGCGGGACTATTGGATGGTGGTCCAGTGGTACGGCGGCGAGACGGGGACGGCGAGTCTGACCACCCCGGTGGTGTACCACGTGCTGCTGCGGTCTCTGCCCGCGGGAGCGGCGGACGGTCTCGCCGCGGATACCGCCCCGGCAGGGGACAACTTCGGCCTGATGGAGGACGAGTTCCAGGGCTGACGCGGCGGATCTGAACAAATTGAAGGAATTCCGGCTTTTCCCCTCGGGAGAGGAGAAAAGCCGGATTTGCAATCTTCGGATTTGGAGCCGGAAAAAAGCGAAATGTGCTTTTCGGCTTGAAAGGTTGCGGAAAGGCACGTGTTTTATAACCGGTCTATTGCTGACGATACCTCCATGCTGTCATAAGCGAAACTATCCCGATAAACCGTTTCCGGTGCAATATCTATTTCTCCGTTGTTCCATGTAATCACGCCGTGAAACAGAACCGGATTGCGGAATACATTGTCATCCATGAGCGGCGCGAACGCGGAGCCTTGCAGCATCGTCGTATCAAACAACCGCTTTTCGCCCGTGGAAAACGTCACAAGCATCATACCGCCGCGCAGGGGTTTTGCCTCTGTTACTTTGATGCCCTCGTTCATTTCTCCGGCATAGCATATATCGTTTAAAACATACATTTGCATCGCCTCAATTCATGGGAGGAATTATCTCAAAGTGTTCGCCCTGAACCGCAAGGTTCCATGCCTTGTATGCTTCTTCTTCATGGAACGCAAGCCATCCTGTCACAATCTTTAAGGAAACGCTGATGAAATCAACGCGTGCGATTGGCGAGCAAATTTTGTGTCCGCCAAGGCGCAAAAACCGCAGGAATACTTTGTGTATTTCAAGGTTTTTGCAACGCAGGCGGGCGCAAAATTTGCCGTCAAGCGTG
>JAFTBW010000197.1 GCA_017455015.1 Oscillospiraceae bacterium | reverse complement strand
GCGCACGTCTTTCCGGCGGATTTTCCGTCTGATCTTTGTTGCTCAACCTTGCAATCCACAAAGGATTGCTGCGGTTTCGCGCCTCGACAGGCGAAAAATCCGCTCAGAAATCCGCACACGCCGAGATATTAAACAGGCTCTGAGAGAAGCAGCAGCAGGTTCACTCTATCCCCCTGGTATAGGGATACGCTGAATCATTCCTCCTTTGAAAGCATGGAATCCCCCGTGTTCCGCTCTGCGGCGGAAGCCGGGGGATTTCTGCGCGCTGTCCGCTTCTCAGCGATTGACCACCCATGCGGCCACGTTCAGGTACAGGGCAAACAGCAGCCACAGCAGATATGGCACCAGCAGCTTGCCCGCGCCGGGGCTGGTCCGTTCAAAGCGCAGCGCCGTCAGAGCGACCAGGGCCAGCAGGAATACCAGCCAGAACGCGCTGAGCAGCAGAGCGTCAAAGCGGAAGAAGAACACGGTCCACAGCACGTTGACCACAAGCTGTGCGGCGTAGAGGAACAGCGCGTCCTGCCGTTCCGGGCTATCGCTGGTGTACACTTGGGCGGCAGCGATCCCCATCAGGATAAACAGTATGGTCCACACGATGGGAAACAGCCATGCCGGCGGAGAGAGAGGCGGCCGCACCGGACCCGGCGCGGTGAAATCCCCTCCGTTGATCCAGACGGAAATGCCCCCCGCCGCCAGTGCGATGGCCGCAGAGAGGACATATGTCAGGACCGTCTTTCGGTTTGTCTTCAAATCAATCACCCCTGACAGCTTATGCCGCGGGGAGCAGTCCTATTCGTATCTGCAAAACAGCGTCGCCTGCACCGCGGTTCTCAGCGCAGCGGCAGTCCCAGATGTCTCATGCAGGCGCGCAGCATCTCCCGGTTCGGCGCTGTCAGCTCCACCAGGGGCAGGCGCAATTGCCCGCTGTCAAGCCCGCACAGCTCCATCGCCGCCTTGATCGGTATGGGATTCGTCTCCACAAACAGCAAGCGGTACAGCTCCGCGTATCGGCGGCAATACTCCCGCGCTGCGGCATAGTCCTCTTCCAGGCACGCCTTGCACAGCGCCGCGACCGCCTCGGGAACCAGGTTGGATACCACGGAGATCACGCCCTTTGCCCCCAGCGCCATCATAGGGACGGTCAGGTCGTCGTTGCCGCTCCACAGGTTCAGTCCATCGGCGCACTCCGAGGCCAAAAACGCGGCAAGGGATATGTCTCCGGAGGCCTCTTTCACCCCGTTGATATTGGGATGACGGGACAGCGCCTTGTAGGTGTCCCGGTCAATGCCGATGGCTGTCCGTCCGGGCACATTGTACAGGATCAGCGGAATCTGCAGCCGGTCGGCTACCTGACAAAAATGCCGGATAACTCCCGCCTGGGTGGTTTTGTTGTAGTACGGCGGCGTCATCAGCACGGCGTCCGCTCCCGCAGACTGTGCAAACAGAGCCTTGTTCAGACAGGCGGCCGTATCGTTGCCGCCGATCCCGGCGATCACGCGCATCTTTCCCGATGCTTCCCCGACGCCCAAAGCGATCAGGCGCTCGAACTCCCTGGAGCGCAGCGTCGCGCTCTCGCCGGTGGTCCCCGCCAGCACCACTGCCGCGGTACCGGCCCTCTGCTGACGCGTCAAAAGGTCCCGCATCCGCGCCTCATCCACCTCCTCGCCTGCAAAGGGCGTTATCATGGCGGTACAGCTTCCGGTAAATAATGGTTCTTTCACAGGCAGACCTCCCTCAATGCGGCGGAGCCAACCTCCGGCCGCGGCCTCCGGACATGACGGCTCTTCTCTCCCGGAACAGTTCTCCGGCCACACCATCCTATGCCGCGAAAGGCAAAAAAGAACCTGTTTTTCCCAAATGCGGGAAAAACAGGCAGATCTTGTGTTGTTTCTATGCAACGGTTGCTTTTTCACATTTCTGTGAAAGAGAAACGGTCAGCCCAGACGGCGCTCCAGGTAGGTGAGAATATACGTCATGGCATCGTCCAGGGGACGGCCGTAAAAGCCGTGTTCCCCGCCGGGAATGACATGGAACTCGCAGTCCGGCAGGGCGGCGCAGACCCGCTCGGAAAAGCGCAGCGGCACCGTGCCGTCGCTGTCGCCGTGGAGCAGCAGCACCGGGTCCGGATAGCGGGACAGCTCGCCGTAAAAGTCCGCGTCCCACAGCTCCAGGGCATATTGCCGTCCCAGGCGAATCAGACCGTTGAACAGCTCAAATTCCTCCGGAATGTCCTGGGGAGAGGCAAACAGCATGTGCATATGGTCCACGGCGCTGAACGCGGGATACAGCAACACCAGTCCGGCGGCAAGGCCGGGGCGGCGGCAGGCGGTCAGCGCGGAAACCACGCCTCCCTGGCTGGCGCCGATCAGGATGATTTTTTCCGGGTCAATGAAATCCCAGGTCCGCGCCGTGTCGATCACGGCTTCCAGGTCGCCGATCTCGGAGGATACGGTCATCTCCGTGGTCGCGCCGTCGCTGCGGTTCCCGAAAGCGCCGCCGCCGCAGAAGTCGAAGGCGTAGGATGCGTATCCCGCGGCCGCCAGGCGCTTCGCATAGGGAATCCCGGAACGCAGGGTGCTGCCCAGCTCATGAGAGAAGATGACCAGAGGGCGTCTCCCCTCTCCCGGCGGGAGAAAAGACAGCCCGTAGATCGTGCGGTCCCCGTTCCGGCACAGGCGCACTTCCCTGGTAAATGGGTCGGAAGAATGCGCCATCGCCTCACACCTCGATCATCGACTGCTCATACTCCACCCTTGCCAAACCGCTGTGCTCGCTTTTGCTCCAGTTGTCCAGAATACGGTGCAGCACGATGTCCGTGTTCTCCTGGGGAATGCTGGTCAGCAGCGTGATAAACTGGTTCTTCCCGTTCTTCGTAAACACATCGCTTCGGCGGAGAGAGCCCTGCAGCACCTGGCCGAACAGGTCCGCCACATCCTCCTCCGGCAAATCTGAATCCTGGGACGTATGCAGGGAAAACAGGACAAGCGCCATCTTGTTGTGGTAGTTCTCCACACAGCGGACGGCATAACGGTACACGTGCTGAAAGCCGTCCATGCTCAGACCGTATGCGCCCTTGGCCCGATTCCGCTCCTCCAGGATCATCTGGATGCTCTGAATGGAGGTGTTGACCGATTTTGCGCTCTCCCCGGTCTGCGCAGTATCGCTGCGATAAAAGGAATAGCCATGTTTGCCGTGCTGCTTGACTCGATAGAGCGCCTTGTCCGCTTTTTGGTATAAATCGTAAAAATCCGTACCCTCCTCGGGCACCGCCACCGCGCCGATGGACGCGCCAAGAGGGATGCCGAAATCCTCTCCCATGAATTCCTTTGCGGAGGCCAGCAGGCTTTCGTTGATCCGGCGGGCCTTGTCCGCCACGATCTCCTCGTCCTTGATATCCTTGCAGAAGACGATAAACTCATCCCCGCCCATGCGTCCGGCCACGTCGGAGGAACGGATCACGCTCTTTAAAATCTCCGCGAAGCGAATCAGGATGCGGTCGCCCATGCCGTGACCGTAGAGATCGTTGACCAGCTTGAAGCTGTCCAGATCCACCATCATCAGAATCCCGTTGGCGTGGACGCAGATCTCCGCAAGGGTCTTCTGGGCGTTGACCTTGTTCAGCAGGCCGGTCATGGGGTCCGCCTCCGCCACCATCTTCAGCCCGGCGATCCGGTCCATGTGGCGCATGATGTTCTCCACCCGGAGCAGCAGCAAATCCTGCTTAAAGGGCTTGCGGATGTAATCCATGGCTCCGGCGGCAAGGCCCTGGCTCTCATTGTCCTCGTTCTCGTCGGCGGTCATGAACATGATGGGTATCTGCTCGTGATAGCGCTCCTGGAGCTTTTGCTGCAGCTCAAAGCCCGTCATCTCCGGCATCAGCAGGTCCGTCAGGATGAGGTCGGGCTTGACCTTCTCATACATCTCCAGGGCCTCCGCTCCGGAGGAGGCGCAGAATGTCTTGTATTTCGGGGCAAGCATGGCGCTGGTCACTTTCTGCATGAAAGCGGCGTCGTCAACGATCAAAATCTTTTTCATACCTGCAAATCCCCTGTCACCCTCTTTTTTCGTAATTATAACCCATGCGCGCCGGTTTTACAAGGCATAATTTGAAGTATTCAACGGTTTCCTTACAGGAAAAGGCCGTTCAGCACCGCGGTCCAGAGCGGGATGGTCAGAACGCAGAGCAGGGTGCTGACCACCACCATATAGCCGGCGACGGTCCTGGCCTCCTCCGCCTCCGGGTCATAGCGCAGCAGAAAGGTGGGGGTCAGGGAGGCCACGGGCATGGCGAAGTAGTAGACCGTGGTCCGCAGCACCTCATGCTTGACGCCAAGCAGCCAGTACAGGCAAACCATGACTGCGGGGACAACCAGCAGGCGGCAGGCGGTGACGGCCAGGACGCTGGGGTGCCGCAGGGCGCTGCGGAAATCCGCATCGGCGATGATGACGCCGCAAAGCATCAGACCCAGGGGGGAGGCCATATTGCCTATGGTCTCGACGGTGCTGCTCAGGACGGAGGGCAGAGGAATCTGAAAGGCGTAGATGACAAAGCCCAGCAGCACGGCGATGACGGGCTCGCAGAAAAAGCGGCGGAGGGTCTCGCGCACGTCCACCCTTTCCCCTCCCCTGCCCAGCATCACCGAGGCCCCGCCGTAGAACACCATGCGGATGGGCAGCGTAAAGATCACATAGTTGAAAAAGCCGTCCGCGCCGTAGAGCTCCCGGACCACCGCAAAGCCCACAAAGGTGAAGTTGGTAAAGATGAGAGAAAAGCGCACCGTCTTTCGGATCGCCTTGTCTTGTATCCGGACGGTCAGGAGAAACACTGCGGCGAATACGAAGATCATGCTGCCCGCGGAAAGCGCCACCAGCGCCGGAGCTGTCAGCAGCTTGTCCACGGAGTAGTCGATCTGGAACGAGCTGATCACCATGCAGGGCAGCGGAATGGCCATGATAAAACGGCTGAGCAGCTTGTCAAAGCCATCTCCAATGGCCCTTGTCCGCCGCCCGATGTACCCGGCGGCGATAAAGAGCAGCAGCCGGACGGAAAGCTGCAAAACGGTCATAGCGCAAAGCGCCTCTCTTTCTAAAGACAAAACACGGGAAAAACGCCATGCGTCATTTCCCGTGTCGAGCTTTTGTCATTTGCCGGCTCAGAGGATCATCCGCCGGGTGGCGAGATCGATGTTTTCTCCGCTCAGCCCCACATAGGCGCCGTTTTTCGCCTCCGGGGCCTCCGGGTGGGCCAGCAGCCACTTGTTCCGGGCGGTCATCCAGCGGTCCTCCCGATTTCCGGGCGTAAAGACAGGCTTGTCCGTGTTCGTGCCCTCGGGCAAAATTACCGCCACGCGGAAACCGCGCTTCCCGTCCCGCTGGCAGGGGGCGTAGTGCAGGGTGGTGGCGTAGACCTCCACCGCCACGCCGGCGGGGACCAAAAACGCCTTGACACAGGCGGTGTCCAGGATGCCATCCTCAATCTGATCCTGTTTGGCCAGCAGCAGAATAAAGTCGCCGCAGCCAATGTTGACCTCACTGTCCCGGTGGTATTCCAGGCAGTTGAGCCGGGTGTTGCGTCCCCAGCACATGCCGATCTGAATGGGCATACCGCCGTAGGCCCGGTCTCTGGCCTCCCGGTAGATGCCGCATTCCTCCAGTGCGGGGATGGACGGAGCGTACTGGGTCCCGCTGGCGGGCAGGGGGATCCGTTCCATCGCGGCAGTCAGCTCCGCAGTGTCGTATCCTTCCAGCACCTTGCCATAGGGAATAAACTCAGGGGTATTCACATGATAGAGCTTCATACCGTGGCCTCCCAAAAGAATGAGCGCAAAGCGGTTTTGGACGCATCGCGCGGATATTTAATTTATATCAATTCTCCCGGGAGTTGTCAAGCTGATAAAGAATATTTATGCATATTGCTGTCGGGAAGCCGGTTTTTTTTCATCCGCTCCGTTTTTCTGCCGCTCCTCTTTCCATCGTTTCGCCGCCGTCGGGGAGAACGAAGTTCAGCGCAGCTTTTTGCAGTACTGGGTGCAGAGCTTGTCGGTACACTCGGAGCAGCGCAGGGCGACGTTGCTCACCTCCCAAAAACGCTCCGGATAAAGCATCACGCAAAATTCCCAGACCACCCACACGGCGAAAGCGACGACCAGCAAAGAGGTGGTGTAGAAGCCCGGCGTCAGCACCAGCGGGGAGAACATCATCAGGTGGTCCCAGTTGAAAATGCGGCAGGTGGTGCAGCAGCGGTTTTTCATGATGAGCCGGAACGGACACCAGATCAGCACGCAGACCAAGTCCAGTACATAAAAGAGCACGGAGAACGAGAAGATGCCCAGGGCTGTCAGCAGCCCGGCAAAAAACAGAGCGGCCAGCACCAGCAGAAGCGCGCCCCACAGGAGAAAGACCTTGTAGGCGGCGCGGGTGGTGGCGGTGATATGTTCCTTCAGCGCGCGGTAGTTGACCGCCTCCGCAATGGGGCGGAACCGCATGAGAAAGTGCTTTTGGGAACCCAGGGAGATCTGCGCATGCACCGGGAGGAGCTGGAACAGCATATCTCCCATCCAGACCAGCCAGAGCAAATGGAGCCAGGTGAGCTTTCGGAAAAACTCCCAGCCCTGTAGCACGGCAAACTGCGCCCGGTCGAAAAAATAGAGCGCCAGCACCGCCAGCAGGGTCAGGCACCTGCCGATCAGTCTGGCAAAATAGATTTTTCTGATTCTGGACATATCCCATCCCTCCCCGCCGATATCAGCCAGCGTACCGGGGAAACAAAGGCCGCTTGAAATACCGCGTGTAATCATAGTGTATCGGAGGGGAAATGTCAAGTTTTTCCTTATATTTCGGCTTTTTCGGAGGACCGGCTCAGAAAACGTGGACCAGGTGCAGCGTCAGCAGCACCGCTCCCGCCAGAATCGCGCCGGCCAACGCAATCAAGGACGGCGGAATCCTCCAGATTTTTTTCCGCTGAGGCGGAAGCAGGGAAAGCCGGATGTACCGGTCCGCCACATCCTGCGCCTCACGGAGAATGTCCCCGCCTCTGCCGTTGTTTCCCATGAGATAGTCCTCCCTGATGATAAAGATGGCCTGCTCGAACACCCTGGGGTCCGGTGAATCCACCACGATCACGCGCTTGCCCACGCCCTTCGGCGCGCCGTACCCTGCCCGTTTCGCACGCAGTTCAGTCTGCTCCCAGTTTACCCGTTTCGGCACGCCCCTATACTCTCCCAGGCGGTAGACTTTGGTTTTTTTCAACCGTTGGATCAGGCTCAGACGCATGGTTCCTCCCTTTTCAGCCACGGTGGTCTACCCGCACCGCCAGCACGGTCATGTCGTCGCCGGGACCGTATTGGCGCAGAGCTCCCTGCAGTGCGTCCTTTGCCAGCGCCTTTGTATCCGCGCCGTCGCAGTCCGTCAGCAGGGTCCGAAGCCAGCCGTCGCTGCTCTCCGTCACCACCCCGTCGCTGGCAATCAGGGCGAGACTGCCGGGCTTCAGCCGCAGCCGGACCAGATCCGGCAGCGCTTCGTCCCCCGCCAGCAGCCCCGCCGCCATGGTCTCTGTGCGGATGCGCCGGACGGTTTTGCCCGTGCGGATGTAGCTGGGCGCCGCGCCGTATTTGTAAAAGGACGCCTCCCCGGTGAACAGGTCCACGCACATCAGGTCCACGGTGGCAAAGCCCAGGTTCTCCTGGTTCTTCAGCAGCAGCATGGAGTTGAGCATCTTCATGGCAACCGCCGGGTCCACGCCCGCCCGGAGAAAACGCTCCAAAATCCGCACCACCGCCACGCTCTCCCGTGCGGCGTTCTCCCCGCTGCCCATGCCGTCGGACAAAATCACGCACAGCACCCCCTGGTCCGTCTTAAAATACGTGCCGCGGTCCCCGGACACCGTCTCCCCTTTCTTTTTCAGCGAGGCGATGCCCACGGAAACGCTCAGCGGCTCCGCCTCCATCAGCGTGACCCGTCCCTCGCTATCCTCATCCGCGGCGATGGGACGGCACAGCCGCACCCCAGCGGCGTCGCTGAGCCTTTCCAGCCAGTCCGGCCGGGCAAGGAGACTTTTCAGCTTTACGCTCTCCAGGATAATGTGCAGCCTCCCCACCCGGTCCCGGAAAACGGAGAGGTCCGCGTCCACGCCCTGCCCCGAGAGCCAGCGGCTGAGTCGCCGCCGTGCCAGGTAGTCGGGACCGTAGGCGTTTTGCAGCTCATCCGCCACGTCCCGCAGCACCTCGGCTGCGTCCAGGTACTGGCCGTAGGCAGCGGCCCGGTCCTCCCGGAGTCTGTCCCGGAACTGCCGCCGGTAGACCCGTCCGCGCAGTTCCCCGTTGATCGCGCAGACCAGGCCCTCCGGATTCCGGCACTTTTCCGTAAAATGCTGCGGCAGGTCCGCAACCGTCACGATGCCACGGTTGCGGATCGGCTCCGTCAGGTCCCCGAAAGCTGCCAGCGTGTCCAGATAGTCCCGGTTCCAGCAAGCGGACCGGTCAGGGCAGCGGGAGCATACAAGCTCGCCGGCCCGATCGAAGATGCCGGACAGGTCCTCCTCGTTCTGCTCCGGGGTGTTCGCGCGGTCCACCGTGGCGTACAGGTCCCGGAACGCGTCCCCCATGCGCCGGACGCGCCGGGCGGTGTAGCAGCGCAGCCCCGCCTCTCCGTCCGCCAGACGCACAGGCCGGACATAGACCGCCAGGGCGTCCAGCGCCGGTGCGGGCAGCAACAGATAGCCCAGGGAGGCCAGCAGCACCTCGAAAATCAGCTCCTGCCGCAGCATGATCGGAGAGACGCAAATGACGCACACCGCTCCGGTGAGAATAACCGTGATGAGAAAGACTGCCTTTCCCGACCGCATAAACAGCCCGCCAGTCAGGGCGCAAACGCCGTAGGCCAGGGCGTAGAACGGCTGTCCGCCGGCAGCGGCGTCCATTGCTGCGCCCAGCGCGCAGCCCACCGCGCAGCCGCTGAGCGCCCCTCCCCTGCCGGACACCGCCAGCACCGCCAGCATACTCAAAATCCGCCCCAGGGAGGCGATGCCGGGAATCTCCAGCCTTGCAAGGGTCATCAGCACGCCGGCGCATAGCACCGTCACCGCCACCAGACGGCGGATGTCCGCCGTCTCCGTGTCCCGTTCCCCGGCGCTCAGGGCCTCCCGGAAAAACCAGCAGCCCCCCACCGCCAGCACCGTCTGCAAAAAGACGGCGAACAGGCTTCCCAGCCCCTGGGGCGGGTTTGTCATAGCGCCCAGAACGGCGGTGAGCAGCGTGTACGCCCCGGCGGACAGGGGCATCAGCCACGCCTTTTTCGACAGCGTATGGTCCTGGAGCAAATAGGCGGTGGTAAAGGTCAGCACCACGGCGGTCACATATCGGATGCCGGTGTCAAAGCCGAAAGCCGTCAGATAGCCCAGAGAGACGCCCAGCGCGGTGAAAAGGCCTGCAAGTCCTCCACCCGCCTGGGCTGTCAGCGCCACCCCCAGCGGACCGGCTCCGCCCAGCAGCGGGGCCGCCGCCAGCACCGTCCCCAGCAAAAACCGTGCGCCCCACTCCAAACCCCGCGCCAGGGCGGGTCTCTCTCTGGCAAGCTCCCCGCTGAGCAGCAGCCTGCCCGCTTCCGGCAGTTTCATCTTCCGTTTCATATTCGTCCCCTCCGGCTCAAAATAACTGTTGCCAGTATAGTTCCATGAGGCGGAGAAATGCTGTCAAAGGCCGCTGTTGAGTTTTCCGTTATTCGCCGGGGAAATGGCGGAAAAGCCGCAGCACCATTTTCCCCGCTTTCCCGCGTGGGAAAAGCAGCGGAAAAACTGGAAGAAAATGAAAATTTTTCTTTAAAAACCCCGCGGAAAGGGGTATACTGTTGTGGGCGGTATCCGCCAAGGAAGCGCTGATGAAAGCAACACGCACGGTTGGCGGGCAAATTTTGTGTCCGCCAAGACACAAAAACCGCAGGAACACTTTGTGTATTTCAAGGTTTTTGGAACACTCTTGCGCGAGGGGACCCGCCGTGAAGCGGGGGGCGCGCATACCGCTCCGAGGCGCAAAATTTGCCGTCAAACGTGCGAGGGGACTTATTCAGCGTTTCCTCAAAGCTTATTGACCGGAAAAAACATATCCCTCCGCGGGGCTGCAAGCGCTCTTTCGACGGAGGTCAAAAGTCAGGAGAAGAAAAAATGTCGAACTGTGCCATTGTGGGAATCAACTGGGGCGACGAGGGAAAGGGCCGCATGGTGGACCTGCTGACGGAGCGCTTTGACGTGGTGGTCCGCTACCAGGGCGGCGGCAACGCCGGCCACACGGTCATCAACGAAAAGGGAAAATTTGCCCTGCACCTGCTGCCCAGCGGCGTGTTTCGGTCTGGCGTGATGAACGTCCTGGGCAACGGCGTCGCCGTGGATCTGGAGCATCTGTGGAACGAGATTCAGGACCTTGGCAGCCGGGGCGTGCCTGTGACGCCGGAAAATCTGTGCATCAGCGACCGGGCCAGTCTGCTGCTGCCCTGGCACCGGACCCTGGACGGCCTGGAGGAAAACCGGCTGGCGGGAAAGAAATACGGCTCTACCAAGCAGGGCATCGCCCCTTTCTATTCCGATAAATATCAGAAAAAGACCCTCCTGGCCGGGGAACTGCTGTACCCTGAGCATCTGAAGGCCCACGCGCTGGACCTTCTGGAGTGGAAGAACCTCACCCTCACCGGGGTCTACGGCGCACCCCCCGTGACGGCGGAGGAGCTGCTGGGCTGGCTGGAGGACTATGGCGAGAAGCTGCGGCCCTACATCCGGGATACGGGCAAGTATCTCAAGCAGGCAGTGGGCAGCGGAAAGCGGGTGCTGTTCGAGGCGCAGCTCGGCTCCCTCCGGGACCTTGACTACGGTATCCACCCCTATACCACCTCCTCCAACCCCATCGCGGCCTACGCCCCCGTTGGCTCCGGCTGCCCGGGCGTGAAAATCGACGAGGTTGTGGGCGTGGTGAAAGCCTACTCCACCTGTGTGGGCGAGGGTCCTTTTGTTTGCGAGATGTTCGGCGAGGAGGCGGATGCCCTCCGGGAGGCCGGCGGCGAGTACGGGGCCACCACCCACCGGCCGCGCCGCGTCGGTCCCATCGACCTGGTCGCCACCCGCTACGGCGTGGAGTGCCAGGGGACGACCGGCCTTGCCCTGACCAAGCTGGACGTGCTGAGCTATCTGGACAAGATCCCCGTCTGCGCCCGCTATCTGGTGAACGGGCAGGAGACGGACGACTTTCCGTTCCCCGTCCTGCTGCAAGACGCCAAGCCCGTCCTGGAGTATCTCCCCGGCTGGAAGACGGACATCTCCTCCGTCCGGCGCTGGGAGGACCTGCCCCGGGAGGCCAGGGACTACGTGGAATATGTGGAAAAAGCTCTGGGCACGCGCTTCGACTATGTCTCCGTCGGCCCGGAACGGGACGCCATCATCCTGCGCTGAGGGGGACCGCGCCATGACCGACCGCTATGAGACCCCCCTGGCGTCCCGCTACGCCTCGGACTATATGCTGAAGCTCTTCTCCCCCGAGACGCGCATCCGCACCTGGAGACGGCTCTGGGTGGAGCTTGCCAGAGCGGAGATGGAGCTGGGCCTGCCGGTGACGGCCGCCCAGGTCCAAGAGCTGGAAGCGCATGTGGACGACATCGACTTTGAGCTGGCAGCCGCCCGGGAACGGGAGGTCCGCCATGACGTGATGGCCCACGTCTACGCCTACGGCGTGGCCGCGCCGGGAGCGGCGGGTATCATCCACCTGGGGGCCACGAGCTGCTATGTGACGGACAACGCGGACCTGATCCTCTATCGGGATGCACTTCGCTACCTGCGGGGGGAGCTGAAAAAGGCTCTTTTGCTGCTGGCGCAGTTCGCAGAGCGCTACAAGTCCCTGCCCACTCTGGGCTACACCCACTACCAGCCCGCCCAGCTCGTCACCGTGGGCAAGCGGGCCACCCTCTGGATGCAGGACCTGCTCAGCGACCTGGAGGAGCTGGATTTCGTTGCCGGCGGGATGCGCTTTCTGGGCTGCCGGGGCACCACCGGCACCGAGGCCAGCTTTGTGGAGCTGTTCGCCGGAGACACGGCGAAAATCGACGAGATGAACCGGCGCATCGCCGCCGCTTTCGGTTTTGACAAGTGCTTTTCCGTCTGCGGGCAGACCTATCCCCGCAAGACGGACAGCCGCATTCTGAACTGCCTGTCCGCCATCGGCCAAAGCGCCAGCCGCTTTGCCGGGGACATCCGGCTGCTGCAGCACGACAGGCAGGTGGAGGAGCCCTTCGGCAAGAACCAGATTGGGTCCTCCGCCATGGCCTACAAGCGCAATCCCATGCGCTGCGAGCGCATCTGCTCTTTGAGCCGCTATCTGATGGCCGACGCCCTGAACGCACCGCTGACCGCCGCCGCCCAGTGGATGGAGCGGACGCTGGACGACTCCGCCAACCGCCGCATCTCCCTGCCGGAGGGCTTCCTCTGTGCGGACGCGGTGCTGCGGCTGGTGCAGAACGTTTCAGACGGCCTGCACGTCAACGAGAAGATCGTGGAAAAGACCGTCTGGGAGTATCTGCCGTTCATCGCCACGGAGAATCTCCTGATGGAGGGCGTGAAACGGGGCGGGGACCGGCAGGCCCTGCATGAGAAGATCCGCCAGTGCTCCATGGAGGCCACTGCGCGCATGAAGCAGGGCGAAAGCTGCGACCTGATCGCCCGCCTGGCCGCCCTGCCGGACTTCGGCATGACGGAGGCGGAGATGCTCGCCGCCCTGGCCCCGGAGAATTACACAGGACGCTGCCCCGAGCAGGTGGACGCGTTCCTGGCGGAAATTCGTCCCCTGCTGGCGGACGTAAAGGGCGGCAGCGCGGAAATCAGCGTGTGAGCGTCCATAAATTCATCCCATATTACAGATCAGGGAGGTTTTGACCATGTCCATCCCCACACCCCACAATACTGCGAAGCTCGGAGAGATTGCAAAGACCGTGCTGATGCCCGGCGACCCGCTGCGCAGCAAATTCATCGCGGAGAACTTTCTCACCGAGCCGAGACTGATAAACAATGTCCGGGGCGTTCAGGGCTACACCGGCTTCTGGAAGAACGTACCGGTGACAGTGATGGCCTCCGGCATGGGTATGCCCTCCATCGGCATTTACAGTTGGGAGCTGTACAGCGAGTACGGCGTGGAGAACATCCTGCGCATCGGCTCCGCCGGCAGCATCCAGGACGATCTGCACGTCCGGGACATTGTTCTTGCCATGGGCGCTTGCACGGACTCCAACTTTGCCCATCAGTTCGCCCTGCCTGGGACCTTTGCCCCCATTGCGGATTATACCTTGCTCTCCGCGGCAATGGACTGCGCCAAAAAAAGCGGCCTCAGCCCGCGGGTGGGCAACGTGATGAGCGCGGACAATTTCTACGACGACGGCTCCGACGGACCTGACGCCTGGCGGAAGATGGGCGTCCTCGCCATCGAGATGGAGTGCGCAGGGCTGTACATGAACGCCGCCCGGCTGGGCAAGCGCGCCTTGGGAATTCTGACGGTCTCGGACCACCTCTATCTCCACGAAAACCTGTCCGCCGAGGAGCGGCAGACCTCTTTCACGGAGATGATGGAGCTGGCTCTGGACACCGCCGTGGCCATGGACTGAGAAGACCTTTGCGACTGCGTGGAAAGGAGGGCGGCGCGGCATGAGCGGCTTTCAAAGCTTCTGGAACGGGCTGGACTGGTCGGTGCTGACGGATATGCTCCTGTCGGTGATTCCTGCCCTGCTATGCATCACCCTCCATGAGTTGTCCCATGGCTACGCTGCCTGGCGTCTGGGGGACGACACCGCGAAAAACGCGGGACGGCTCACCCTGAACCCCCTGCGGCACATCGACCCCATGGGGCTTGTCATGATGGTGGCCTTTCACTTCGGCTGGGCCAAGCCCGTGCCCGTGGATATGCGCAATTTCCGCTCTCCCAAGCGGGACATGGCCGTCACCGCCGCCGCGGGGCCGCTGTGCAATCTGCTCATTACGGTGGTGCTGCTGTTTCTCTACGGTCTGCTGTGGCTCCCGCTCAAGGGGGAGAACGTGGCGCTGGATCTGCTGCTGATCACCGCCCGGCTCAGCCTCTCGCTGGCGGTGTTCAATGTGCTGCCCATTCCGCCGCTGGACGGGAGCAAGGTGCTGTATGCCTTTTTGCCGGAGGACCGGTATTACACGCTGATGCGCTACGAGCGTTACGGCATGATCCTGCTGCTTGTCGCCGTAGCGACGGGTATTTTGGGCAGTCCCCTGTCCTCTGTCACCGGTTGGCTGTTTGAAAAGCTCTCGGTGCTGGTGCAGTGGGGCTGGCGGTTGTCCGTCCTTGCGGCGGGATAAAGGATGGAATATCATGGAACAGGAACCTACCTATCATTTGGAGGGCGTCATCCGCTCCAGGAACGAGACAGAGGATTTTGAGGGACCTCTGACGCTGATTCTGATGCTGCTCAGCAAAAACAAAATCGAGATCCGGGACATCCAGATCTCCGAAATTCTGGAGCAGTATCTGGCCTGGCTGGAGGAGATGAAAGCCCTGGACCTGGAGGTCGCAAGCGAATTTGTCCAGATGGCAGCCCATCTGCTGTATATCAAGACCCGGATGCTTCTTGCCCCGGAGGAGGAGGGAGCCACGGAGCTGGAACTGCTGATCCAGTCCCTGGAGGCTATGAAAGCCAGGGACGCCTATTCCTCCGTGAAAGAGACGGTGCCCGCGCTTGCCCGGGCCGCCGGTTATGGCTCCCTGTACTGGGAAAAGCCACCGGAGCCCCTGCCCGCCGTGAAAGAGTACCGGTACTCCCACGAGACCTGGGAGCTGCTGCTCTCCCTCTCCGCCGTGTTCCGCCGGGGCAGGACCGCCGCGGACGGCGAGGAGGAGCGGACAAGCCGCCTGCGTCTGTTCCCCAAACGCATCGTATACCCGGTCCGGGAAAAAAGCAGGGAGATCCTGCTGCTGCTCTCCGCCCGAGAGCGCGCCTCCATCCGGGAGCTCTACGGCGCGAGCCGCAGCCGCAGCGAGGTGGTGGCGGTCTTTCTGTCCGTGCTGGAGCTGTGTTCCATGGGCCACACGCATTTGACGCGGGAGGACGGAGAACTGTATGTCAGCTTCACCGGCGGGGACCTGGAGACGGTTTTGGAGACCATCCCGGAGTGACGCTTGCAGAAACACTTGAATCATAAAGGCTGATTGCATGGAAAAAAATGAGATCATGGCGGCAGCGGAGGCCATTCTGTTCGCCTCCGGCGAGCCGGTGGCGATCCGGCGCATCGCCCAGGCCATCGGCGTGGAGCCCGCGGTTGTCGAAGAGGCGGCAAAGGGGCTGGCGGAGCGCTTTCGTGACGGGGGCATCCGTCTGCTGCGGCTGGAGGACCGGCTGCAGCTCTGCTCCGCGCCGGAGTACGCCCAGGCCGTCACCCGCGCCCTGGAGCAGCGCAAGCCTCCAAAGCTCAGCGCCGCTGCCCTGGAGGTGCTGGCCATCGTGGCGTATTTCCAACCCGTCACCCGGGCCTACATCGACCGGGTAAGAGGCGTGGACAGTTCCTACACCGTAGGCGTACTCATTGAGCGTGGCCTGATCGAGCCTGCCGGAAAGCTGGAGGTCCCGGGCCACCCGACTCTGTACCGGACCGGGGACACTTTTCTGCGCACCATGAACATTTCCGGGCTGGACGAGCTGCCCGAGCTGCCCGACACCGGCACGGACGAGGGGATCATCGCCCTGCAAAACAAAATCGAAGCCCTGCAGTCCGGCGTTCTGGAGGGGCAGATGGAGATTTCGGAATCCGGGACGGAGAGCGCCGTTTCCCCGCCGGAGGGAACAGAATAAGAAACGGTTCTCGCAACGGAAAGGAGGGGGATCATGCGCGTATTGCTGATTATTCTGGCGGTGCTTGCGGTGCTGCTGATCCTCCTGCTTGTGCTGCCTGTGGGGATCGACTGCTCCTACCTGGAGGGCAAGGCAGAGCTGAAGCTCAAATTCGGTCCTTTTCGGTTCCAAACGGCCCACGTCAAAAAGGCTGTGTCCCTTTTGATGGGCGGAAAAAAACCGAAGAAAAAGGAGGAGGCCGAGAAAGAGGCGGAGGAAAAACCTGCCGCTTCCGGACGCAACATCAGCTTTTCCGACATTTTGGAGCTGCTGCGGATCGGCCTGGACGGCGTGAACCGGTTCTTCAGACGTTTGGATGTGGACTGCATCATGTTCCACTTCGTATCGGGCGCCCCGGACCCGGCGGACGCCGCGATCCTGTACGGGAAGATGAACGCCGCTTTGGAGGCGCTGATCCCTCTCATCCGCCGTGCGGTACGCTCGCGCAGGACCGATGTGAAGACAGGATTGGACTTTGATCTGCAAGCGCCCGTCTGGGAGGCCCGGCTGATTATCTCCATCCATCTTTGGGAATTCATCTTCATCGCACCGCCGGTGATACGCGGTCTCCTGCGCTGGCTGCGCCGCCACAGACAGAGCGCGCAGGCATCTTCCGCCGCCGCGCCGCAGGAGGCATAAAGGAAGCGCTGATTAAATCCGGTGAGAGCAGATGTCGAGCAAATTTTCGCCGGGCCAAGGCGCAAAAAGTGCAGGAATACTTTGTGTATTTCAAACTTTTTGCAACGCAGAGCCGGCAAAAATTTGCCGACAGATGCCGAAGACGGATTAATCAGCGTTTCCTAAAAGGATTACAACGGAAAACCGTTGAGAAAGGACTGTACAGCATGGAAAACAGCAACATCGCCAACATGATGAACGTGACGATGAACAAAATCCGCGAGATCGTGGATGTGGACACCGTGGTGGGGACGCCCATCACCACGCCCGACGGCGTCACGCTGATCCCGGTTTCCCGGGTGAGCTACGGCTTCGGCACCGGCGGCAGCGATTTTCGCCTGCAGGGCGACGCGGCGTTTGCCGGCGGCAGCGGCGCGGGCGTGAAGGTGGACCCTGTGGGCTTTTTGATCATCCGGGGGGAGAGCGTGCGAATGATCAGCATTCCCGCGCCTGCCTTTACCGCCGTGGACCGGATCATCGACAAGGCCCCGGAATTCATCGACGCGGTGGAGGAACTGATCCGGAAATACACCGCGAAATCCGGAGATGGGAATAATTCCGCCGTGCCGGGGTAAACTGAGCACAACCGAAAGGTGGTGCTGTCCGTGAAAAAACGGATCGCGGGGCTGCTGACCCTGCTCGCGGCGTTGTGCGCGCTGCCTCTCCCTGTCCGTGCCGCTGCGGAGAGGGAGATCGCCGCAGCCTCCGCCATCGTTATCGAACCAAACACCGGCATGGTGATGTACGAAAAGGACCCTGACCGGCGGATGCTGGTCGCCAGCACGACCAAGATCATGACCGCCCTTGTGGTGCTGGAGCGCTGCGCGCTGGACGAGACCGTCGTCCCCACGGCGGAGCACGACGCGGTGGAGGGTTCCTCCATGGAACTGGTCCCCGGCGAAAGCTACACCGTGGAGGAACTGCTGTACGGCCTTCTGTTGGCCTCGGGCAACGACGCGGCGGCAGCGCTGGCGGACCACTGCGGCGGCAGCATGGCGGGCTTCGCCGCACTGATGAATGAAAAGGCCGCATCCCTGGGTCTGGAGAACACCCACTATGAGAATGCCCACGGCCTGGACGCCCCGGAGCACTACTCCACTGCCCGGGACCTGGCGCTGCTGACCGCGGCGGCCATGAAAAACCCGGTGTTCGCCAAAATCTTCGGCACCCTGGAATACGAGACCCATGGCGTCAGCTACAAGAACCACAACCAGCTTCTGGAGACCTGCGAGGGCTGCGTCGGCGGCAAGACCGGCTACACGAAAGCAGCGGGACGCATTTTGGTGTCCTGCGTGGAGCGGGAGGGGATGCGCCTCATCTGCGTCACGGTTTCCGACCCGGACGACTGGATTGATCACGCCGCGCTGTACGACGCCCTGTTTGCCCGCTGGCGCTACATCTCCCTGCCGGAGGAGCCCTGGCAGCGCCTGGAGACGGTCTCCGGCGTCCGGGGCTATGTGCGTCTCATGAGCGACGTGCCGGGCTTCGTAGTGGAAAAGGACCGAAATGTGACGCTCACGGTGCGTCTCCCCCGCTTCGTGTTTGCGCCCGTGGTCTATGGCGCGCAGGCCGGCTCCGTCGCGCTGACGGAGGACGGGCTCGCGTTGCGTTCGGCCCTGCTTTTTTACGGTGAGACCGTTGCCAGGGCGGATACCGTCTCCCCCAGCGCCTGGGAGCGGTTCCGCCGGATGTGGTTCTGGTCCGCCGGACAGGGTGTTTATACTCACGAGCAATAAAATTTGCAATTTTATCGCTCCGTGAAAGGTTGCACTTCGTTCGCGCACTCGCTTGCGGGGGACGCTCGCACACTCACTCCGCGTAGAGTGTTTTTGACGAAAACGCGGTTTCCGTCAAAAACGGATTTGAATTTGTTTCGCGCTGCGGCGCGAAATTCTGCGCAGCAACGAAGAGAATAATGGAAAGATGTTTGAACGCGAGTATATCATCGCGGAGGCTGAGGAAAAGATGGAGGAACGGCTGCAAAAACTGATTTCCGCCGCCGGGCTCTGCTCCCGCCGGGCATCCGAAGGGCTGATCGCGGCCGGCCGGGTAACGGTCAACGGCATTTCTGCCGCGCTGGGGCAGCGGGCGGACCCGGAAAGAGACGATATCCGCGTGGACGGCGCTCCCCTGCCCGCTCCGGCTGAGCGGGTCTGCCTGATGCTCCACAAGCCCCGGGGTTATGTGTCCACCGCCCGGGACCAGTTCGGACGGCCCTGTGTGGCGGATCTGGTCCGCGGCGCCGGAAGGCGTCTCTATCCTGTCGGACGGCTGGACTACGACAGCGAGGGACTGCTGCTGATGACGGACGACGGCGCGCTGGCCCAGGCCCTGACCCATCCCTCCCACCGGGTGGACAAGGTCTACCGGGTCCGGGTGGCCGGGAACGCCGATGATGCGCTGCCGGTGCTGCGCGGCCCCATGGAGCTGGACGGCAGGACCGTCCGGGCCGGGGCCGTGACACTGCTGCGGCCGGAAGAGCTGGAGATCACGATCCACGAGGGCCGCAACCGGCAGGTGCGGCGGATGTGCGAGATGGCCGGGCTGCGGGTGCTGCGTCTGGTACGGGTCGCGGAGGGCCCGCTTCGCCTTGGCGCGCTGCCCCCGGGCCAGTGGCGGCCTCTGACGGCCGATGAACGGCGCGCCTTGGATTCCATCGCCGCGTCGAAGTCAAAAAAACCCTGAAAAAACAAGGCTTTTTTGGAAATGCCTCTTGCTTTTTTTTTCGTCTCGGGATAAGATATGATATCGTGAAATGTGATTTGACCGTCGGAGGACCGCCGGTCTTTTTCCACGAAGGAGCGATGGAGCATGGAGAGAGATATCCTGGAAAGGCTGGAAAAGGAGAGCGGCAGCTTTTCCAAGGGCCAGCGCCGCATTGCCGACTACATTCGCGGCAACTGCGACAAGGCTGCTTTCATGACCGCCGGCAAGCTGGGCCAGACCGTTGGGGTCAGCGAGTCCACCGTCGTTCGCTTTGCCAGCGACCTGGGTTATGAGGGTTATCCGGAGATGCGCCGGGCCATCCAGGAGACCATCCGCTCCCGGCTGACCAGCCTGCAGCGCATTGAAGTGGCCAGGGCCACCATGGACGAGGGCAACATTCTGGAGAGCG
The DNA here is from genome assembly GCA_017455015.1 of Oscillospiraceae bacterium. Classification (GTDB taxonomy): domain Bacteria; phylum Bacillota; class Clostridia; order Oscillospirales; family Oscillospiraceae; genus RGIG7114. Next base: position 19,486 of record JAFTBW010000197.1, on the reverse strand, counting down.
TGCTGATGGCGGATATGGACAAGCTGCACGCCTCCCTCCACGCCTGTCCCCGGGAGAACTTCAATGCCGCGGTGGACGCCATCGCCCAGGCAAATCATGTGTACATCGTGGGTATGCGTTCCAGCACCTGCCTGGCCAGCTTTCTGGGGTTCTACCTGAATCTGTTGCTGGAGAACGTCCATATCATCCAGGACACTGCCCAGAGCGAGGTATATGAGCAGATCATGCGGATCAAAAACGGGGACGTGTTTATCGGCATCAGCTATCCCCGCTACTCCAGCCGGACCGTGAAAGCCATGAGCTACGCGAAAGCCAACGGGGCAACCGCAGTGGGCATCACGGACGGGGACTCCTCCCCCTTGGCGGGACTGGCGGATATCCTGCTGTATGCCAAAAGCGACATGATCTCCTTTCTGGACTCTCTGGTCGCCCCAATGAGCCTGATCAACGCCCTGATCGTGGCCATCGGTGTGCGGAACCGGGATCGGGTCTCCGATATCTTCAAGCGGCTGGAGACCATTTGGGTGGACTATGATGTCTATGAGCGCATGCGAGGCTGACTGTGTCGTCATTGGCGGCGGCGCCGCAGGAATGATGGCCGCCATCACCGCAGGAGAACGGGGACGGCGGGTGCTGCTGCTGGAGCACGAAAAGTTTTGCGGCAGAAAACTGCGCATCACCGGCAAGGGCCGCTGCAATCTCTGCAACAACTGTGACATTCGTTCTCTGCTGGCCCATGTTCCCCACAACGCAAAGTTTTTACAGGGCTGTCTCCACCGCTTCGGGCCGGCGGAGACCATGTCTTTTTTTGAGGAGAGCGGCGTTCCCCTGAAAACTGAGCGGGGCAGCCGGGTCTTCCCCCAGTCCGACCGGGCCCATGACGTGGCAAATGCGCTGGAAAAGCGTATGCGGCGGGCCGGAGTGCGCTTTCACCAGGCCGCTGCCGATTCTATATGCGTACAGGATGGACGTGTGACCGGCGTTGTAGCCGGCGGACAGAAGCTTTCCTGCGAGAGCGTGCTGATCGCCACGGGCGGGATGTCCTATCCCCTCACCGGCTCCACCGGGGACGGTTACGTCCTGGCCCGGGCGCTGGGGCATCGGGTCGTCCCCCCGCGTCCAAGTCTGGTTCCCCTGGAGTGCGCGGAACCGGACTGTGCCCAGATGCAGGGCTTCTCCCTGAAAAATGTGCGTCTCACCGCCATCGACGACCGCGGCGAGCGCGTTTACAGCGACCTTGGCGAGCTGCTGTTTACCCACTTTGGGGTCAGCGGCCCACTGGTGTTGAGCGCCAGCGCGTATATGCGGGAATTTGAAGCCCGGCGCTGGCATCTGGAAATCGACCTGAAGCCGGGACTGGATGGGGAACAACTGGATGCCCGTATTTTGCGGGATTTCGCCAAATTCCGGAACCGGGAGTTCCAGAATGCCCTGAGCGAGCTGGCAGGGCGGAGCATGATCCCGGTGCTCGTTGCGCGTAGCGGCATCCCGCCGGAGACAAAGGTCCACTCCATCACCCGGGAGCAGCGGCGGAGATTGGCGGAGCTGTTCAAGGCCTTTTCCCTGACGGTGACGGGTACCCGCGGCTTTTCGGAGGCCATTGTCACCGCGGGCGGCGTGGATGTGACCGAGGTCGATCCCCGCAGTATGCGCAGCCGGCTGGTTCCCGGACTCTTTTTCGCCGGAGAAGTGCTGGACGTGGACGCCTGCACCGGCGGTTTTAATCTACAAATCGCCTGGTCCACCGGACACGCTGCCGGGGAGAGGCTCTGATGAGACAAGCTTTGATCTGTGTCTCACCGTTGAAAGCGTTACGAGGACGGAGGTATGCATTCATGAATTCCGAAAAGCACTACGCCGTTGCCATTGACGGGCCCTCCGGCGCAGGCAAGAGCAGCGTGGCAAAGGCCGCTGCCAAGCGCCTGGGCGCGGTATACGTGGACACGGGCGCGATCTACCGCACTATAGGACTGGCTGCAAAACGCGCCGGCATCCTGCCGGAGGATGCCCAGCGGCTCGCCGGGCTTCTGACCCGGCTCAGCATTGAACTGACATACGACGCGCAGGGCGCGCAGCGGATGCTGCTGAACGGCGAGGATGTCTCCGACGACATCCGCACACCGGAGATCTCCCGCAGCGCCTCGGCGGTCTCCGCAGTCCCCGCAGTCCGTGCCTTTCTGCTGGAGATGCAGCGGGAAGCTGCCAGGACCCGCTGTGTCCTCATGGACGGGAGAGACATCGGTACCGTGGTTCTGCCCCAGGCGGAGGTCAAAATTTTTCTGACCGCCTCCCCGGAGGCAAGAGCGAAGCGCCGGTTCAAAGAGCTGCGCGAAAAAGGAGACGGCAGCAGCTATGAGACAGTCCTCGCGGAGCTGCAGCAGCGGGACGCCCAGGATATGAACCGCGCCATCGCGCCGCTGCGCCAGGCGGAGGACGCGGTCCTGGTGGATACCAGCGAGCTGGACTTTGACGGGAGCGTGGACGCGGTCTGCGCCGTCATCCGGGAGAAGCTGGAACAGTGAAGCGGGTCATTCTGGCCGAACACGCCGGTTTTTGCGCCGGGGTTGCCCGCTCCGTCGCCCTGGCGGAACAGGCTCTGGCGCAGTACGGCTGCGTGTACTGTCTCGGGGAATTGGTCCACAACCGGGACGAGACGGCCAGACTGGGTGAGCTGGGTATGCTCCGTGCAGACAGTCCGGAGGAGGTTCCCGACGGGGCTGTGGTGCTGCTCCGTGCCCACGGCGAGGGCAGGGAGGTATACAGCGCCCTGGAGCGTAAGGGCTGCACCGTGATCGACACCACCTGCGGAAAGGTCAAGCACATCCATGCCATCGCACGCAAGGCATCGGAGGAGGACCGGCAGCTCATCGTATTCGGAGACAGGGACCATCCGGAGGTGCGGGGCATTCTGGGCTGGTGTCCCGGCGGCATTGTCGTGAGCGACGTTGACGCGTTGGACAGTCTGTTGGACAATTCGCCGAAAAAATGGGAAAACGGCGCGATTTTGGTCTTTCAAACCACTCAGACAGAAAAGAATTTTGAATATTCTGAAAATATCGTAAAAAAAAGGTGTACAAACTGCGAAATATTTGATACAATATGTTTTGCTACGCAAGTACGTCAATCCGAGGCACTGGAGCTGTCACGGCATTGCGACGCCATGGTGGTGATCGGCGGGAGGCACAGCGCCAACAGCCGGCATCTGGCAGAGCTGTGTACAGAGATATGCGGCAACGTGGCGTTTGTGGAAAACGCCGCTGAGCTGGATGCAGCCGCCCTTGCGGCGTATGACACCGTAGGCGTCACTGCGGGGGCCAGTGTGCCCGCGCGGATTATGAAGGAGGTAAAACGAAAGATGGACGAACTGAAAGAAACGATGGAAACTGAGGCCACCGCGCCCGTGGAGGAGACTGCTGCTCCCGTCACACAGCCCTCGGAAGCGCCGGAGACAGAGAAGAGCTTTGAGGAAATGCTGGAGGATTCCATCAAGACCATATATAACGGTGATGTGGTCAAGGGCGTGGTCGCCGCCATCACCCCTACCGAAGTCACGGTGGACCTGGGCACCAAGCACTCCGGCTATATCCCGGTGGAGGAGTTCGAGGATGAGAACGGCTCCCGCGTGGAGGATCTGATCCATGTGGGCGACACGGTGGACGCCACCGTGGTCCGCGTCAACGACGTGGAGGGCACTGTGATGCTCTCCAAGAAGCGCCTGGACGCCGTCAAGAACTGGGACGACATCGAGGCCGCCTGCGAGAACGAAACGCTGGTGGAGGGTGTTGTCACTGAGGAGAACAAGGGCGGTATCGTGGTAAAGGTCAAGGGCCTGCGCGTCTTTGTCCCCGCCTCCCAGTCCGGTCTTCCCCGCGACGCGGAGATGAGCCAGCTGCTGAAGCAGAAGGTTCAGCTCTACATCACCGAGGTCAACAAGGCCCGCCGGCGCATCGTGGGCTCCATCCGTCTGGTTGCTGCGAAGGCCCGCCGCGCCAACATCGCCAAGATCTGGGAAGAGATCGAGGTCGGCAAACGGTATCACGGTGTGGTGAAGAGCCTGACCAGCTACGGCGCGTTCGTGGACATCGGCGGCGTGGACGGCATGGTACACGTCTCCGAGCTGAGCTGGAAACGGATCAACAAGCCCTCTGAGGTCGTCTCCGTGGGCGACGAGATCGACGTCTATGTCATCAACTTCGACCGGGAGACCCGCAAGATCTCCCTGGGCTACAAGGACCCGAACGAGAACCCCTGGGAGCAGTTTATGGCCAAGTATTCCGTGGGCGACATCGCCACGGTCCGCGTGGTCAAGCTCATGACGTTCGGCGCGTTTGCCGAGGTCGTTCCCGGCGTGGACGGTCTGATCCACATCTCCCAGATTGCCAACCGCCGCATCGGCAAGCCCGATGAGGTCCTGACCGTGGGCGACGAGGTCAATGTGCGCATTACCGCCGTGGATGAGGAGAAGCACAAGGTCTCTCTCAGCATCCGCGCCCTCAGCGAGCCCGCTCCGAGGAACAGCAAGCCCCGCTTCGACGAGGAGGAACCCGAGGAGGAAGAGGTAGCTCCTGTCCGTCCGAGAGAGGACGCCCTGGTCTATGAGGTCTCCGAGACCGGTCAGAGCACCGGCATCGCTCCCACTGCGGACCCGGAGGAGTAAGTCCTGCCTCATTTGAACAAGCTGAATGATTTTTTACGGGAGCTGGTGACAACTGGCTCCCGCGCTTTTTCCATACACAAGAAAAATCCCCCGGCAATCCTGCCGGGGGAAAAATGTTTTTCTCTGCTTTTTTGCTCATGCGCCGGCGGAGCGCCGCATCTCCTGAATGATGCTGTCGATTTTTCCGGCCACGCGGACAAAATCGGCCTCTTTCCAGCCCTTGGTAGTCATGGCCGCGGTGCCGATTCGGACGCCGGAGGTCTGCTGCGGGGAGCGGGTCTCGTTTGGTACGCAGTTCTTATTGAGAGTGATGCCGTGTTTATCCAGCTCATCCTGCACCGCTTTTCCGGTCAGGCCGGTTGCGGTCAGATCCAGCAGGAACAGGTGGTTGTCCGTGCCGCCGGTGACCACATCGTAGCCCATGCGCAAAAACTCATCGCACATGGCTTTGCAGTTTTTCACGACCTGGTGGATATACTCCTTATACTCCGGGGTCAGCGCCTCCTCGGCGCAGACGGCCTTGCCCGCGATCACATGCTGCAGCGGTCCGCCCTGTGTCCCGGGGAACACGGCGCTGTCCACTTTTTTCGCCAGCTCCGGACGGCAGAAAATCATCCCGCCTCTGGCCCCGCGGAGGGTCTTATGAGTGGTGGTGGTGATGATGTCCGCCAGACCGAACGGACTGGGATGGTCCCCCGCCGCAACGAGTCCGGCAATGTGGGCCATATCCACCATGAAATACGCGCCGACCTCTTTGGCGATTGCAGAGAACGCGGCGAAATCAATGATGCGGGAATAGGCGGAGGCCCCGGCCAGAATCAGCTTTGGACGGTATTCCAGCGCCCTGCGGCGCACGTCCTCCATGTCGATATAGCCCTGGGCGTTGACATTATAAAATTTCATATCAAACAGCTTGCCGCTGAAGTTCACGGCGGAGCCGTGGGTCAGGTGGCCGCCGTTGTTCAGGTCCATGGCCAGGATGGTGTCCCCGAGCTTCAGCACACTCATATAAGCGCCGAGATTGGCGGAGGACCCGGAGTGGGGCTGCACGTTCACATGATAGTCCGTATCAAAAACCCGTTTCCAGAGGAAGCAGCAGTACTCCTCCAGCTCGTTGACGATCTCGCAGCCGCCATAGTATCTGCCCTTGTTTCCGCTCTCCCGCACCACGGGATAGCCCTCCGAGTACTTGTTGGTCAGGCAGGAGCCAACGGCCCGCATCACGTTTTCGCTGACAAAGTTCTCGCTGGCGATCAGCTCCACGTTCTTGTCCTGCCGGGCTTTCTCCCGGTCAATAAACTCAAACACCTTGGAAGTCAAGAGATCCCTGCTTTCTGTTTTAGGATGGTTTGAAAAATAGATACGCTTTCATTTATTAGTATAAATATGCGAAAAGGAAAAGTCAATGCATAAAGGAAACAGAATTCATCCGTATAAGCCGCCGGAATATGCAGAAACTATAAAAAAAGACCTGAAAGGAACGGCTTATGGAGGATCAAGAGCATCTGAACAGCACAGTGAGCGCGCAGGGAACCGGTGAAATTCACTGCGTCACCCTGATCGGACAGATCGAGGGACACCAGCTTCTGCCGGAGGACACGAAAAGCACCAAGTATGAGCACATCATGCCGCTGCTGGCAGCCGTGGAGGAATCTCCGGATATCCGCGGGCTGTTGCTGCTGGTGAATACAGTGGGCGGAGACGTGGACGCCGGACTGGGTATCGCAGAGCTGATTGCGGGAATGAACAAGCCCACCGCCTCTCTGATCCTGGGGGGCGGACACTCCATCGGCGTCCCTCTGGCCGTCGCCGCAGACCGCTCCTTTATCGCTCCCTCCGCGGCAGTTACCATCCATCCGGTGCGCCTGACGGGGGTGGTCATCGGTGCGCCGCAGACCTACCGCTATCTGGAACAGATGCAGGACCGGGTGGCGGGTTTTATCACCTCCCACTCCCGAATCGGGAGGGAAAAACTCATGGGCTACATGCTCGCCACAGATGCGCTTGCCACGGACCTGGGTACTGTGCTGACCGGCCGGGAGGCAGTGGAGTGCGGACTGATCGACGCTCTGGGGGGGCTCCGGGACGCCCTTGATTGGCTCCACGGCGAGATTGCCCGGAGTAGCTGTTCAGATGCCGGTGGCGTCTGAACGCAGAAGGCTGCGCGGAGCGGGCGCTCAACAGAAAAGCGCACACGCTCCGCGCAGCGTATTTGTGACGAGAACGCGGTTTCCGTCAAAAACGGATCGAAAAAAGCCCGCGCCTGCGGATGCGAACTGAGGCGAGGCAACAGGAGATTGCCCCACTCTTGAACATGGACCGCCCTTGCTGTTTTTTTCGGATGGAATTGACAGAAAAGACAGGAAATGGTACAATAAAGCAAATTGCGGCAAAGGGAGGTGGACGGATATGCCATTGGTGCCTGTGAAATGCACGTCCTGCGGCGCATTGCAGGAGGCGGACTCGGACAATGCGCAGGAGAAATGCAAATCCTGCGGAGCGAGCTTTGCCGTAAAAGAGGCGTTCTTGCTGTTCAACAAATCATATTCGTCTCAGACGCCGGCTGCCTCCCCCGCCAGAAAGCCTGCGCCGGAGCGTTTCGAGGATCGGGATTTTTATGTGCGCGGCAGCGTTCTGATCAAATACGCCGGACCGGGCGGCGACGTGGTCATTCCGGAACAGGTCCGGGTGATTGGAGAGATGGCTTTCGCCCACAGCCCCGTCTCCTCTGTGCTGATTCCCGAGAGCGTATCAAAAATCGGCTGGCGCGCCTTTTACATGTGCCACAAGCTGCGCGACGTGACCATACCCGGCAGCGTGAAAGATCTGGAAGCCGCGTTTTACTGCTGTTTTTCCCTGAAAACCGTGCGCATCTCCGAGGGAGTTGAGCGAATCGGCGAAAACGCCTTTCAGGGCTGCCGGGCGCTGACCAGCATTTTTATTCCCAAGAGCGTCAAAACGATCTCCTGCTACGTCTGTGACGACAACGGCCAGACCGTCACCAACAGCGCGTTCAACGAGTGTCCCAGAATCTCTGATCTCCACTTTGCGGGGGAGCGCTTTGAACAGCCTTTCATCGGCACCCGCTGGTGGCGGGAGAGCACAGAGGAGGGCGTCCGCGCGGTGCAGGAGGAACAGCTTCGGAAAAAACGGGAACAGTGGAAGCGGGATGGAAAGTGTCTCTACTGCGGTGGAGACCTGAAAGGCATCTTCAACATCAAGTGTATGCAGTGCGGAAAAAAATCCCTGAACCGCGGACCGCAGCTGCCGGCGGAAACAGACATATGACAGACACGAAGCGGGAGCTTACCTATGACTGAGACATTTCGACACAGATACATACAAGCCCGGCGGGAGCTCATCCGCCGGGACTTCGGCTTTTTAAATCCGGAACAACTGGAGGCGGTAATGACCGTCGAGGGACCGTTGCTGCTGCTGGCCGGAGCCGGCAGCGGCAAGACCACGGTGCTTATCAACCGCATTGTCAATTTGATCCGCTACGGCAGCGCCGCCGAGAGCGATTATGTACCCGATACCGCCACGGAGGAGGACATCGCCGTTATGCAGGCAGGCCCCTCCGAGGAAGCAGCCCGGCTTGCTGCGGTGGACCCCGTGGAGCCCTGGCGCATCCTCGCCATCACCTTTACCAACAAAGCGGCGGACGAGCTGAGAAGCCGCCTGGAACAGGCGCTGGGACCTGCCTCGGACGACGTCTGGGCCCAGACCTTTCACTCCGCCTGCGTGCGTATTCTGCGCCGGGAGGCGGAGCGGCTGGGCTATTCCCGGTCCTTTACGATCTACGACACCGGGGACAGCCAGAGCCTGATGAAGCGCATCCTGAAAGAAAAGGACCTGGACGAGAAGATGTTTCCCTATCGCTACGTGCTGTCGGTAATCTCCTCGGCCAAAGACGCCCGGCAGGACCCGGAGACCTTTGCCCAGGCCGCCGCCAAAGCTTACGATCCCCGGCAGAAGCACATTGCAGGGGTCTACAAGGAGTACCAGCGACAGCTCCGGGAAGCCGACGCCATGGATTTTGACGACCTGATCAGCAACACCGTCACGCTTTTGGAGGACTATGAGGACGTCCGGAGCTACTACCAGCGGCGCTTTCGCCATGTGCTGGTGGACGAGTACCAGGACACCAACAATCTCCAATACCTCCTGGCAAGCACCCTGGCCGGAGGCCATGAGAACATCTGCGTGGTGGGAGACGATGACCAGAGCATCTACAAGTTCCGGGGAGCTACGATCCGGAACATTCTGGAGTTCGAGTCCCGCTTCCAGGGGGCGCGGACCATCCGGCTGGAACGAAATTACCGCTCCACCGCCCACATCCTGGAGGCTGCCAACGGCGTGATCCGCAACAACAGCAAACGCAAGCGCAAGCGTCTCTGGACGGAACAGGGCGACGGGGAACAGCCCGCGCTGCACATCGCATCCAACGAGCATGAGGAGGCCCAGTTTGTGGCCGACTGTATTTTGGAAGACTTCGCCAAGGGAGTACCCTGGGGGGACCACGCGGTGCTCTACCGCATGAACGCCCAGTCAAACCAACTGGAATACGCATTCAAGCGCAGCGGCATCCCCTACCGGGTCTACGGCGGCATGAAGTTCTTTGACCGGGCCGAGGTCAAGGACATGCTCAGCTATCTCTGCGTCCTGGCAAACCCGGCGGATGATCTGCGGCTGCTGCGCATTGTCAACACTCCGCCCCGGGGCATTGGCGCGAACAGTCTGGAAAAAGCCGTTGCCATCGCCCAGGAAAACGGTATGCCCCTCTACCGCGTGCTGCAAAATGCCGGGGACTACCCGGAGCTGCAGCGCTCAGCATCGCGTATGCGGCAGTTTACGATCCTGATGGACGAGCTGCGCAGTCTGTCGGAGCAAGAACCTCTGGACACGCTCTACGACGCCGTGACGGAGCGCAGCGGTTATCTGGCCGCCCTGCGGGAGAAAAACACCCAGGAAAACATCTCCCGCATTGAAAACATCGGAGAGCTCAAGAGCAACATTTTGAGCTTTATCAAGGAGACCGGAGACGGCAGCCTGCACGGGTTTCTGGACCAGGTGGCGCTGTACACGGACCTGGACAACCTGGAATCCGGCGCGGACGCCGTAGTCATGATGACCATCCACTCCGCAAAGGGGCTGGAATTTCCCACCGTGTTCCTTGTGGGCGCGGAGGAGGGCATCTTCCCCGGCCTGCGTGCCGTCGGCGATCCGGAGGAGATGGAGGAAGAGCGGCGGCTGGCCTATGTGGCCATCACCCGCGCCATGCGAAAGCTCTGGATCACCTGCGCGCGCCAGAGGATGCTGTTCGGACGCACCTCCTCCAACCGGGTATCCCGCTTTGTGGAGGAGATCCCGCCGGAACACCTCCGTACAGATCGAACAGCAAGCCCTTTCTCTGGGCAGCGGAGCGAGGGCGCGCCACAGAGCCGCTCCCCCCTGTCCGCCTCCAGGAGCGCCGGCAGGGAGCCCATCCGTCCCATTCTGACCCCGTCCTCCGGTCAGGGGCCGGCGCCGGATTTCCGTGTGAAGGACCGGGTGGAGCACATCTCCTTCGGTCCCGGCGTCATCACCGCCATGACGCCCATGGGCGGGGATTTTCTGGTGGAGGTCAGTTTTGAAAAAGTGGGGCCGAAACGGCTGATGCTGCGGGCAGCAGCCACAAAGATGACGAAGCAGAATGATCGGGATGAAAGCGGGGATGCGACATGAGAACCGGAATCATTGACGTCGGAGGCGGCCTGCGGGGCATCTACGCCACCGGGGTGCTGGACCGCTGCATGGATTTGGGAACGCGCTTCGAGCTTGCCATCGGCGTCTCTGCGGGCAGCGCCAATCTGGCCTCTTTCCTGGCGGGGCAGCGGGGCAGGAACTACGTCTATTACACCGAGTACGCGTTCCGCAAGGAGTACATGAGCGTCGGGAACTACCTCAAAAAGCGGACCTTGATCGACCTGGATTATGTCTATACCACGCTGAGCGCGCCGGACGGCGAGTACCCTCTTGATTTCGACGCCTTTCACAGCAATCCCACAGAGTTCTATGCCGTGGCCACGGACGCGAAGACCGGGATGCCCTACTATTTCGGGAAAGACCGCGTCAGCCCCGAGGACACCAGCATTTTCAAGGCCTCCTCCGCCATCCCTACCGTCTGCCACCCCTGGGAGGTGGATGGAATCCCCTGCTTTGACGGTGCGTTGAGCGATCCCATCCCCCTGGAAAAGGCATTTGCCCTGGGCTGTGACCGTGTTGTCCTGGTGCTGACCAAGCCAAAGCTCACGCTTCGCACCTCGGAACGGGACCGCAGACTGGCCGCCGGAATCCGTTCCCGCTGGCCCCGGTCCGCGGAAAAGCTCTGCCGCCGCGCCAGAGTCTACAATAGCTGTGTGGCAAAGGCCATGGAGCTGGAAAAGCAAGGCGCGGTGCTGATCGTCGCGCCGGACGACACCTGCGGAGTGGACACGCTGACCAGAGACAGGGACGCCCTCCGGCAGCTCTACGAAAAGGGCTATGCAGACGGGAACGCGATCCCGGCGTTTTTGGAAAAGAATTGAATTTGTCGCTTTGCGTGCGACCAATCCCAAGAGAAAACCTCCTATACTGTTTCCATCACAAAAAACAACAGTACAGGAGGTTTTCATCATGAAAAACGACATCACGGAACTGGTATTCATTCTTGACCGCAGCGGCTCCATGGCGGGACTGGAAAGCGACACCATCGGCGGCTTCAACGCCTTTGTGGAAAAGCAGAAGAAGCAGCCGGGCACCTGCTACGTCTCCACCGTCCTCTTTGACAACGAGTGCGAGGTGCTGCACGACCGGGTACCCTTGCAGGATGTAAAGCCAATGACGGAAGCGGACTACTCTGTTCGGGGCTGCACCGCTCTGCTGGATGCCTTGGGCGGCGCCATCCGCCACATCGGAAACATTCACAAATACGCCCGAAAGGAGGACGTGCCGGAGCACACGATCTTCGTCATCACCACGGACGGCATGGAGAACGCCAGCCGCCGGTACACCGCAGAGGAAGTGAAACGGCGCATCACCAAACAGGAGAAAAAGTGCGGCTGGGAGTTTTTGTTCGTGGCTGCCAACATCGACGCGGTAGAGACCGCCGGCCGGCTGGGCGTCCGCCCGGATCGGGCCGTGAACTATCACGCGGACCGGAGAGGCACCGAGGTCGTCTATGAGACCGTTTGCAACGCGGTGAGCCAGGTGCGCCGCTCTATGCCGCTGGCGGCAAGCTGGTCCAAAAACATCGACGAGGATTTTCAGAGCCGGAAATGCAGCCGGTAACAAAAGACGCGGGATGGGATTCTTTCCGGGGTCCCATCTTGCGCTTTTGGTAATAATGCGTTATACTGGAAAAAAGAGATGGGGGGAGTACGCCATGCCGCTGCAAATCATCCGGCAGGACATCACAAGGGTAAACTGCGACGCCATCGTCAACGCCGCCAATGAGACCCTTTTGGGAGGCGGAGGCGTGGACGGAGCGATCCACCGTGCAGCCGGACCGGAGCTGCTGCGGGAGTGCCGCGGCTTGGGCGGCTGCCGCACCGGGGAGGCAAAGCTCACCGGCGGCTACCGGCTGCCCTGCAACTATGTAATCCACACCGTCGGCCCCGTATGGCACGGCGGGGGATACGGCGAGCGGGAAAAGCTCATCTCCTGCTACCGGAATTCTCTGGAACTGGCAAAAGCCCACGGCTGTGAGAGCGTGGCCTTTCCCCTGATCTCTGCCGGGGCTTACGGCTATCCCAAGGACCAGGCTCTGCGGGTGGCGGTGGACACCATCAGCGCGTTTCTCACGGAGAACGAAATGCTGGTGTATCTGGTGATCTTCGGACGGCAGGATTATCAGATCGGGAGCAAGCTGTTTGCCGACATCAGCAGCTTCATCGATGACAACTACGCCGACGCCCACACGGACCTGCGCCTGGAACAGCTTCGCTCCGCCCGATACGCCTCCGCTGCCATGCACATGCTGCAAGAGGCGGATGATCGGGAGGAAGCTGCCCTGTTGCCGGAAGAGGCAGAAACTGCCGTCCCCGCCCCGAAAGCCCGGCCGGAGAAACAGAAAAAGCTCCGTAAAACGATGGGAGGGCTGTTTCGGAGAAAGGAGTCCGTTCCCGCTGCCGAAGCCATCCCCTCCCCCGCAGCCGCCTGTCCCCCGTTTGCTCCTGCCGTGCCGTCTATGGCGGAGCTGCCGCTGAAAGCATATCTGGAACAGATCGACGAGAGCTTTTCCCAGATGCTCCTGCGCAAGATCGACGAGGCGGGCATGACGGACGCGCAGTGCTACAAGAAAGCCAACATAGACCGCAAGCTCTTTTCCAAGATTCGCAGCGATCCGGCATACCGGCCCAGCAAGCCCACGGTGCTCGCCTTTGCCATCGCCCTGGAGCTGCCGCTGGAGGAGACGCGGGACATGCTGATGAAAGCGGGGTTCGCCCTGTCCCACAGCAGCCGCTTCGACCTGATTGTGGAGTATTTCATCCAAAAGCGCAATTACAACGTATTTGAAATCAACGAGGCGCTCTTCGCCTTTGACCAGTGTCTTCTGGGCGGATGATGCCAAGACCCAGGCGGAAAAACTCCGCCGGGGTCTTATATCTTGTATCAGTATCATCAGACGTCCCGTCCGGCAACCAGACAGGTGATGTTGTCCACGCCGCCGTTTTTCAGGGCCATCTCCACGAGCTTCCAGGAGGCTGTGACGGGCTCGGGACAAAGGGCCATGCACTCCCGAATCTCCCGGTCTGAACACATATCGTACAGTCCGTCCGAGCAGAGCAGCAGACGGTCCCCCCGCAGCAGGCGCATCCACCGGCTCTCCAGGGGCTTTACCGCCTTCATGGTGGGGTCGCAGCCGATGTACTGGGTCAGGCGATGGCTGTCCCTGACGGCCTGCGGATCGTTCGCGGCGTAGATGCCCGCCTGTATCTTCACATTCGCCAGGGTCTGATCCTCCGTGAGCTGATAGAGCGCGCCCATCCGAAAGAGATAGGCCCTGCTGTCTCCCAGGTGATAGACGCGGAACCACTCCCCGTCCGTAAAGACAGCCGTGCCCGTGGTCCCGTACATATCCGGGTCCTCCCGGAGAATGATCCGCCGGTTGGCGTCCCAAAAGCCGGTCTCCGCCAGCAAATCCACATCCACCTGCGCCAAAGGACCGGAGGCACTGAGCTGCTGAAAGGCTTCCGCCGCCAGCCAGGAGGCGATCTCTCCCCGCTCTCCCCCGCCCATGCCGTCAAAAACGGCAAAGCAGTGCCACTGATAAAGCGTGGGGCGCAGTTCCATCGCCAGCTCCAGAACAGGCACAGAGTTGTCGTTGATCTGGCCCTGCATCAGAAAATTGTCCTCGTTGTTGCCTCGGCGGTATCCCAGATGGCTCGAAACCCCGCCGTTCAGGGTGATCCGTTCGCTTTCCACGCGCATCCCTCCCCGCGCCAGCCGCCAATGCTTTTCTATCCAGCATTATAACGAATCGCCCGACGGAAAACAAGACCGCCGGGCGATTATTTTAAGACGTTGCACTGTCTGCCGGTTTGCAGGCGTCTAACCCAAAAGCCCGGCGGACGGCGTACCATACGGCGAGACAGTCCCGGAGGCAGTGATGTCCTCCAGGGCGACGCCGCTGTAGCTGCCGCCATAGTGCCAGGTGACGGTCACGCCGGCAGCGCCTGCGGGAGCGTCCACCGAGAAAGTGCCCAGGTGCGTGCTGACCTGACCATTTCCGTCGTAGGCAATGGCCGGGCTGTCAGCCGTATAGGTCCTGCCGTCCACATTCAGCGTCAGGGCGCCCATCAGCGGAGCGGTGTACAGGCTGTAGCTGAGGGCGTACAGCTCCACACGCAGCTTTTGCTCGCCGCCCTCGGAATAGAGCTTCCAGTCCACCCGGAGGTTCAGCTCCGTGCCGGTGTCGGAGCGGAAGCTGCCGGAAGCATCAGCCAGCACCGGGGGCAGCGTGGGGACAGGCGTCGGCGTCGGCGTCGGTGATGGCGTGGGCGCAGGCGTCGGCGAGGGTGTCACGGGAGGCATTTGCGTGGGCGTCGCCGTGGGCGCAGGGGTAAAATCGGGCAGCTCCGTCGGCTCCGGGGTGTCCGTAGGCGTGGACACCGGAACCGGCGTGAACTCCGGGACCGGGGAATGGATCGTGGGCGTCGCCGTGGGCTCCGGCTCCGGTTCCCCGCCCCGGGTGAAGATCATGACACTGACAACCGCGGCAAGCAGGACCACGATCAGAGCCGCAGTGATATAGATCGTGTTTCTGTTCATGGGTTACAGGGCGTTGCTTCTGCCCACCAGCACAGAGAGGTCCACATAGTCCGCGCTGGACGCGTCGATGTTTTCGTCCATGTTGATCTCCACATCCCGGTACAGCTCCAGACCGCTGCCGGCGGGGATCAGCTTGCCGATGATCACGTTCTCCTTGAGGCCCACCAGACGGTCCACCTTGCCCTTGATGGCGGCGTCGGTCAGGACCTTTGTCGTCTCCTGGAAAGAGGCGGCGGACATCCAACTGTCCGTGGCGAGGGACGCCTTGGTGATGCCCAGGAGGATCTGCTCGTAGGTGGCAAGGCGAAGAGCCTCGCCCTCCTCATTCTTCTCGCCCGCGTCGATCCGGGCCTGCACGGCGGCGTTGGCGGCGTGGAACTCGTAGCGGTCCACCGTCGCGCCGGAGAGCAGGTTCGTATCGCCGGGATCGTCCACCCGGACCTTGCGCATCATCTGCCGGACAATGACCTCGATGTGCTTGTCGTTGATGTCCACGCCCTGCTGGCGGTAGACCTTCAGGACCTCCTGGATCAGATAGGTGCGCACGCCGGGACGTCCGAACTGGTCGTCGTCCACGCCGCGGATGCGCAGGATGTCATGGGGGCTGAGCGCACCGGTGGACAGCTCCTGACCCATATCCACATGGTCGCCGCTTTGGACGAGAATACCGGCGGAATAGGGGATCTGATAGACCCTGGTCTCGTCGCTGCCGTCGCTGACCACAGTGACCGCCGCGATGGCAGCCCGCTTGGTCTCCTCCACGGTGACGGTGCCGCTGATCTCGGCCAGCACGGCCATCTTCTTGGGCTTGCGGGCCTCAAACAGCTCCTCAACACGGGGAAGGCCCTGGGTGATGTCGTCGCCAGCCACGCCGCCAGTGTGGAACGTGCGCATGGTGAGCTGGGTTCCGGGCTCGCCGATACTCTGGGCGGCGATGACGCCGACAGCCTCGCCGGCGTTCACGAACTTGCCGGTGGCAAGGTTCATGCCGTAGCACTTGGCGCACACGCCGCTGGAGGCGTTGCAGCTTAATACGCTGCGCACCCGGACCCGGTTCATGCCGTGGGCCTCCAGAACCTTTTCGTCCCCCTTGACGAGCATCTGGTCGGCGGAGAACAGCAGCTCTCCGGTGCTCTCGTCCACGATGTCGTGGACCGGGAAGCGGCCGTGGATGCTCTCACCGTAGCTTTGCACCACCTGGCCCTTGTCAAAGACCGTGGTGGCCCAAATGCCGTCGGTGGTGCCGCAGTCTTTTTCCCGGATAATGACATCCTGAGAGACATCCACGAGACGGCGGGTCAGATACCCGGAGTCGGCGGTACGCAGGGCGGTGTCGGTCAGACCCTTGCGCGCGCCGCGGCTGGATACGAAATATTCCAGAACGCTCAGGCCCTCGCGGTAGTTGGCCTTGATGGGAATTTCGATGGTTTTTCCGGAGGTGTTGGCGATCAGGCCGCGCATACCGGCGAGCTGCCGGATCTGTGCCATGGAGCCGCGGGCGCCGGAGTCCGCCATCATGTAGATGGGGTTCCACTCGTCCAGAGAGTCCTGCAGGGCGTCGGTGACGCGCTTGGTGGTGGCCTCCCACTCGGAGATGGTCAGGCGGTAGCGCTCGTCGTCGGTCATCTTGCCCCGATGATAGAGCTTTTCAATGTTCTGGACCTTCTGCTCGGTCTCCCGGATCATGGTGTACTTGGCCTCGGGAACCGTCATGTCCGCGATGGAGATGGTGATCGCGCCGATGGTGGAATACTTGTAACCCAAGGCTTTTACGTTGTCCAGCACCTCGGTGGCAATGGTGAAGCCGTATTTGTCGATGCAGCGGTCGATGATCTTGCCCAGTTGCTTCTTCCCCACCTTGCCGATGGAGCTGTGGCCGCCGCCCACCTCGTAGTCGAAGCGGGCCTCCGGGTCGGAGCGGTCCACAAAGCCCAGGTCCTGGGGAATGGGCTCGTTGTAGAGGATGCGACCCACGGTGGCCTCGATGACCCGGGACTCGGGAACGCCGTCAAAGGTTTTGGTGACCCGGACCAGAATCGGCGCGTGGAGACCGACAATGCCGTCGTTATAGGCCATGATGGCCTCGTTGACGGTGGAATAGGCGTGGACGGGCTTATAGGTGGCCTGGCGTTTTCCCACCGCCTTGGCTCTGGCGTTGGCGGCCAGAAAATCGTCCGCGTCCACCACCTCGCCGACGGGAAGTTCAGTCTCCCCGGCGTCGGAAACGTAGACGGTCTCCGCGCCCTTTTCGGCCTTGCCCATGCGAACATAGGTCAGGTAGTAGCTTCCCAGCACCATGTCCTGTGTGGGGACCGTGACGGGGCTGCCGTCCTGGGGCCGCAGCAGATTGTTGGCAGAGAGCATGAGCAGCCGGGCCTCGGCCTGGGCCTCCGCGCTCAGAGGGACGTGGATGGCCATCTGGTCTCCGTCGAAGTCGGCGTTGAACGCGGTGCAGCAAAGGGGGTGCAGCTTCAGAGCTCTGCCCTCGACCAGAACCGGCTCAAAGGCCTGAATGCCCAGGCGGTGCAGGGTGGGCGCGCGGTTGAGCAGCACGGGGTGCTCCTTGATGACCACGTCCAGGGCGTCCCAGACCTCGGTCTTCTGCTTATCCACCATCTTTTTGGCGGACTTGATGTTGTTGGCGACCGCGTCCTCCACCAGCTTTTTCATGACGAAGGGCCGGAACAGCTCGATGGCCATCTCCTTGGGCACGCCGCACTGGTACAGCTTCAGCTCCGGGCCGACGACGATGACGCTCCGGCCGGAGTAGTCCACGCGCTTGCCCAGCAGGTTCTGGCGGAAGCGGCCCTGTTTGCCCTTGAGCATGTCACTGAGGGATTTCAGCGCCCGGGAGTTGGCTCCGGTGACCGCCCTGCCCCGGCGGCCGTTGTCGATCAGGGCGTCCACGGCCTCCTGGAGCATCCGCTTCTCATTGCGGACGATGATGTCCGGCGCAGAAAGCTGCATCAGGCGTTTCAGGCGGTTGTTGCGGTTGATGACCCGGCGGTACAGGTCGTTCAAGTCGCTGGTGGCGAAGCGTCCGCCGTCCAACTGTACCATGGGCCGGATCTCCGGGGGGATCACCGGCAGCACGTCGATGACCATCCACTCCGGCTTGTTGCCGCTAAGGGTGAAAGCGTCCACGCACTCCAGGCGCTTGACGATCTTGGCTTTCTTCTGCCCGGAGGCGGTTTTCAGTTCCTCCCGGAGCTGCTGGCCCAAAAGCTCGCAGTCTACGTCCGACAGAAGCTTCTTGATGGCCTCCGCGCCCATGCCGGCGTCGAAGTCGTCCTCATACTTCTCACGCATGTCCCGATACTCTTTCTCGGAGAGGATCTGGCACTTTTGCAGCGGGGTGAAGCCGGGATCGGTCACGATATAGCTGCCGAAGTACAGCACTTTCTCCAGAATACGGGGGGTCAGATCCAGAATCAGTCCCATGCGGCTGGGGATGCCCTTGAAGTACCAAATGTGGCTCACCGGTGCGGCCAGCTCGATGTGGCCCATGCGCTCCCTGCGCACCTTGCTCTTGGTGACCTCCACGCCGCAGCGGTCGCAGATTTTGCCCTTGTAGCGGATCTTCTTATATTTTCCGCAGTGGCACTCCCAGTCCTTGGTGGGTCCGAAAATCCGTTCGCAGAACAGGCCGTCGCGCTCCGGCTTCAGCGTACGGTAATTGATGGTTTCCGGCTTTTTGACCTCTCCCTTGGACCAGGTGCGGATCATGTCCGGGGAGGCAATGCCGATCTTGATCGCGTCAAAGGGTGTGTAACTCATATCTGCTCATACCTCCATATCGTCTTCGTCACCGTCGCTGTCGTCAAAATCACCGAAGCCGTCGTCTTCCATCGCATCGTTCACGTCCTCGATGGCGTAGCCGGCAGCCTCGATCTCGCTGTCGTCCGCCTTGTACTCCTCTTTCTCGTCGGGCTCGTCCTGGAAGCCGGGGACGAAATCGTCGTCATCGTCGTCCTTGAGCTCGATCTCGCCACCGTCGCTGTCCAGCACACGCACGTCCAGACACAGGGACTGCAGCTCCTTGACCAGAACCTTGAAGGACTCCGGCACGCCGGGCTGCGGGATGTTGTGGCCCTTGACAATGCTCTCATAGGTGCGCACGCGGCCTGTCACATCGTCGCTCTTCACGGTCAGAATCTCCTGGAGCGTGTAAGCAGCGCCGTAGGCCTCCAGCGCCCAGACCTCCATCTCGCCGAAGCGTTGGCCGCCGAACTGGGCCTTGCCGCCCAGAGGCTGCTGCGTGACGAGGGAGTAGGGACCCGTCGACCTTGCGTGCATCTTGTCGTCCACGAGGTGGTGGAGCTTGAGGAAGTACACCCAGCCGACGGTGACGTCGTTGTGGAACCGCTCGCCGGTGCGTCCGTCGTAGAGGACGCTCTTGCCGTCCTCGCGGAGGTTGGCCAGCTTCAGCGTCTCGTGGATGGTGCTCTCGTTGGCGCCGTTGAAGATCGGGGTGGCCACCTTCCAGCCCAGCGCCTGGGCCGCGTAGCCAAGGTGCACTTCCAGCACCTGACCGATGTT
>JAFTBW010000029.1 GCA_017455015.1 Oscillospiraceae bacterium | reverse complement strand
TGTCTGTGAGGCCTTCGACCGGAAAAACCGCCGGAAGGCCCTGTTAGTCATGGCCACCGGCTCCGGCAAGACCCGCACGGTGATCGCCCTCTGTAAGGTGCTGCTGGAGCGCGGCTGGGTCAAAAATATCCTGTTTCTGGCCGACCGGAACTCTCTGGTTACCCAGGCCAAGCGCAGCTTTGTGAACCTCCTGCCCGATCTCTCCGTCACAAATCTGGTGGAGGAAAAGGACAACTATTCCGCCCACTGCGTCTTTTCCACCTATCAGACCATGTACAACGGCATCGACACCATCGCCGACGAGGAGGGGCGGCTGTTCACCTGTGGCCACTTCGACCTGGTGATCTGCGATGAGGCGCACCGGTCCATCTATAACAAGTACCAGGACATTTTCAACTATTTCGACGCGCCGCTGGTGGGCCTGACCGCCACGCCAAAGGACGAGATCGACAAAAACACATATGAGGTCTTCGAGCTGGAGCAGGGCGTGCCCACCTATGGCTATGAGCTGGCCCAGGCGGTGAAGGACGGCTTTCTGGTGGACTTCGTTTCGGTGGAGACCACGCTGAAATTCCTCCAGCAGGGCATCGTCTACGACGAACTCTCCGAGGAGGACAAGCGGGCCTATGAGGACACCTTCGGGGACGAGTCCGGCGTGCTGCCGGAGCGCATTGCCTCCTCCGCCCTGAACGAATGGATCTTCAACGAGGACACGATCCGCAAGGTTCTGGACCTGCTCATGACCCACGGCCTGAAAATCGACTACGGCAGCAGGCTGGGTAAAACCATTATTTTTGCCAAAAGCCACGCCCATGCGGAGAAGATTTTGGAGGTCTTCGGGCGGGAGTATCCGCATTTGCCCGGCTACGCCAAGGTCATCGACAACTATCTGGCCTATGCCCAGAGCGCCATTGACGAATTCTCCGAGCCGGGAAAACTGCCGCAGATCGCCATCTCCGTGGACATGCTGGACACCGGCATCGACGTGCCGGAGGTGCTGAACCTGGCCTTTTTCAAAAAGGTCATGAGCAAGGCCAAGTTCTGGCAGATGATCGGACGCGGGACGCGCCTCTGCCCCGGTCTGCTGGACGGGGCGGACAAGCAGCAGTTTTATATCTTCGATTTCTGCGGGAATTTTGAATTCTTCCGCATCAACCGGGGCAAAGCCACAGCCGAACAGCCGGTGCTTCAGGCGGCGCTCTTCCGCCTGAAAGCCCAGCTGGCCTGGAAGCTCCAGGAGCTGCCCTGTCAGACGCCGGAGCTGCAAGCCTTCCGGGAGACGCTGGTGGAGGAGATGCTGGGCAAGGTGCGGGCGCTCAGCCGGGAAAACTTCGCCGTCCGGCAGCATCTGAAATATGTGGAGCTGTATTCCGCCCCGGAGAGCTATCAGGCCCTGAGCTATGAAAACACCCTGCAAATGGGGCAGGAGCTGGCACCGCTCCTGGCCCCGGAGCCGGACGAGCCGCAGGCCCTGCGCTTCGACGCGCTACTGTACGGCCTCGAACTGGCCAGCCTGGCCGGGCAGGGGAGCGGCAGGGCGCGGGGCGACCTGATGGACAAAGCCAAACGCATCGCCAGCCTTGCCAACATCCCGGAGATCGCGGCACAGTCCGAACTGCTGGACCAGATTTTACATACGGACTATCTGGAGCACGCCGGAGTCCCGGAGCTGGAGCACATCCGCGCCGCGCTGCGGGCGCTGGTCAAGTACATCCCCGTCGCAAGGCTCCGCTATGACACCAACTTTGACGATGAGATCATCTCTACAGCGTGGAAAGGCTCCGACCTGGAGAACGACGACCTGAAAAACTATAAGGCCAAGGCGGAGTTCTATGTCCGGCAGCACCAGGACCAGGCGGCGATCGCCAAGCTGAAAGGCAACGTGCCCCTGACCGCCGCCGACGTAAAGAGCCTGGAAGACATCCTGTGGGGCGAACTGGGCACCAGGCAGGAGTATGAGCAGGAATACGGTCAGAAGCCCCTGGGGGAATTCGTGCGGGAGATCGTCGGCATGGACATGAGGGCTGCCAAAGAGGCTTTTTCCGTGTATCTGAACGACGCGAAGCTGGACAGCAGACAGATTTACTTCGTGAACCAGATCGTAGAGTACATCGTGCAGAACGGTTTGATGAAGGACCTGGGCGTTTTGCGGGAGCCGCCGTTCAAGGATCAGGGCAGCGTCGCGGAGATCTTTACGGATATGAGCCTGTGGACCGGAATCCTCAGCGTCATCGACCGGATCAACGCCAATGCCCTGGCGGCGTGAGGTGGGATGTGTTCTGAAACAAGGCCGTCCGTGCGGCGGGATGCCCGGAGAGGCGGGAGCGGGATGAAGCGACTGTTGGTTAAAAATGTATACGACGCCTTTGACTATGTCATGCGTCATTGCTGCCCTGCCGGGGAACAGGCGGGCCCGGAATGCACGGACACCTGTGCCGTGATCTCCATCCAGGACTCCGTCAACGGCGGCTTCGGCTTCACATTTTCGGAAAACCGCGATTGCCTGGGCGTGCTGACGCTGATCTTTGACGACATCGCGCAGGAGGTGGCGGGCGCGCGGCTGTTTTCCGAGACGCAGGCGGAGCGGATCAAAGATACATCATCCATGTGCCATTCTTCGATTCCCTTCTCCCACATTCATCTTTCAGCAGTCGTTGAAGCGGTCACAGTTGCGCAGGGACAGCGCGACGGAAGATGCAAGAAAACCTGCAAAAATAACCCTTGACAACCAGCCCTGGGTCTGATAAACTATCCCAGCAAAACAAAGCAGGAACGGATGGCGTCCGTCCTCACCCGGCCACGCGACAGTGCGCCGCGGTCAATCATGGGATGGTCCCCTGACCGGGGGTCATACTGCGTTGCGCGGATGCCATGTGCGTCTGCGCTTTCTCTTTGGATGGAGGTGTTCTCACATAGCAAACCAGGATTATTTGGTCAATGAGGAGATCAACGTGCCGGAGATTCGTCTGATCGGCGACAACGGCGAGCAGCTCGGCATC
>JAFTBW010000196.1 GCA_017455015.1 Oscillospiraceae bacterium | reverse complement strand
CCCCCGGCCACCGCGCCGGTGCGGCGGCGTTTGGGCTTCGGCTCCGGGCCGGAGGGCTGCTCCGGAGCGGGCGGCGGCGACAAAACCGGCGTCCGCAGCGGGCTTTCGGGCTTCGGCTCCGGGCCGGAAGGCTGCTCCGGAGCGGGCGGCGGCGGCAAAACCGGCGTCCGCGGCGGGCTTTCGGGCGGGGGCAGGATAACCGGCAGCCGGGAGGCTGCGGCGTCCGCGGCAGTTTCGGGTGCGGGCGGCTCCGGCGCAGCCTGCCGGGGCAGGGACTGGTCGTACCAGCCGCTGTAATCAGCTTTCGGGTCCATAGGGTCTTCCTCCCTTTCGGTTGCGGTCACATCTGGAATCGTTGGGCTGTTTTTGATGATCTTACATGGGTGGTAGATGGCCTCACCCACCGCTTCGCGGTCCCCCCTCCCCCGTGTGGGGGAGGGAAAAAGCGGAAATATATTGATTTTGGGCCTCACCCACCGCTTCGCGGTCCCCCCTCCCCCCCTTGTGGGGGAGGGATGGGGTCGGGGTTATTTCAGGGTCAGGGAGAAGAGAAATTCCGTAATACCGTCCCGGCTGGTGACGGTGATGTCCTCCCCGTGGTTGTTCACGATGGTCTTGACGATGTACAGGCCCAGGCCGTAGCCGTCCCGGTCTGCGCTGCGGGAGCGGTCCGTCTTGTGGAAGCGGTCGAAAATCAGGGACAGCTCCTCGGCGGGGATGGTGTCCCCGTGGTTCCGAATGGAGACGTATGCCTTTTCGCCCTTTTTGAACAGGCTGACCCCCAGCACGCTGCCGGGGTCGGAAAACTTCACCGCGTTTTCCAGCAGATTGTAGATCACCTGGGTGATGGCATCGGCGTCGCCGCGGACCAGCATGGGGTCCTCGGGGATCAGGGCGTCCACATCCAGCTTTTTGGCATTGATTTTGCCCTCGAACAGCAGCAGCGTCCGGGCCAGCACCTCCGAAACGTCAAAGCTGCGGCGGCGCAGCTCCTCCTGCCCGGCGCTGTCCATGCGGCTGAGGTCCAGCATGCTCCGCACCAGGCGGTTTAAGCGTTTCGTCTCGTCGGAGATGGTGCGCAGATACTTTGCCTCCTGCTCCCGGGGGATGGTGCCGTCCAGAATGCCGTCGGCAAAGCCGGCGATGGTGGTCATGGGGGTCTTCAGCTCGTGGGCCACGTTGGCCACAAAGTCGCTGCGGCGCTTTTCCGACCGGGCCAGAGACTCCGCCATCCGGTTAAAGGCCATGGCCAGCGCGCCGATCTCATCGTCCCTGCCGTCCGCGCTGACCCGGGCGGAGAAGTCCCCGTGGGCGAATTTCACCGCCGCCTCCGCCATCTCCCGGACGGGCCGGCTCTGGACCCGGAGGGAGATGAAAAACATTACCAGCAGCACCGCCATGATGCTCAGGGCCGTGACCAGGAAGATGTTGAGCAGGCTCCGCCACACCTGCATGACGGCGGAGAGGTCGGAGGAGGTGAAGATATACGCCCCTACGGTCCCGTCCGGGGTCTGCACCGGCAGAGCCGCCACATAGCGCTTTTCCGCGTAGAAGCCCTCCAAATCGCTCATGCCGCTGTAGCCGCCCTTTTGCCGCAGGACCGACAGCACCCCCTCTCCCACGCTTTGCCCGATGTGCCGGCACTTCACGTCCGCGTCGGAGCAGGAGGCCACCGTGCCCCGGCTGTCCGTGGCAAAGCAGTGATTCCCGGTGCTGCGGGAGATGGCGGTCAGAAAGATGCGGAAGTCCCACTCCTCCAGGCTGCCGTCCTGGGCGTAGGCGGAGGCCAGCCGCGACAGCTCCACGGCGTTGCTCTCGATGCTGGCCTGCCGCTCCCGGATCATGTAGTTCCGGCCAATGGTCATGAACGTGGCGCCCAGGATCACAAACGACAGCATGACCAGCAAGGTCACCAGAAGGAAGCTCTTGAAGTAATAGCTGCGCATGGTCCTCCTCCGGTGCTCTCAGGACAGGGCGGCGCTCATGCCTCCGCCGCCTCGAACTTGTAGCCCACGCCCCAAACGGTCTTGACGCTCCACTTGTCGCTGACGCCCTCCAGCTTCTCCCGGAGGCGCTTGATGTGGACATCCACCGTGCGGCTGTCCCCGAAGTAGTCGAAGCCCCAGACCTCGTCCAGGAGCTGGTTCCGGGTGAAAACCCGGTTGGGGGAGGCGGCCAGGTGGAACAGCAGCTCCAGCTCCTTGGGGGGCGTGTCCACCTTTTTGCCGTTCACGATCAGCTCATAGGAGTCCAGGTCAACGGTCAGCTTGTCGTATTCCAGGCGGTTGGCGTGCTTCTCGCCGCCCTCATTGGCCCGGCGGAGCACCGCGTGGATGCGCGCGATCAGCTCCTTGGGCTCAAAGGGCTTGGTGATGTAGTCGTCCGCTCCCATCTCCAGGCCGTTGACCTTGTCGCCGGTCTCGCCCTTGGCCGTCAGCATGATGACCGCGGCGGAGCTGAGCTTGCGAATCTCCCGCAGCACCGCCCAGCCGTCCATGACCGGCAGCATGATGTCCAGCAGCACCACGTCCGGCGAGAACGCCCGGAACAGCTCCAGGCCCTCGCCGCCGTCCGCGGCCCGGCGGGTCTCGAACCCGTCCTTTTCCAGATAGAGGCGCAGCAGCTCCGCGATGTTGCCGTCGTCCTCCACGATCAGCGCTTTTTTCGCCATAACAGGATCACTCCCCCAATTCCAATTGTATTACCTCTTTTTCCCTCCCCCATCAGGGGGAGGGGGGGACCGCCGGCCCACAGGGCCGGTGGTGGGTGAGGCCATCCACCTCCCGGCTTCCGGCGATACTCCCACGCCCCTCATCCGTCTGCGCCTGCGGCGCAGCCACCTTCCCCCAGAGGGGGAAGGATAAAAACAAGGGTGAGGTCATCCACCTCCCAGCTCACTCAATTCCGCAGCGCGGCCTCCACGGACCAGTTCACCCGCCGCTCCCGGTCCAGGGTGGTGGCGTCCATGTGGCCGGGGTAGACCTCATAGTCCCCGGGCAGCTCCGCCAGACGCCGCAGGGAGCGGAGCATGGCATGCCCGTCGCTGCCGGGAAAGTCCGTCCTGCCGCAGCTATCCCGAAACAGGGTGTCCCCGGTGAACAGCGCCTTTTCACCCTCGGGGGAGTCATAGCACAGCAGCGTGACGCTGCCGGGGGTGTGGCCGGGCGTCTCCAGTACGGCGAAGCGCAGCGCGCCCACCGCCACCACGTCCCCCTCGGCGTAGAAATGCGCGTCCGCCGGGGCGTCATAGCGGTAGTAGTCCCCGCCGATGGTGACGCCGTCGTCGGCCCGGTGCATCCACAGCGCCGCGCCGGTCTCCGCCCGGACATCCGCCACGGCCCCGGTGTGGTCAAAGTGGCCGTGGGTCAGCAGCACAGCCTTGCATTGCAGGCGGTTCGACTCCAGATAGTCCAGAATGACGCCGGCTTCCGCGCCGGGGTCGATGACGGCGCACTCCAGACTGGCTTCGTCTGTCACGATGTAGCAATTGGTCTCATAGGACCCCAGCGCAAAGCATTTGATGAGCATGTCGTTTATACCTCCAGCAGAATCGTCACCGGCCCGTCCCCGACGCTGGAAACCGCCATGTCCGCGCCGAAGACGCCGGTCTCCACGGCAAAGCCCCGTTCCCTGCACCGCGCGGCGACCTGTTCGTAGAGGGGGACGGCGGCCTCGGGACGCGCGGCCTCGGTGAAGCCGGGGCGGCGGGAGCGGGTATCGGCGTACAGAGTGAACTGACTGACAATGAGCACAGACCCGCCGGCGTCCTTCAGGTTCCGGTTCATCTTCCCATTTTCGTCGGCAAAGACCCGCAGGCCGCAGAGCCTGTCCGCCAGCTTGTCCGCCTGGGCGGGCGTGT
Organism: Oscillospiraceae bacterium; assembly: GCA_017455015.1. Taxonomy (GTDB): domain Bacteria; phylum Bacillota; class Clostridia; order Oscillospirales; family Oscillospiraceae; genus RGIG7114. The sequence continues at coordinate 23,712 of JAFTBW010000196.1, read as the reverse complement.
CCTCCCGGTGGATGCCCAGCAGCACCAGAAATCCCTTTCCGATCTCCCCGACAATCCGCCCCTCCACGGCGACGGAGGCGGAGGAGACTCTGGAAACCACAGCGCGCATAAATATCAGATCCTTTTCTTGATTGCCTTCCCCCTGGGGGAAGGTGGCGCGAAGCGCCGGATGAGGGGACATTGCCTTCCCCCATGGGGGGAGGCTTTATCATCACCCGTTCACCCGGCTGACCTCTTTCACGCTGGGGATCACCGCCAGACGGGCCATGATCGCCCGGAGCTCCCCCAGGTTTTTGACCTCGAGGGTCAGGCTGGCCACGGCCTTGCCGCCGGACAGGTCCCGGGCGGAAAAGCTGCGGACCTTGGCGTTCAGGGCGTTGAGCACCGTGGCAATGTCCATCACCAGGGCGTTGCGGTCCGCGCAGTTGAGGCGCAGGGCGGTGACGTAGCTGCCCTCGTAGCCCGGCGTCCACGACGCCTCCACCCAGCGGCCCCGGTTCTCGCCGCCGTCCTTTTTCTCCACATGGTTCTTGCAGTCGGCCCGGTGGATGGAAACGCCGCTGCCCCGGGTGATGAAGCCCACGATCTCATCCCCTGCCACGGGGGTGCAGCAGTGGGCGAACTTGATCAGGCAGTTGTCCAGGCCGGCGATCAGGACCCCCTGGATGGGCTTCTGCCGGCCCGCGTCCTTGCTGTTGCGCCGCTCGGCCGCCTCGTTCATCTTGTCGATGGCGGTGCGCGCGCTCTCCGCGTTCTTGTGGGCCTTCAGCAGATCCTCCCGGAAGCGCCCCACGGTCTTGGCGGCGGACAGACCGCCGTAGCCCACGGCGGCATACAGGTCCTCGATGTCCGGCAGGGACAGATGCTTCAGCACCTCGGGCAGCACGCCCATGGACTGGATCTCCGAGAGCGTGATGCCCTGGCGGCGCAGCTCGGACTCCAGCATCTCCCGTCCCTGTTGGATGTTCTCCTCCCGCCGCTCCTTTTTGAGCCATTGCTTGATCTTGGTGCGGGCCGAACCGCTCTTGGCGATGTTCAGCCAGTCCCGGCTGGGGCCGGGGGCGGACTTGGAGGTCAGCACCTCCACGATGTCCCCGTTTTGGAGCTGGTGGTCAAACGGCACGATGCGCCCGTTGACCTTGGCCCCAACCATGCGGTTGCCCACGGCGGAGTGGATGGAGTAGGCGAAGTCGATGGGCGTGGCCCCGGCGGGCATGCTGATCACGTCCCCCTGGGGGGTGAACACAAAGACCTCGTCGGCGAACATGTCCACCTTGAGCTCGGAGAAAAAGTCGTCCGCGTCGGTCTCCTGCTGGGTCTCCAGCAGGTGACGGACCCAGGCGAAGACCTCCTCGTCTCCCTCCCGGAGCCCTGCGTTTCCGGACTTGTACTTCCAATGGGCGGCTACGCCGTACTCCGCGGTGCGGTGCATCTCCCAGGTGCGGATCTGCACCTCAAAGGGCATGGGCTCCGTGCCGATCACCGTGGTCTGGAGCGATTGATAGCCGTTGGGCTTGGGGGTGGAGATGTAGTCCTTGAACTTCCCCGGCACGGGCTTGAACATATCGTGCACCTGGCCCAGTACGTTGTAGCAGTCGGATACGTTCTCCACGATGATCCGCAGGGCGCAGATATCGAAAATCTCGTTTAATTGCAGGTTCTGGGTGTACATCTTCCGGTAAATGCTGTAGATGTGCTTGATCCTGTGGTAGATGGTGCACTCGATGTCCCACTGCCGCAGCCGCTCCCGGATGCGCGACTCCATGCGGGACATGAACTCCTCCAGGTTGTCCCGGCGGGCATCGATGGACTCCACGATCTGCCGGTAGCCCACGGGGTCCAGGTATTTCAGGGACAGGTCCTCCAGCTCCCACTTGATGGTCTGAATGCCCAGGCGGTGGGCGATGGGGGCATAAATCTCCATGGTCTCCAGGCTTTTCAGCCGCTGCTTTTCCGGGGTCTGGTAGTCCATGGTCATCATGTTGTGCAGCCGGTCCGCCAGCTTGATGAGGATCACGCGGATGTCCTTGCTCATGGCAAGGAGCATCTTCCGCATGTTCTCCATCTGCTCCTCTTCGCGGCTGGTGTAGTTCACCCTGGTCAGCTTGGTGACGCCCTCGACGATGTCCGCCACCTGGGGGCCGAACTGCCGGGCAATGTCCTCGTGGGTGACGTCGGTGTCCTCGATGGTGTCGTGCAGCAGGGCGGACACCACGCTGTCCTCGTCCAGGCCCATATCGACGGTGATGCTCGCCGCGGCCACCACATGGGTGACGTAGGGGCTGCCGTCCCGGCGCTTCTGCTCCCGGTGCGCCCGCGCCGCCAGCTCGAAAGCGGCGCGGACCCGGTCAAGGTTGACGTTCATCCCTGCGTCCCGGATCTTCTGTTCCAGCGCCGCGTAGCACTGCTCCACGGCGGGCTCAAAGCACTCTGTCATGCCGCTCTCTCCCCCTTCCGGTTCCCGGCCCGTTTTGTCCCCGCATATCCGCATACTATAATAAAAATGTGAAGAATAGTTGCATCATAGCACACAAGGTTTGGATATGCAAGGTATTTTTGAGGAAACGCTGATGAAAGCAACGTGTGCGCCTGGCGAGCAAATTTTGTGTCCGCCAAGGCGCAAAAACCGCAGGAATACTTTGTGTATTTCAAGGTTTTTGTAACGCAGGCGGGCGCAAAATTTGCCGCCAGACGTGCGCGGGGATTTATTCAGAGTTTCCTTGAATATTGCCTTCTATACAGTATCATAAACATCGGCATTTTTCTATTGACAACTGCCGTTTCTTCCCGTATAATAACAGGGCGTTTTCCAAACGCAGCGGTATTGTGCGCCTCAAAGAGGGGGAAGCGGGCTATGTGGCTGGACCTGAGAGACATCATTGAAATGCCCGGGGCTTCCAAGGACTTTTCCACGAACCCCGCGCCGGAGGCGCTGCTGCTGCCCCCCATTCTCGGCTTTCGCACCCCGCCCAGCGCCTCCGGCACGGTGTCCAACACCGCCGGTGTGCTGACCCTGCGGGGGCGGCTCTGGGCACAGATGCGCTGTGTCTGCGACCGCTGCGGCCGGGAATTTGACCGGGACAAGACCGTCGAGACGGCGGTACCTTTGGCGGACGTGCCGGAGGACCGGGACGACGGCGTTTCCTATCCCCTGGAGGGGGACGGCATTGATGTGGACCGGGTGATGACGGACTGCTTTCTGCTGGACGCCGAGGGCCAATGGCTCTGCCGCCCGGATTGCAAGGGACTCTGCCCCGTCTGCGGGAAGAACCGGAACGACGGCCCCTGCGGCTGCCGGCAAAACGTGGATCCAAGATTCGCTGTTCTGGAACAGCTTCTGGATAAATGATTCTATTTTACTGCCCTGGAACGGCGAAGGAAGCGCAGATACAGCGTTTCCTTGGGAATGAGGAGGTGTCATTATGGCGGTACCCAAGAGAAAGGTCTCAAAGGCGAGACGGGACAAACGGCGCTCCAACGTGTGGAAGCTGGAGATGCCCAACATCGTTGCCTGCCCCAACTGCGGCGCATATCATCTGCCTCACCGTGTCTGCAAGGCCTGCGGTATGTATCACGGCCGTCAGGTCCTGACTGTGGAAGCGGAGAAGTGATTTTAAGGATACGCTGATTAAAGCAACGTGCGCGAATGGCGAGCAAATTTTGCGTCCGCCAAGGCACAAAAACCGCAGGAATACTTTGTGTATTTCAAGGTTTTTGTAACGCAGGCGGGCGCAAAATTTGCCGCCGGGCGCGTGCGGGGATTTATTCAGTGTATCCTTAACACCGAACACCGAAAAAGCGGAGGCGGTTGCCTCCGCTTTTTCGGCAATCACGGGAGGCGGTGAGCAAGCATGAAAAACATCGTCAGCCGTGTGGACCCTGCCGGCCCGCTCTGCGGGGCCGTAAAGCCGGGAGACGAGCTGCTGAGCATCAACGGCAAACCCATCCGGGACGTCTTGGACTACAAATACTACTCCTACGAGCCCCGGCTGCTGCTGGAGGTGCGCCGCCCCGACGGGCGAGTCCGGCTCATCCGGCTGCGCAAGGCAGAGGGACGGGACCCCGGCCTGGAATTTGAGACCTATCTCATGGACCGGGCAAGGTCCTGCGCCAACCGCTGCCTGTTCTGCTTCATCGACCAGAACCCTCCGGGAATGCGGAAGACCGTCTATTTCAAGGACGACGACGCCCGGCTCAGCTTCCTCATGGGCTGCTACATCACCCTGACCAATCTGAGCCGGCGGGAAATTCAGCGGATCATCGACCTGCACGTGTCCCCCGTCAACATCTCCGTCCATGCCACGGACGGCGCGTTGCGGCAGCGGCTGCTGGGCAATCCCCGGGCCGGGGAGCTGATGGAGATCATGGGGCGCTTTGCCGCCGCGGGCATCCGGATGAACTGCCAGATCGTCTGCTGCCCCGGCTACAACGACGCCGAGGCCCTGGACCGGACCCTCCGGGATCTGGGGAACCTGTACCCCGCCGTCCACAGCATTTCCGTGGTTCCGGTGGGGCTGACGCGCCACCGGAAGGGACTCTGTCCCCTGCGGCCGTTCACACAGGCGGAGGCGGCGGATACCATCCGCAGGGTCAACGCTTTCGGGGAACAGCATCTGCGCCGGACCGGCACCCGGCTGGCGTTCTGCTCCGACGAGCTGTACCAGCTTGCCCGGCTGGCGCTGCCCCCGGACGAATTCTATGAGGAACACACCCAACTGGAAAACGGCGTGGGGATGCTGCGGCTGCTGGAATCGGAGTTCCTGCTGGCCCTGCGCGAGGCGGAGGATGAGGATGCCGCCAGCGCCGCGGCGTTCTCCATCGCCACGGGCTTTGCCGCCGCGCCGATGCTGGAAAGCCTTTTGGCCCGGGCAAGGGAGCGTTTCCCTGGCCTGGACGGGCGGCTCTATCCCATCCGGAACGACTTTTTCGGCGAGACGGTCACCGTGGCGGGGCTCATCACCGGCCGGGACCTGATCGCCCAGCTCCGGGGCAGGGACCTGGGTGCGCGGCTGCTCATCTCCGAGACCATGCTCCGGCGGGAGGAACGGGATTTTCTGGACAGCGTGACGCTGGCCGAGGCCGGGCAGGCCCTGGGCGTGTCCATTGTGCCCGTCCCCGCCGACGGGGGCGCGCTGCTGGACGCCATGCTGGGCCGGACCCCCGTCCCGCCGCAGTGTGGACCCTGCCCGGAGGGAACCGGGTATCAGCCTCATTCCCTCCCCCTGATGGGGGAGGGAGTGGGTGCGGCGCCGGGGGCCGGGAGGTAGATGGCCTCACCCGTCACGGCCTCGCGGGAAATCGGCCGTGCCACCCTCCCCCTGATGGGGGAGGGAAAAAGCGGAAATATATTGGAAGGAGGGGACCGAACATGTCCAAACCCTTGATCGCCATTGTGGGCCGCCCCAACGTGGGCAAGAGCCTGCTGTTCAACCGTCTGGCGGGGCAGCGCCTGAGCATCGTGGAGGACACGCCGGGAGTCACACGGGACCGCCTGTACGCCTCGGCGGAGTGGGCGGGCCGCAGCTTTGACATCGTGGACACCGGCGGCATCGAGCCGAAAACCGACGACGAGATACTGCTGTTCATGCGGGAGCAGGCCAACATCGCCATCTCCTCCGCCGACGTGATCGTGCTGGTGACGGAGATCGGCACCGGCGTCACCGCCGCGGACAAGGACGTGGCAAACATGCTTTTGCGCTCCAAAAAGCCCGTGGTGCTGGTGGTAAACAAGATGGACAACCCCTCCCGGATCGACCCGCAGTTCTACGAGTTCTACTCCCTGGGCCTGGGGGACCCCATCGCCATCTCCGCCGCCCACGGCCACGGCACCGGGGATATGCTGGACGCCTGCCTGCAATATTTCCCCCCTGCCGGGGAGGAGACGGCGGAGGACGACCGGATCAAGGTCGCCATCATCGGCAAGCCCAACGTGGGCAAGTCCTCCCTGACCAACCTGATCGCCGGGGAGCAGCGGGTGATCGTCAGCGACGTGGCGGGCACCACCCGGGACGCGGTGGATACGCAGCTCGAGAACGAGTACGGCAAATACACGTTCATCGACACTGCGGGCCTCAGGCGCAAAAGCAAGGTGGAGGACCGGGTGGAAAAGTTCTCTGTCCTGCGGGCAAAGCTGGCCATCCAGCGCTCCGACGTCTGCCTGATCCTCATAGACGCCCGGGAGGGCGTCACGGAGCAGGACACCAAGATTGCGGGCCTGGCCCACGAGGAGGGCAAGGCAAGCATCGTGGTGGTGAACAAGTGGGACCTGGTGGAAAAGGAGACCGGCACCCTGGAGCGGATGCGCAAGGAGGTTCTGCGGGATTTGAGCTTTATGTCCTACGCCCCGGTCATATTCATCTCCGCTCTGACCGGCCAGCGGGTCGGGCGGCTCTTTGAGCTCATCAACTTTGTCAACGGCCAGAGCGCCATGCGCATCACCACCGGTATGCTGAACGACATGCTCGCCGACGCCCAGGCCAGGGTCCAGCCGCCCAGCGACAAGGGCCGGCGGCTGAAGATCTACTACATGACCCAGACCGGGGTTCGCCCCCCAAGCTTCGTTTTGTTCTGCAACAGCCGGGAGCTGTTCCACTTTTCCTATCAGCGCTACCTGGAAAACCAGCTTCGGGCCACCTTCGGATTGGAAGGGACTCCCATCCGCATGGTGATCCGGCAGAAAGGAGATTCCGAAGCATGAGCGTCTTTCTCCTCATCGTCACGGCCATCGAGGCCTATTTCCTGGGAGGCATCAACGGCGCGATCCTCTCCTCCCGCCTGATCTTCCACCGCGACATCCGGGAATTCGGCAGCAAAAACGCGGGACTGACCAACTACTACCGCACCTTCGGCGTTGCTGGCGTGGCGATGGTCCTGGCCATCGACATCGTGAAAAGCGTGATCGCCATTTTGATCGGCGGGGCGCTGATGAATATTGTAGACGCCTACGTGGTGGGCAAGCTCTTCGCGGGCTTCTGTCTGGTGCTGGGCCACATGTACCCCGCGCTGTACCGCTTCAAGGGCGGCAAGGGCGTGCTCTGCGGCGGCGTCATGGCCTGGATGATCGACTGGCGCGTGGGCCTGGGCTGCTGGGCGGTGTTTTTGATCGTCGTCATCTTCACCCGCTACGTCTCCCTGGGCAGCATCCTGGCCTCGCTGAGCTGCTCCGTCTTCGTCTGGGCGTTCCAGTACGACACGCTGGAGGGTGTGCTGGCCCTGCTGGTGGGGCTTCTCATCACGGTGAAGCACGCGGAGAACATCCTCCGGCTCATCGGCGGCACGGAAAGCAAGCTCACGTTCAGCAAGAAGGGCACCTACGGAAGCAGGCAACCGTGACAATTCCGGCAAAACAATTCTCCGTCCTTTCTCCCCCCCCGGGGGAAGAAAGGACGGATTTGTGTTTTTTCTTCTGATTTCACGGTTGCAGGCCCAGCAGCTCCTCCACGGCGATTGCCACGCCGTCGTGGTCGCAATCGGCGGTCACCCGGTCCGCCGCCGCAAGCACGTCCGGGTGGGCGTTGCCCATGGCGACCCCGATCCCGGCGGCGCGGAGCATGGCCAGATCGTTGGTGCCGTCGCCGAAGGCCACGGTTTTCTCCTGCGGGATGCCCAGGCGCGATGCCAGCGCCAGCAAAGCCCTGCCCTTGTCGGCGTCCAGGCAGTTGATCTCGATGTTGTTGGGCAGGGATACGGTGAAGATCAGCTCCGGCCACCGGGCGGCGAGGCGCTCCACAAGCCCGTCCCGGAGCGCCCGGTCCCGGGTGAAAAGCTGCATCTTCTGCACGCCCTTTCCCTGTTCCCGGAGAAAGGCTTTCAGCTCCGGCACCGGGCTGCGCAGCCGGCTGACCATCTCCAGGGAGGGGGCGTAGTCGATGTAGTCCTCCGCCCTTTGCTGCATCGCCTCCGTCATGTAGCCCCAGCCGTCCATGTAGCAGTCGTAGATTACGGGGAGCGTGTCCAGAAAGCCCATCACCTCCAGGGCGGTATCCTTGGAGATGTCCGCGCTGTAGACCGTCTCCCCCGTCAGGCCGTCCAGCACCAGCGCGCCGTTGATCGTGATGGCGTAGCGGACAAAGGGCAGATCGCGCACCTCCTCCGGGATGCCCCGGTAAAAGCGCCCCGTGGAGGGTATGATGTGGATGCCCCGTTCCGCCGCGGCGCGCAGGGCGTTTTTTGCCCGCTCCGTCAGGCGCTTGCCGGAATCCAGCAGCGTGCCGTCCAGGTCCAGGGCGATGAGTCCGATTCGCGTTTCATTTTTGCCCATTTTTTTGTATCCCCCTGAAAACCGGATCATTTTGCAAGCTCCTCAAACGCGGCTTTGTGCTCCCGCAGGGTCCGCGCCGCTGCAAAATCCGGCTTTTTTGAAAAGTATAACATATCATTGGAAAGAATCAATCTGTTTCTGCCGGCGGGTCAGGCGAATTTTCCTGTTGCCCGCCGGCAGATTCCATGCTATAATAGTTTGTTATTTACGGCGGAGTACCGGGGAGGGCGCTATGTGGATCGCGGACCGATGGCAGGACTATGAGCTGATCGACTGCTCCCGGGGGGAGCGGCTGGAGCGCTGGGGGGACCAGATCCTGATCCGCCCGGATCCCCAGGCCATCTGGGCCACGCCCCGGGAGGACGTGCGCTGGAAACACGCCTCCGCCCGCTACCGGAGGAGCGCGGCGGGCGGCGGCCATTGGGAGAAAAACGAACTGCCCGAGTCCTGGCCCATCCGCTACGGGGAGCTGACGTTCCGGGTCCGGCCCATGAACTTCAAGCACACGGGGCTGTTCCCCGAGCAGGCCTCCAACTGGGATTTTATCATGGACAAGATCCGCGGCGCGGGCCGGAGCGTATCCGTGCTGAACCTCTTCGACTACACCGGGGCCGCCACGGTGGCCGCGGCCAAGGCGGGAGCCAGCGTCTGCCACGTGGACGCCGCGAAGGGCATGGTGGCCTGGGGCAAGGAGAACGCCGAGGCCTCGCTCGTCCGCGACAGGCCCATCCGCTGGATCGTGGACGACTGCGCCAAATTCGTGGAGCGGGAGATCCGCCGGGGGCGGCGCTACGACGCCATCATCATGGACCCGCCCTCCTACGGGCGCGGGCCGGGGGGCGAGGTCTGGAAGCTGGAGGAAAACCTCTGGGACTTCGTTTCTCTGACCGCGGAGGTGCTGTCAAGCGCGCCGCTGTTCGTCCTCATCAGCTCCTACACCACGGGGCTGTCCGCCTCCGCCGTGGGCTATGTGGCGGAGAGCGTGCTCACCCGGCGCTTCGGGGGACACAGCGAGAGCCGGGAGCTGGGGCTGCCGGTGACCGCCTCCGGCCTGGCGCTGCCCTGCGGGGCCGCCTGCCGCTGGGAGGCGTGAGGGCAAGAGCCTGTATCTGACGGTTAAAGGATAGAAAAACATGAATTCCGGTCCTATTCTGAAGCTGAATCACGTCAAATATTTCTATGAATCGGAGGACAGGCCCGCCCTGGACGGGGTGGACCTGGAGATCGAGCGGGGAAGCTTTGTGGCGGTGCTGGGCCACAACGGCAGCGGCAAAAGCACCCTGGCAAAGCTCTTCAACGGCATCCTGCTGCCCACCGAGGGCAAGGTGCTGGTGAACGGCATGGACACCAGCCACGAGGACGATCTGCTCTCCGTCCGGCGCACCGTGGGCATGGTGTTCCAGAACCCGGACAACCAGATCGTCGCCAGCGTGGTGGAGGACGACGTGGCCTTTGCCCCGGAGAACCTGGGGGTGGAGCCCTGGCAGATCCGCCGCCGGGTGGACGCCGCCCTGAAAAGCGTGGGGATGTACGAATACCGCCTCCACGCCCCCCCCCTCCTGTCCGGCGGGCAGAAGAAGCGGGTGGCCATCGCCGGGGTGCTTGCCATGCAGCCGGAGTGCATCGTCCTGGACGAGCCCACCGCCATGCTGGACCCCGTCGGAAGGCGGGAGGTCCTGAAGGCCGTGTGCATGATGCGCCGGGAGATGGGCATGACCGTGGTCCTCATCACCCACCACATGGAGGAGTGCATCTACGCCGACCGCCTTGTCGTCATGGCGAACGGAAAGGTCCACATGGACGGGACGCCGAAGGCGGTGTTCTCCCAGGTGGAAAAAATGCGGGAGACCGGCCTTGCCGTGCCGGAGACCGTGGCGCTGCTCTACGGGCTGCGGCAGCAGGGCTTCGGGGATTTGCCCCTGGACGCCCTCACCGTGGACGAGTGCGCCGACGCTGTGGCAAGGATGCTGCGCCGCAGCTATGTTTCGGAACGATAAGGAGAGGAGAGAAAGAGAATATGCCTGCACCGCTTCTCTCCGCCAACGATCTGGTCCACACCTATTCGAAAGGCACCCCCTTTGAAAAGGTGGCGGTGGACCACGTCACCCTGGAGCTGTACCCCGGGGAGCTGGTGGGCGTCATCGGCCACACCGGCAGCGGCAAATCCACCTTTATCCAACAGTTGAACGGCCTTTTAAAGCCCACCTCCGGCGCGGTGCGCTACGAGGGCAGGGACATCCACGCCGACAAGGCCCTGCTGCGGGACATCCGCTTCAAGGTGGGGCTGGTGTTCCAGTACCCGGAGTACCAGCTCTTTGAGGAGACCGTGTTTCGGGACATCGCTTTCGGCCCCGGCAACATGGGACTGGGGAAGGAGGAGATCCGGGAGCGGGTCTACCGGGCCGCCGCCTCCGTGGGCGTCCGGGAGGAGTGGATGGAGGCCTCCCCCCTGGAGCTGTCCGGAGGACAGAAGCGCCGGGTCGCCATCGCCGGCGTCATCGCCATGGAGCCGCGGGTGCTCATTCTGGACGAGCCCACCGCCGGACTGGACCCGGCCGGCCGGGAGAGCATCCTGTCTCAGATCCAGGAGTACCGGGAGCGAACCGGGGCGACGGTGGTGCTGGTGAGCCACAGCATGGACGACGTGGCGCGCATCGCCAGCCGCCTGGTGGTGTTCCGGGGCGGAAAGGTGGCAATGGACGGCGCGCCCGCGGCGGTGTTTGACCGGGCCACGGAGCTCAAGGAGATGGGGCTGACGGTCCCTGCCTCCACCGAGATCGCCCTGGCGCTGCAAAAGCGGGGGATCGAGCTGCCGGAGAGCATCTACACCACCAAGCACCTGATGAAGCTGCTCCTCGCGCTGAGAGAGGAGGAGTGAGCGTGCTGAAAAATATCACTCTGGGCCAGTACTTCCCCGGCGATACTCTGGTCCACCGTCTGGACCCCCGGACCAAGCTGATCTGGCTGGTGGGCTACATCGTGGCCCTGTTCCTGGCAAAAACCGTCCCCGGCTATCTGTTCATGCTGCTGGTGCTGGCGCTGGAGAGCTTCGCCGCCCGCATCCGGCCGAAGACGCTGCTGAGCGGTCTGAAGCCGCTGCTGTTCATCATCCTCTTCACCGCGGTCATCAACCTGTTCTACGGGACGGGGGAACCGGTGTGGCAATACGGCGTGTTAAAAATCACCGGGGACGGCATCCGGCGGAGCGTGTTCATGGTGGCCAGGATCATGCTGCTGGTCTGCGGCGCTTTCCTGCTGACCTACACCACCTCGCCCCTGCAGCTCACGGACGGGCTGGAAATGCTGCTCTCCCCGCTGAAAAAGCTCCGGGTGCCGGTCCACGAGCTGGCGATGATGATGAGCATCGCTCTGCGCTTCATCCCCACCCTGATCGAGGAGACGGACAAGATCATGTCCGCCCAGAAGGCCAGGGGGGCCTCTTTCGACACCGGAAAGCTGACGGAGCGGGCCAGGGCCATGGTGCCGCTGCTGGTGCCGCTGTTTGTCAGCGCCTTTCGCCGGGCCGACGAGCTGGCTACGGCCATGGAGGCCCGCTGCTACCACTCCGGCGAGGGGCGCACCCGGATGAAGACCCTGCGTTTCCACCTTCGGGACATTGCGGCCCTGGCGCTGCTGTGTGCGATCATCGCCCTGTCCGCGCTCCTGCGCGGCGTGGGCTAAATACATTCAATATTCTCCTTGTTGCCTCGCGGAGTTTGCGCTCGCAGGCGCAAAAAAATCCAATCATTTTACGCGGAAACCGCGTTTTCGCGTAAAGTTCTTCTCACGGAGTGAGTGCCGCTTTCCCGCAGCGGCGCGAACGAAGTGCATCCTTTCACGGAGCAATGAAATTGCCAATTTCATTGCTCGTGAGTAAAAAAGGAAGTGTGTCCCATGGCGGAGCTGACCCCCATGAAACGGCAATACAACGCCCTCAAGGCGGAATACAGCGACTGTCTGCTGTTTTTCCGCCTGGGGGATTTCTATGAGATGTTCGACGAGGACGCCAGGACCGCCTCCAAAGAGCTGGATTTGGCCCTGACCACCCGGGACCGGGGAAAGAGCGCCGAGGAGCAGACGCCCATGTGCGGCGTGCCCTACCACAGCGCCGAAGCCTACATCGGGCGGCTGATCTCCAAGGGCTACAAGGTCGCCATCTGCGAGCAGTTGGAGGACCCGGCCCTTGCCAAGGGGCTGGTGACGCGGGACGTGATCCGTATCATCACCCCCGGTACCGTCACCGAGAGCAGCATGCTGGAGGAGGGGCGGAGCAACTACATCGCCTCCGTCCTGCTGGAGGGGGACGCCGGCGCGGTCTGCTTCGCGGACGTGTCCACCGGGGAGATGGCCCTCTCCTGCTTCGCCTCCGCCGGAGAGACCCACATCCTCAACGAGCTGGGCCGCTTCGCCCCCCGGGAGGCGGTGCTCTCCCCCGCCGCCGCGGAATCTGACGCGGTCCGGGAATTTCTGACCCGGCGGCTGGACGCCATGCCGGAGATGGGCGCCGCGCGCTTCGATCCGGAGAGCGCCCGGGAGGGGCTGCTGCGGCAGTTCGGCCAGGAAAAGCTGACGGAACTGGGCCTGGAGGGGGAGCCCTTCGGCGTCCGGGCGGCGGGGGCGCTGCTGGCCTATCTGACCGAGACCCAGAAATTCGACCTGAGCCACATCAGCGGCCTTGAAATCCTGCGCTCCAGCCAGTACATGGAGCTGGATTACGCCACCCTCCGCAGCCTGGAGCTGACGCAGAACCTCCGCAGCGGGGAGAAGCGCGGCAGCCTGCTCTGGGTGCTGGACCAGACCAGGACCCCCATGGGCGGGCGGATGCTCCGGAGCTGGGTGGAGCGGCCGCTGCTCAATGTGACCCTGATCCGCCGCAGGCTCTCCGCGGTAAACGAGCTGGCGGGAAACAATGTCCTGCGGGGCGAGCTCATGCACCGGCTGAAGGACATCGGGGATATGCGCCGCCTGGCGGGCAGATGCGTCTACGGCACCGCCAACGGCAGGGATGTGAAGACCCTGGGTACGGACTGCGCCCTGCTGCCGGAGCTGAAGGAGCTGCTCCGGGACTGCCGGAGCGGCTTTTTGAAGGAGATCGCCGGAATGGACCCGGTTTCCGACGTGGCGGAGCTGGCCCTCGCCGCCATCTGCGACGACCCGCCCTTTTCCGTCCGGGAGGCGGACATTCTGCGCCCCGGCTACAACGCCGAGGTGGACCGGCTGCGGGACGTGAAGAAAAACGGCAAGCAGATGGTCGTCGATCTGGGGGAGCGGGAGCGGGAGCGCACCGGCATCCGGAAGCTCAAGGTGGGTTATAACAAGGTCTTCGGCTACTACATCGACGTGCCCGCCTCCGCCGGGGACATCCCGGTGCCGCCGGAGTACATCCGCAAGCAGACCCTGGTAAACGCGGAGCGCTACTTCACTCCGGAGCTGAAGGAGCTGGAGGAAAACCTGCTCAGCGCCGGGGACAAGCTCAACGAGCTGGAATTTCGCCTGTTCACGCAGGTGCGGGAGCGCATCGCCGCCCAGGTGGTGCGCGTCCAGGCCGCCGCGGACGCGGTGGCGGAGCTGGACTGCCTCTGCTCCCTGGCGGAGACGGCGGTGCGGCGGAACTACTGTATGCCGGAGGTGGACGTCTCCAAGAGCCTCCACATCACCGGCGGACGGCACCCCGTGGTGGAGGCCAGCCAGCGGGACATCCCCTTTGTGCCCAACGACACGCATCTGAGCGACGGCGACGATCTGGTGGCCATCGTCACCGGCCCCAACATGGCGGGCAAGAGCACCTATATGCGCCAGACCGCCCTGATCGCGCTCATGGCCCAGATCGGCTCCTTTGTCCCGGCACAGAGCGCCACCCTGGGCGTCGTGGACCGGGTGTTCACCCGCATCGGCGCCAGCGACGATCTGGCCTCCGGCCAGTCCACCTTTATGGTGGAGATGAACGAGATGGCGAACATCCTGAAATACGCCACGGACCGGAGCCTGCTCATTCTGGACGAGATCGGCCGGGGCACCAGCACCTACGACGGCATGGCCATCGCCCGGGCGATCCTGGAATACTGCGCCGACAAGCGCCGGCTGGGGGCCAAGACCATGTTCGCCACCCACTATCACGAGCTGGGGGCGCTGGAGGGCGTGCTGCCCGGCGTGGTGAACTACAACATCACCGCAAAAAAGCAGGGCGGCAAGCTGATCTTCCTCCGGAAGATCGTGCGCGGCTGCGCCGACGACAGCTACGGCATCGAGGTGGCCTCCCTGGCAGGCATCCCGGAGGGCGTGATCCACCGGGCCAGGAGCTACCTGAGGGAGCTGGAGGCAGCCGGGGCGGCCCTGGAGCTTCAGCCCCGGGAGGAGGAGCAGAACCAGATCACCCTGGGGGACATCGGCGCGGACGAGGTGCGCGACCGGCTGCGGCGGCTGGATGTCAACTCCCTGACGCCCCTCCAGGCCCTGGGCCTTCTGGACGAGCTGAAAAGGATGGTGGAGGCGTGAAAGGCGAGAGCGTCCGGCCCTTTATCAACCGCATGACTCCCACCCAGACCGCCGTCGGCTGGGTCTATCTGCCCCTGTACGCCCTCGCGTTGCCCATGCTGCTGGGGGTCGCGGCCTATCTCTCCCCCCGGGAGCTGACGGAGGCGCAGATCAACCTGCTCTATACCGGCATCTCCCTGGCCGTGGTGTTGATTGCCATGTTCTCCTACCTCCGGCGGAGCTTTTACGTGCTGTGGGACGAGCCGGGCCGCTGCCTCTCCGCCGTGCTGCGGGGCATGGTGGCCCTGTACGCCATGAGCCTGCTCATGAGCCTGCTGCTCACAGCCCTGGACAGTCTGGATTCCACGCCCAACGACGCGGAGATCGCCCTCATGATGGGCTCCGCCCCCGGCGTCTTCACGGGTCTCATCATCTTCCTGGACCCCATCGTCGAGGAGGTCATGTTTCGGGGCGTGGTGTTCGGCAGCATCCGGCTCCGGTCCCGGTTCTGGGCCTACGCCGTCAGCGCCGCCCTCTTCTCCCTGTGTCATGTGTGGCAGTATGCCCTGGCCTACCACGACCCCTGGACCCTGCTTTACGCCCTGCGCTATCTGCCCCACTCCCTGGCTCTGGCCTGGTGCTATGAGCGCAGCGGGAGCATCTGGGCCTCCATCTTTTTTCACATGGCCGTCAACGGTCTGTCGCTCTTTGTGCTGGGGTAGCGGCAAACGGGACAGATAAGAAAAAATTATACGAACGGAGAAATGAAGCATGGAAGAGACTTCCAACTTTATCCACGATTTTATCCGGGAGGACATCGCCCCCGGCGGGAGATTTGCGGGAATGCAGGTGCACACCCGGTTCCCGCCGGAGCCCAACGGGTATCTGCACATCGGCCACTGCAAGGCACTGTGCATCGATTTCGGCACTGCGGAAAAGTTCGGCGGCATCTGCAATCTGCGGATGGACGACACCAACCCCGCCAAGGAGGATACGGAGTTTGTCGAGGCCATTCAGGAGGACATCCACTGGCTGGGCTTTGACTGGGACGACCGCTTTTTCTACGGCAGCGACTATTTTGAGCAGACCTACCAATACGCCCTGGAGCTCATTGAAAAGGGGTTGGCCTACGTCTGCGAGCTGACCCCGGAGCAGTTCCGGGAGTACCGCGGGGATGTGAACACCCCCGCCCGCTCCCCCTGGCGGGACCGGCCCAAAGAGGAAAGCCTGGACCTGTTCCAGCGGATGCGCGCAGGAGAGTTTCCCGAGGGCAAGTACACCCTGCGGGCCAAAATAGACCTGAGTAGCGGCAACTTCAACATGCGCGACCCGGTGCTCTACCGCATCCGGTATATCGAGCACCACCGGCAGGGGACAAAGTGGTGCATCTTCCCCATGTATGACTTTGCCCACCCCATCCAGGACGCCATCGAGGGCGTGACCCACTCCCTCTGCTCCCTGGAGTATGAGGACCACCGGCCCCTCTACGACTGGGTGGTGGCCAACGTGTCCGTGCCCAGCCGTCCCCGGCAGATTGAGTTTGCCCGGCTCGGCATCAACTACACGGTGCTGAGCAAGCGCAAGCTGCGCAAGTTGGTGGAGGAGGGCCTTGTCAGCGGCTGGGACGATCCCAGAATGCCCACCCTCTGCGGCCTGCGGCGGCGGGGCTACACGGCCCGCTCCATCCGGAATTTCTGCGACCGCATCGGCGTGGCCAAGGTCAGCTCCACCGTGGAATTCGGCTTTTTGGAGCACTGCCTCCGGGAGGATTTGAACGACACAGCCCTTCGCGCCATGGCGGTGCTGCGGCCCGTGAAGCTGACCGTCACCAACTACCCCGAGGGACAGACCGAGACCGTCGAGGTGGAGAACAACCCCAACGATCCCGCAGCCGGGACGCGGCAGGTGGCGTTCTCCCGGAACCTCTACGTGGAGGCCGAGGACTTCCTGCCCGAGCCGGTGCCCAAGTTCAAGCGGCTCTACCCGAACGGGCCGGAGTGCCGCCTGAAAGGGGCCTATCTGATCCGCTGCACCGGCTGCGTCCGGGACGAGAGCGGCGCGGTGACGGAGATTTTGGCGGAGTACGACCCGGCGAGCCGGGGCGGCGACCCCGCCGACGGACGGAAGGTGAAGGGGGCGACGCTGCATTGGGTGGACGCCGCCACCGGCGTGGACGCCGAGGTGCGGCTCTACTCCAACCTTTTCGCCGACGAGAGCCCCGACGCCGCCGACAAGGATTTCCTGGCCTGCCTGAACCCGGACTCCCTCGAAGTCCTGACCGGCTGCAAGCTGGAGCAGATGCTGGGCGACGCCAAGCCCGGCGCGGACTTCCAGTTTTTGCGCATGGGCTATTTCTGCGCCGACTCCAAGGACTCCGCGCCGGGGCATCCGGTGTTCAACCGCGCCGCGGCGTTGAAGGACGGTTTCAAGAAGGGCTGACACCCCGCAGCGTGCGAATCGGACAAAACCGGAAAATACAGACAAATGAGAGGAACAAAACGCATATGCTGGAACTGAAGCATATCTCCTTCTCCGTGGAAGACGAGGGGGAGAAAAAAGAGATCCTCCACGACCTGAGCCTTGTTGTGGAGGACCGGAAGTGCATGGTCATCACCGGGCCCAACGGCAGCGGCAAGTCCACTCTGGCCCGGATCATTGCGGGCATTGAAATGCCCTCCGCCGGCCAGATCCTGCTGGACGGGGAGGACATCACCGAAAAGAGCATCACGGAGCGGGCAAAACTGGGCATCGGCTTTGCCTTTCAGCAGCCGGTGCGCTTCAAGGGCATCAAGGTTATCGACCTGCTGCGGCTGGCGGCTGGGAAAAATCTCAGCGTCTCCGATGCCTGCTCCTATCTCTCCGAGGTGGGCCTGTGCGCCCGGGACTATGTGCAGCGGGAGGTCAACGCCTCCCTCTCCGGCGGCGAGCTGAAACGCATTGAGATCGCCACGGTCCTGGCCCGGCAAAGCCGCCTGACCGTGTTCGACGAGCCGGAGGCGGGCATCGACCTTTGGAGCTTCCGGAACCTGACGAGGATCTTCCAGTCCATGCGGGAGAACATCCGGGACAGCTCCATGATCATCATCTCCCATCAGGAGCGGATTTTGGAGATCGCGGACGAGATCGCGGTGCTCTCCGAAGGCAGGATTGAACAGCGGGGACCCAGGGATGAGATCCTGCCTGCGCTGATCGGCACCGACGCGGCGCAGAGCGCCTGCGCAAAACTGGAATGAGGGGGGCTGCGCCATGGTTGAACTGAATGAAGTACAAAAGCGTCTGATCGCCGAGGTGGCGGACCTCCACAAGGTCCCCATGGGGGCCTACAACTTCCGGGCCAACAGCGCCCTCGCCGGCCGGAACACTACCGCCAACATCGACATCCGCTCCAAGGAAAACGGCAGCGGCATCGACATTGAGATCAAGCCCGGCACAAAAAACGAGAGCGTCCACATCCCCGTGGTGATCTCCGAGAGCGGCATCAAGGAGACGGTCTACAACGACTTCTTCATCGGCGCAGACAGCGACGTGACCATCGTGGCCGGCTGCGGCATCGACAACTGCGGCAATCAGGACTCCCAGCACGACGGCATCCACCGCTTTTTTGTGGGGAAGAACGCCCGGGTCAAGTACGTCGAGAAGCACTATGGCTCCGGCAGCGGCGCGGGCAAGCGCATCCTGAACCCCGTGACCGAGGTCCACATGGAAGAGGGCAGCACCATGGAGATGGAGATGGCCCAGATCAAGGGCGTGGACGACACGGTCCGCACCACCGTGGCGGAGCTCAAGGCGGACGCGAAGCTGCTGGTGCGGGAGCGGCTCATGACCCACGGCAATCAGCGGGCCGAGAGCGTGTACAAGGTGACGGTCCTGGGCGACGGGGCCACCGCCGACGTGGTGAGCCGCTCCGTGGCCAGGGACGACTCCTACCAGAAGTTTGACGCCTGCGTCATCGGCAACGCCGGGTGCCACGGCCACACGGAGTGCGACTCCATCATCATGGACCGGGGGGTGATCCTGGCGGTGCCCTCGCTGGAGGCCAGATGCGTGGACGCGGAGCTGGTCCACGAGGCAGCCATCGGCAAGATCGCCGGGGACCAGATCATCAAGCTCATGACCCTGGGCCTGACGGAGCAGGAGGCGGAGGAGCAGATCATCAACGGCTTTTTGGCGTGACGGCGCTGAGGAACTGTCTCCAAATCACTTGTGCAATTCTGGCTGGTCTAAACCGCCATATGCTTCGTTGCCGTCGTTTGCGATACACAAAGTATCGCGGCACTCCGTCGCCTCGCCTATGGCGATTTATCCTGCGCCAGAATTGCACAATTGAATTATCGACAGTTCCCGACCTCCCCCAGCGGGGTGTAGACCATGCCGTTCCTGCCCCGCTCGGAGCGGAACAGAACCACCCGCTCCGCCGTCATGGACGCCGCGGGGACCTCCAGGCCGGGCAGCCTGCCCCGGGGCAGCTCCGGCTTGCGCAGGACGGTGATATGGGGCCGGAAGCTCTCGCGGTCAAAGGGGATGTCCGCCTGCGACAGCGCCCTGCGGAGAGCGCGGACATAGCTCTCCAGCGCCTCTCCCCCGTCCGCGCCGCACCACAGCACCCCGGCGAACGCGCCGAAGCCGTCCAGCGTCAGACGAAAGCGCGGCAGGGAAACGCTCCCCATGATCTCCAGCACCCGGTCCGGGTCCCCATAGTCCCCGAGAAAGGCCAGGGTCAGGTGCAGATTTTCCTCCCGTGTGTAGTTTCCCCGGACGCCCCGCCGCTCCAGGGACGCGCGGACCTTTGCCAGAGCGTCCAGGACCGCCCCCTCCAGGGGCAGCGCGATAAACAGTCTCATGTGTGTTCCTCCCGATCGAAAGAAAAAGCCCCATATCCTCCGGCAATGCCCGTTGGATATGGGGACTTTGCTTGTTCATCTGTGTCCTGTCTCAGTATGGACCGGAAACAAATCAGTAGTAGCGCTTATTCTTGTTCTTACGCGCTGCCTCGCTCTTCTTGCGGCGCTTGACGCTGGGGCTCTGATAGAACTCCTTTTTCCGCAGATCAGCCAGAACGCCGGACTTGGCACAGCTACGCTTAAAACGCTTCAGCGCGCTGTCCAAAGACTCGTTTTCCTTGACGTAAATCTCAGACATCTATTTTTTCCCTCCCTCCGACACGTCGTGACCGACGCTTCAAGGGCCATACAATTCATGGCTTTACCGTAGCATTATACTTGCTTTCTCGCCCTTTGTCAACAATTAGTTTTTCATTTTATTGTATTTCCGGATTCCACAGTGCAAGAGTGTACAGCGTGTTCCGGGCGTGACCGGTTTTCTCCGATACCGCGCGGCAGGCCTCCCTGAGACTGCATCCTCCGTCCCGCAGCCGCAGCACCTCCGCCACGGCCTCCGCCTCGGTGACGGCGGGAACGGTCTCCACAGCAGCGCCCCGGAGCACCAGCACGAATTCCCCCCGGGGCGGCGTCTGGGTGAAGTGGGACAGGGCCTGGGACAGCGTCCCCCGGAAGACCTCCTCGTGGAGCTTGGTCAGTTCCCGGCACAGGGCCACCTCCCGGTCCCCGAAAGCGTCCAGCAGATCGGACAGGGTCCGCAGCAGCTTGTGGGGAGCCTCGTAAAAAAGCATGGTCCGCCGCTCGCCTTTCAGACTTTCCAGATGCTCCCGCCGGTTTTTGGCGGTGGTGGAGAGAAAGCCCTCGAAGCAGAAGCGCTGCGTAGGCAGGCCGGACACCGCCAGGGCGGTGATCAGGGCGCTGGGGCCGGGGACCGCCGCTACGGAAACGCCGTTTTCCGCACACCGGCGCACGATGTCCTCGCCGGGGTCGGAGATGGCCGGCATGCCCGCGTCCGTGACCAGGGCGCAGCTCTCGCCGTCCAGCAGCCTTGCCAGGAGTTTTTCCCCCATCTCCGCCCGGTTGTGCTCAAAGTAGCAGATCAGGGGCTTTTTGATGCCCAGATGGTTCAGCAGCTTCAGCGTCACCCGGGTGTCCTCCGCGGCGATGAAGTCCGCCTTTGCCAGCGTCTCCGCCGCCCTGGGGCTCAGGTCTCCCAGATTGCCGATGGGGGTCCCCACCACGTACAGCGTTCCAGGCATGCCTTCTCACGCTCCTTTTCTGTGATAGATGCGCCGGACCTCCGGCGAGTCCCCGCCGTCCGGCCCGGTCAGGATCAGGGGCGGCTCCAGCCTGAGGCCTGGCCTTCCGCCCCGCCGCCCCTCCATCAGGATCAGGTTGGGGGCGGCGTCCGCGCGGTGCTGCACCAGCCGCAGCCGCTTCGGCTCGATACCGGCGGCGGTCATGGCGCAGCACAGCTCGCTCAGGCGCTCCGGCCGGTGGACCAGGGCAAAGGCTCCCCCCCAGCGCAGCAGCCAGCCCGCCGCGGCGCACAGTTCGTCCAGCGTGAGGCTGCGCTCCTCCCGCGCCTGCGCCCGCGCCGGGACCGGGGCGCTCAACCCGCTCCCGGCGGGGAAATAGGGCGGGTTGCTGACAGCCAGATCAAAGCTCCCCGCCCTCCACCAGCTTCGATAGCTCCGCAGGTCCCCGGTGATCACGCCGGCGTCGCTGAGGCCGTTCAGGCGCAGATTCTCCCGGCAGCGCTCCGCCGCCTCCGGCAGCAACTCCACGGCGTGGAGGGAGGCACCGGGGTGGGAGACGCCCAGCAGCACGGTCAGCACGCCTCCGCCGCAGCCCAGGTCCAGGAGGGCCTTCCCACGGACGGAGGCGGCGAAGTCCCCCAGCAGCACGCTGTCCGTGGAGAGGGGAAAAGCCGGTCCCGCGGGCAGAAGCCGCGGCCCATTCTCCCAGAGGGTGTCAAAAGCGCCGGGCGGCTCCCCCCCAGGAGGGGGGGATGCACCGTCCGGCGCCGTCTCAGTGCTTCGCGTAGTAGTCATCCACAGCACGGAAGAACGCCCGGATGTTCTCCCAGGCGGTCATGGGCGGGATGTCGCAGCCGGAGGAGGGGACGAAGTTGGGGAAGCGGCTGCACTTCTCCATAACCTCCGTCGTGGCGGCGTAGACGCTCTCGGGAGTGCCGTTGCGGAACTGGCGGGCGGGGTCCACGTTGCCCAGGGCGATGCAGTTGGCCGGAATGTGGGACATGATATCCGCCATATCGACGGCGTTGCCGAAGTGGAAGACCCGGCAGCCGTTGCCGACGATGGTGTCGATGGTGGCGAGGGCGGAATTGCCGCAGTTGTGGTAGATCACCAGGAAGTTCTCGTCCTGCACGGCGGCTACGATCTTCCGGACATAGGCGGCGGAGAACTCCTCCGCCAGCTCGCCGCTGAGCAGGCCCGCCAGGGGCTCCGCCATGACGATGCCGGCGCAGCCGGTCTCCTTGTAGGCTTTCATGTAGGCGATCAGGAAGTCCGAGACCTTGCCCAGCACCGTGTGGACCATCTCCGGTTCGTCAAAGCAGTAGTACATGGCCTCGGACACGCTCAGCAGCCGCCCGGCCAGGGAGAACGGTCCGATGCACCCGGCGAACACGGGCCTGTCGGGAATCAGGGGGACCACCTTGCGGATGGCGTCCAGATTCAGTCCGGTCCTGCCGTCGCCCACAGCGGGTACCTTCAGAGCATCGGCGCTTTCCTCGTCGTCCACGATGGAGCCCACCACCGTAGGGACCTCCTCGTCGGACCATCGCGTCTCGGAGCCGAACGCCTCGGCCTCCAGACTCAGGTCCATGTAGCTCACGGCGGCGGCAACCGGGAACTCATCGGCAATCAGCTTGATGCCCTCCGCCATCCTGTCGCTGCTGCCGGTCAGTTCCCGGACCGTGATGCCCAGCTTCTGGATGGAGGGGAAAGAGAGCACCGGCAGGGGAGTTTTTTTCTCGGCGGCGATGACCTGGTCGATCCAGGCGTACATATTCTGGTTCATGCGTGTTCCTCCTCAAAGTTTAGTATCTTTTCCGTTGTTTTCAAGAAATAATCTGTGGACAAGCAATTGCTCCATTCTGCTTCAAATTCCTTTTTTCGGCACCGGTATTTCACGCCTGGCCCAGCACATATGCCTTTGCTTCATCGCCGGTCAAGTCAAATTTCGCCGCAATTTTTTCAATGATCGTTTTGTCGTCCAGTCCCAACTCCCCCCGGTAAACATCCACCAAAGCGCGGATGCCCTTGGCCATGCCTTGAGCCATGCCTTGAGCCATGCCTTGAGCCATGCCTTGAGCCATGCCTTGGGCCATGCCTTGGGCCACTCCCTCGTCAATGTCCTTTTGAATCTCGTCCATCATCAATTCTCTCAATGCCTGACACATGCCGGAATCCCTCCTTACTTGTTTGTAAAGCTGTCTGTTGGCGGAAACGCTTACCTGCAAAATAGAGTCAACATTGTTCTGAGCGCCCTGCGCGGTCTCTGTCCTGGCAATGGCAAGAAACCTGCGCACGTCGTCCTCCAGGGCACGGTTTGTGAGAACACGGAGACTGCTGTGCGTGCTTTTGTCCAGTTCCCCGGTCACCACCAGCTGTGTCGGAAACATCACCTGACCGATCCCATCCGACGGATGGCGCAGATAGTAAATTCCGGGGTACTCCCGCTTGACGGCGGCCCCGGCGGCGCCGAGGCTGCGCACCATCTCTCTGGGAAAGGCATCCCGCACCAGGGAAAGCGTGATTTCGCCGGCGGGTATCTCGTTGACATGCTGGCCGGAGCATTTGAACAGGCAGGCATAGGCGACCGCTTTGTAGTAATCGTCGATACTCAGTCCATCCTCCGGCGACTTGAATTCAAAGATGTTGTATCTGCGGAATATTTTTCCGATCTCATTCTCAATGACCACCTGCTCCAGCAGTTCGATCACCAGCAGATCGGCAGCCAGCGGCCCCTTTGTCAGCGGATATTCCCGTCGAAAGGAAAGCACATCCTTATTTCTGCGAAGCTCAAATTCCACCGCGCTGCAAAAGCCCGGATGCCATTGGATCCCCGCCGCAGCCTCACGCGCCGGGGAAAGCCCGGAGGACAGGGAAGCGT
>JAFTBW010000195.1 GCA_017455015.1 Oscillospiraceae bacterium | reverse complement strand
CAAGGAAGGAAATGGGCTTGCCGTTGAGATCGGTCTGATAGGCGCCGATGGCCTGCGTAATGCCGCCCGCCTCGCCCGCCGCAACGGACGTGTTGCGGATGGCGTCAAGCAAGGTGGTCTTGCCGTGGTCCACGTGGCCCATGACAACCACCACCGGGGCGCGGGGGAGAAGGTCCTCCTCCCTGTCCACGTGATCGTCGATCAGCCGCTCCTCCACGGTGATGTGGACCTCCCGCTCCACCACGCAGCCCATCTCCTCGGCGATGATGGCGGCGGTGTCAAAGTCGATAATCTGGCTCAGGGAGGCCATGACGCCGTTGCGGATGAGGCACTTGACCACCTCCGCGCCAGTCTTCTTCATGCGCATGGCCAGCTCCTGCACGCTGATCTCGTCGGGGATGGAGACCTTGGTGGGGGCCTTTTTGGCAATCTCCAGATGGAGCTTCTGCATTTTCTGACGCTCCTCCTGCCTGCGCTTGGAGGACGTCTGCATATTCTGCTGCCGCTGCTTGTTGCGGTTGAATTTCTCCTTGCCGCCCCGCTGCTTCTCGCCCCGTTCCCCGGCCAGCTTGTCGAACTTTTCGTCGTACTTGCTCAGATCGGTGCTGGTGGACCCGCGGGTGTCGATGATCCGCTTTTCCGCCACGGGCTTGGGCACATGGGGCTTTCCGCTGCCCTGCTTCTTGCTCTGGCCCTGGTTCTGCTGACCCTGGGGCTGGCCCTGGGCCTGCTTCTCCCGGGAAGGCTGGCCGGCGGGCTGCTTGCTGCCTTGCTGCTGCGCGCCCTTTTCGGGCTTTTTGCCGGTCTTGTCCTCGCTCTTCTCCCCGCCGGCGGCCTCCTGCTTCCGCTCCGGCTTGGGGGCGGTCTTGGGTACGGCGAACAGCTCCTCCACGGAGGCGACCTGGTTGTGCTGGGTCAGGTATTCAAAGATGACGTCCAGCTCCGGCGTCTCCAAAACCTGCATGTGGTTTTTGGGAGCGGCGACGTACTCCGTCATGATCTCCGTGATCAGCTTGCTCTGCAAGCCGAAGTCCTTCGCCACCTCATGGATCCTGTATTTCTCAAAGCTGCTCATACATCCTTCCTCCTGTCTCCCGTTTTACCGGCTCTCTTTCCGGTCCTCCGCTGCCGATGCTTTTCCAGCGCCTCCGCCGTCTCCCGATACGCTTCTCCGTGGGTCTCCAGCAACGCCCCGGCAAAGGCGCGGGCAAGGCCGCGGTCCAAAAACACCGCCATGCTGCACCCGGGCCGCCCGGAGGCGGCGGACAGTTCCTCCTTGGTGTAGGGGACGTGCAGCAGGGGCGTGGAACAGCCGAACACATAGCCCTCCGCCCGTTTTTGCGCTCCGGGAGAGGCGTCCGAGGCGACGATCAACAGCCTGGCACGGCCGGATTTCACCATCGCCTTGGAATTCTCCTCGCCGGTCTCCAGATTGCCGCCCTTTCGGGCGATGCCGAGCACTCCCATGGGATCAGCCATCTGTCCTCGCCTCCATCTGCGATGCCAATCGCGCGTAAATCTCCTCCGGGATGGGGACCTCCAGCGCCCGTTCCAAGGCACGGGATTTCACCGCTTTTTTCAGGCACGCCGGGTCCGGGCAGAGATAGGCCCCTCTGCCGTTTGCCTTGCCCCGCGCATCCAGGCTGATCTCCCCATCGGGAGAGCGAACCACCCGGATCAGCTCGCGTTTGGGGCGCTGTGTACGGCAGCCCAGGCACTGCCGGATCGGTATTTTCTTTGGCACGCCCGGTTTCCCCCCCGTCTGATGCGTCCCGCGCCCTGTCAGCTCAGCTCCGACTCGGGCTTGATGTCGATCTTGTATCCCGTGAGCTTGGCGGCCAGACGGGCGTTCTGCCCCTCCTTGCCGATGGCCAGGCTGAGCTGGCTGTCCGGCACCACGACCCGGCAGGATTTCCCATCCTCCAGCTCGGTGACGCTGACCACCTCCGCCGGAGCCAGGGCCGCGGCCACGTAGCTCTCGATATCCTCGCTGTATTTCACAATGTCGATCTTCTCGCCGCCCAGCTCCTCCACAATGGCGGCGACTCTGGCGCCCTTGGGTCCGACGCAGGAGCCGATGGGGTCCACCTCCGCCTGGTTGGAGCAGACGGCCATCTTGGTGCGGCTTCCCGCCTCACGGGCGATGGATTTGATCTCCACGGTGCCGTCGAAGATTTCCGGCACCTCCAGCTCGAACAGGCGCTTGACCAGCCCCGGATGGGTCCGGGAGATGAGTACCTGCGGGCCGCGCGTGGAATTGCGCACCTCCACCACATAGACCTTGATTCTGCTGCCCTCGGTGAGCGTCTCGCCCCGGATCTGCTCGTTGGCGGGCAGCAGGGCCTCGGTGAATTCGCTGTTGGAGCTGATCTTGATGGAGACCGCGCCGCTTCTCGGGTCGATGCGGGAGACCACGCCGGTGAGGATCTCATGCTCCTTGCTGGTGAACTGCTCATAGACGATGCCGCGCTCCGCCTCCCGGATGCCCTGGATAATCACCTGCTTGGCGGCCTGGGCGGCGATGCGGCCGAACTTCTTCGTCTCCACCGGCACCTTGACCTGAATCCCGGCCTTTGCCTTTTTGTTGTAGGTCCGGGCAGCGTCGGGATTGAGCTGGGTAGCGGGGTTCTCCACCTCGTCCACCACATCCATCAGAATGTACATCTCGACCTTTTTCTTGCTCTCGTCCAGCTCCACCACCACGTTGTCCGCCGCCTCCGGGTTGTCCTTGCGGAAAGCGGCCAGCATGGCCTGGTTGATTTTGTCGTACATGTACTCCCTGGGGATACCCTTCTCCTTTTCGATATCCTCAATGGCGGTGAAAAATTCAGCGTTCATAGCCTTTGCCTGCTCCTTATCTGATGCTTCTCATATTGTTATTCTCAGCCGCACCTGGGCGACCGCCGCCGCGGGGAAGCACTTCTCCCGCTCCCCCTGCGCGATGGTGACGACCCCGTCCGCGTAGGCGCGCAGCACGCCCGTGTGGACCTTTCCGCCCTCCCTGGGCTGGTAGAGCCGTACCTCCACATCGCTGCCCAGGAAGCGCTCAAAATCGCCCGGGCGCTTGAGCACCCGCTCCGCCCCGGCGGAGCTGACCTCAAACACATAGCTGCCCGGGATGGGGTCGGCCTCGTCCAGAATGGGGTCCAGCGCCCGGGAGAACGCCTCGCAGTCGTCGATGCCCACATAGCCCTCCCGCTTGTCGATGTAGACGCGCAGGAACCACTGGCCCGCCTCCTTGACATATTCCACATCCCAGAGCTCCAGGCCCTGTCCGGCGGCCACCGGCTCGGCCAGCGCCCAGACCCGCTGCACGATCGCGTTCATGCGTTCCTCCCGTATTTCCGCCGCAGCGCGGCTCCCCGTCCCGAAAAAGCCGGACGGAGCGGCGTTTTCCTCACAAAAAAGAGTGGGCGGAACCCACTCAGTCAACTACATCTATCGTGTTTACATTCTGCTTACAGCAGTATACCATGTTTTTCCGTCAAAAGCAAGAGATTTTTTTGCTGTTCGGGAACAAAATTGTTACTGTACAGACGTCAAAAGCGTCTGAACGGTAAAGCGGAAAGCATCGAACGGCCTCACCCGCCGCCGCCCGATGGAGCGGCGGTCCCCCTCCCCCTGTCGGGGGAGGGAAACAGAAGATGGCTGTCTTCAATTATACTTTGCCATACAGCGCTCCGGGCCGTCGGTGATATAGCACTTGACGGCCTCCCAGGCCCGCTCCGCCGCCGCTGCCATGTCCGCCGCATCCTGGTCCCGGAA
Organism: Oscillospiraceae bacterium; assembly: GCA_017455015.1. Taxonomy (GTDB): domain Bacteria; phylum Bacillota; class Clostridia; order Oscillospirales; family Oscillospiraceae; genus RGIG7114. The sequence continues at coordinate 9,126 of JAFTBW010000195.1, read as the reverse complement.
GACGCCCAGCACCCAGTCGGCCATGTCGTAGTCCGGGTGGGGCGGCGCGCCCACGCCGATGCGCACCCGGGGAAAGCGGTCCGAACCCAGCCGGGCGATCACGCTTTTCAGGCCGTTGTGGCCCCCCGCGCTGCCGCTCCGGCGGACCCGGAGCTTCGCCACGGGGAGGGCTACGTCGTCCGACACCACGATCACCCGCTCGGGCGGAACCTTGAAATATGCCGCAGCCTCCCCCGCGGCATCGCCGCTGAGGTTCATGCAGGTCTGCGGCTTCATGAGAAGCACCTGATTGCCCGCAAGGCTGATTCTGTCCGTGAGGGCGTGAAATCGGACTTTCCGGAGAAGCGCCCCCGTGTCCTTCTCACAGGCGTCCGCCGTCAGAAAGCCCGCGTTGTGGCGGGTACCCTGGTACCGGGGTCCGGGATTGCCCAAAAAGACCACGATCCAGTCCAGGGAAGCTGGGGAGGAAAACAGGCCCATCAGTCAAACAGGGAGGAGATGGAGACCTCCTCATAGATGCGGGCGATGGCCTCCGCGATCAGCGGCGCCACGGAAAGGTAGCGGATCTTGTCGCAGGGGGGCTTGTCGGCGGGATAGGGGATGGTATCCAGCAAAATCAGCTCCTCCAGATAGCTGTTCTGGATGCGCTCGATGGCAGGGCCGGAGAGGACCCCGTGGCTGGCGCAGGCGTAGATTTTTTTCGCACCGCCGATGGTCACAAGGGCTTCCGCCGCATTGCAAAGGGAACCTGCCGTATCCACCATGTCGTCCAGCAGCAGGACGTCCTTGCCCTCCACGCTGCCGATGATGTTCATAACCTCGCAGGAGTTGGCCTTTTCCCGGCGCTTGTCCACAATGGCCATGTTGACCTCCAGCTTGTGGGCAAAGGTCCGCACCCGGGCCACGCTGCCCACGTCCGGTGAGACCGCCATCAGGTTTTCGTTGTGCTTGCCGAAGCGCTCGATAAAATAGTGGGAAAACAGCGTCGCGCCCCGCATATCGTCCACGGGGATGTCAAAAAAGCCCTGGATCTGGTTGGCGTGGAGGTCCATGGTCAGCACCCGGTCCGCGCCGGCCTGGGTGATCAGGTTTGCCACCAGCTTGGCGGAGATGGGGTCGCGGCTCTTGACCTTGCGGTCCTGCCGGGCATAGCCGAAATAGGGGATGACGGCGGTAATCCGGCCCGCGCTGGCGCGCTTCATGGCGTCGATCATCACCAGCAGCTCCATCAGATTGTCATTGACGGGCTTGCATGTGCTCTGCACGATAAATACGTCCGTACCCCTCACCGGTTCATAGACGGACACCGAACATTCGCCGTCCGCGAACCGGGAGCACTCTGCCTGACCCAACTTCCTGCCGAGATTTTCGCAGATCCCCTTGGCGAGGGCCGGATTGGAGTTTCCCGCAAAAACCTTGATCTCTTTTCCATGTGCAATCATGAAGCAGCGTCCTCTCTTTTTATTTGTGCCGGCAGGGCACCTGTTTCTCAGGAAATGCTGAAGTTCCCTTATTTTATCCTGTTCGGAGCGTTGTGAATATGGGTTCTTACTGTGTGACGGTCACGCGGACCTGGAGCTTGGCGGTTTCGTTGCCCATGTCGTCCGTGAAGGTGACCACAAACGAGGTGTTCCCCGGCTTTACGCCGGTGACGTTCAGCGAGACGGATTGCTTGGTGACGTACTCCCCCCACGCCAGCTCCACGTTTTCGGTCCCTTCGTAGTCAAACCGGTAGACGGCGGTGCCGGGGTAGTCTGAGGAGATCACCAGCGTCTCCCGTTCGCCCTCCTTCAGGGTAAGCGCCGTCTTTTCCGCCGTGATGACCGCCGCGGCCTTTCTCGCGTCCATGATCCCCCGCATTTGCTTCAGGGTGATCGGAGCGGCGTCCAGTCTGGCGGAGCGCAGGGAGCTGACCGGGATCATAAAATTGAGCATCTGTCCGGTGGTGTAGCTGCCGTAAACGACGCCGACAACCTCCCCATAGCGGTTGAACATGGGGCCGCCGCTGCTTCCCTGGGAGGTGGCGGCGTCCGTCTGGATGGCGGGATACTCGGGATCGTCCAGCACCCGGCCAAGGCGGGAAACCACGCCCTGGGAAAAGCTCAGATCCAGAGACATGGGGTTGGAGATCACATAGACGGGCTCTCCGGTCCGCAGCGTGTCCGAATCCCCCAGGGGCAGATACGGGAATGCATCCCGGGTCTGACCTGCGGTGTCCGTCATGCCCAGCCGCACCACGGCAATGTCCCAGAACGGGTCGTAATGCACGACGCCTGTCACCGGATAGCGGCGTCCGTCCTGCGTGGTGGCGACGGCGGCGTCACAGTTGTCTATTTCATGGTAATCCAGCACTGCCAGCCCGTCCGCGGAAATCAGAAACGCGCTGCCGAGGGACTTTTTCTGCTCCTGTTCCAGATCCTCCTGCGTTTCGTAGGTCTCGATACAGAGCACGGCCGGGGCGCACATGTCGTAGATTTCCTCTCCGGAATAGACGGGCTTTTCCGTCAATGCGGCGAGGCACTCCTCCGCCGCTGCCGCATCCACGGCTCCCCTGTCCCGAAGGGCGGAGAGCAGCGTCCCGCCGCCGGAGGCAAGGGAAAGCGTCAGGGCGCGGCAGGAGATCTCCGCCATATCCCGGCGGACGAGGGGGCCGGCATCTATGCCCTCCTGAACCAGCCCCAGTCCCCGGGCGTAGATCAGGCTCCCCTGCCAGGTGAAGTCCCGATCCTCCGCATAGCCCAGCACCCGGAGGACCATGGTAACATAGTCCCGCCCGCTGACCGGGGCGTCCGCGTCGAACCAATGCTCCGTCACACCCCGGACCAGACCGGTCTCGTTTGCGTAGCCCAGGTATGTATCCGCCCAGCCGCCGTCGGCAAAGGGACTGGAGATGCCGGCGGCCTCCGCCGCGGCCTCCTCCCCCGCCAGACGCAGCAGCATCACGGTGGCCTCCGCCCGGGTGGCGGGCCGGTCGGAGGCAAAGCCCTCGCCGTCTCCCCGGAGCAGACCGAGCTGCTGCAGAATGCGCTCGGCCTCTCCGGCGGGCTCCTCCGACGCGCATGCGGCGGGCTGTGCGGGCAGCGCCAGAAGCGATGCGCAGAGAATCAGACATGTCAGCAATTTCTTCATGGTCATTCTTCTCCTGTCCGCCCGGCAGCAAACCCGTCCGCGCCGGCGATCCTCGTCTCGCCGGAGGAAATGCCGAGGGCGGCCTCGATGCGCCAGCGCACCTCCTGTCCGATCTCGCCGGTGGTCATCGCCGCCACGCGGGAGGCGTCCAGCACGCCGCAAAAGTCCACATACACATCCGTGTGCCGCCAGGGAAAGTTTTTCATGACGGTCTCCGTGTTGCGGACGGCAGCAATCACCACGGGCACCTTGGCTTTCTGCGCGATCTTGAACGCGCCGTTCCGAAACGGCAGCAGCTCCGCGCCGGCATCCCGCGTGCCCTCCGGATAGACGCCGACGGAGATCACGTCCTCCTTCAGCAGACGGATGGCCTGGAGCACGGTTTTCAGGGCGGCGCGGTCGTTTTCCCGGTCGATGCCGAGAAAGCAGGCCTTGTGGAGAAAGTTTCCCACCGCGGGGATTCGCATCACAGAGGGCTTGACGATGTACGCCAGAGGGAACCTCCGCAGCGCCCACCCGGTCACAAAGGGGTCGAACGCGCCGGGGTGGTTCCCCACCAGCAGCCAGCGCCCCACGGGAATGGCGTCCTTTCCGGTGGAGTGGATACGCACCCGGAAAAATGCCGGCACCAGCCCCATCACAAAGGTCACCATGCGGCAATAGAACGGCTGGAAGCGGGTCTGAGGCTCATTCTGGTTGATATACAGGCTCATTGCCGCGATGAGCAGGAGATAGAGCAGCGTGATGCCAACCAGTCCGATCAAAAAAAACAGGACCAGATCAACCGCCAGATGCCAATCCCTGTGCCCGCCGGACCAGCTCACGAGAATGGAAAACACCGCTGCGCCCGCCAGAAACGGCGCAAGGGTCCAGTTGCTCTCCCGATCGTTCATGGGGTAAGGCGAGGTCAGCAGGCCCCGTCGGCCGCCTTGCCGTCCTCATTCTCCGCTTCCGTGTCCTCCGTCACGCGGTCGATGACGATGTCGTTCTCCCCCTCCGGAGAGGCGCTGAAATACTCCTCCTTGTCAAAGCCGTCCGCATCCCGTGCGGATGCGCCGGTGAGCTCGTCCACAAAACCGAGGAGCAAATCCCTGTTTTTGTAAATCACGACGCCGGCAGCGCACAGGCCGCCCAACACCAGCGCCGCTTTGATTCCGGTGTGTCTTCTTGCCATAGCCGTTCCCTCCATACAATTTTTTGTTTCCCATTGATAATTTTAGTATATCACAGTTTTCCCCTTGAAGCAACGGCAAACTTACGATTATCTGAAATCCCCTTCCAAAGCGTGAAAACCGGAAAAAACATGGGCAAATAGCACAAACTCCCGGCGGCGCGGGGGAAAACCACGCCGCTCTTTCCGTTTCGGGGGGAGAGAGCGGCGGATTTTACCGGGGGAAGCTCACTTCCCGGCGGGGGCGGGATTCAAGGGACTGTAGCGGGGCAGCCGGTTCTGCAGGGCCTCCAACACCTCGTACCGCTCCATCTGGATGGACTTTTTCATTGCCAGGGCCTCCTCGATGGGGGTCTCCACCAGCGCGCCCTCCCGGGTGCCGATCACGCAGTTGCAGCGGCCCTCGTTCAGCGCCATGACGGCGGCATAGCCCATGCGGCTGGCCATCTCCCGGTCGCGGGCGGAGGGAGCGCCGCCGCGCTGGATGTGGCCCAGGACGGTGACGCGGGCGTCCAGGCCCAGCTCTTCCTTGATCTGCTTGCCGATGTGGAAGGCCTTGCCCGCGCCCTCGGCCACCACGATCATGAAGTGAGTGTTGCCGGTGAGGCGGGCGTTCTGGATGGGCCGGACCACGTCCCGCTCAAAGTCCGGCTTCCGCTCCGGGATCAGCACCGCGGTGGCGCCCACGGAGATGCCCACATACAGGGCCAGGAAGCCTGCGTCGCGGCCCATGACCTCCACCACGGAACAGCGCTCGTGGGACTGCATGGTGTCGCGCAGCTTGTCGATGCTCTGGATACAGGTGTTGCAGGCGGAGTCAAAGCCGATGGTGTAGTTGGAGCAGCCGATGTCGTTGTCGATGGTGGCGGGGATGCCCACCACGGGCACGCCCAGCCGGGAGATGGCAAGCGCCCCGCGGAACGTGCCGTCGCCGCCGATGGCCACGATGGCGTCCAGGCCCAGGAGCTTGCAGGTGGAGACGGCCTTCTGCTGGCCCTCCAGGGTCATAAACTCCTCGCTGCGGGCGGTGTACAGGATCGTGCCGCCCCGGGAGAGGATGTGGCTGACCTCGCTGCCGCTCATCAGGGTGAAATCGCTGTTGATGAGGCCGCTCCAGCCCCGGCGGATGCCGACGCACTGGATGTCCTTGGAGATGGCTGTGCGCACCACCGCCCGCACCGCCGCATTCATGCCGGGAGCGTCCCCCCCGCTGGTGAGGACCCCGATCCTTCTGATTTCTTTTTCCATAGCTTCCTCCCGTATTTTTTCTGTCGATCAATCCCGATCGGCAGTTATTTTCCGATGCAAACCGCGTCCTTATCCCACGGCCTCCGCGCCGTAGCCCTCCGCGCCGAAGAGCATGGAGACGTTCTGGCCCAGGGCGGTCAGGCTTTTGCCGTCAAACCAGTACAGCGTCCCCTCGCCCCGCCGGGCGGAGTACTCCCGCAGCACCGCCGCCTTGCCGCCCGGCAGGGGCACATAGGCGTATACGTCCTCCGCAGCCTGGACAGGTTTTTTCCGGTAACAGCCCAGGGTGAAGCTCTCCCGCCTGTCGCTCAGGCCGGAAGCGTACCAGACGCCGTCCTCCGTGACGTGCAGAAAGCTTTCAGAGACATCCTCCGCCACGGTGCGGACTTTCTTTCCGTCGAAGAAGCAGAGGGTCCCGGTCATGCTCCGGCTGTCCCAGTCCGTGAAGAACCAGACATTGCCGTCTGTGACGGCGCAGGGGCCGTACATAAACACGTCCTGGGCCAGGAGAACGCCGTTCCGGTACAGGTCGCCGTCGTCGTTCCGGCTGGCAAGGCAGTAGTAGATGTCCCCGCCGTCCAGTGCCGCGATCCGGCTGACCGTATCGCTGAGAAGCCGGCCTGCCCCGGGTCCCGCCTCCGCGGTGTAGGTGTAGAGCGCCTGTTCGCCCGTTCCGTCCGGCAGCAGGCACCAGCCGCCAAGGCCGTCAGCCGTCAGGTAGACGGTGAAGCCGCAGGTCCGGTACAGGGCCTCATCCAGGTCCTGGCCCGCCTCCTGACAGGCGAGGTAAAGCGCGTCCAGGTCCGTCACCCGGGAAAAATCCAGAGCCTCGCAGTACAGGTACCCGCCGTCCTGCTTCCAGGCGGAGGTGACCGCCGCCGCAACCTGGCTCCCCTTCTCGCCGGACCGCAGGTCCATCCGCCAGAGGGAGGAGGCCAGATCGCGCAGGGGAACGTCCGCCAGCGCCTCCCGGAGGCCGCTGCGGCCGTAGGCGGTCTCATAGCGCTCCAGGGCATCATCGTAGGCGTCCCAGTCCGTGCCTTTGCCGTCCGCGGCGGGATAGTCCGATTTCTGGGGGACCGTTTCCAGAAGCGCCAGGTCCTCCTTCAGACGGGCGTCCGGAATCAGCTCGTCCAGGGTCCGGTCCAGCGGCTCCCGGCTGTAGTAGAGGGTCCCGTCCTCAAAGAGCGCGCGCAGCGCCGTTACCTGCGTGTCCGCCTGCTCCGCCTCCGCCAGATCGCGGCTGACGTAGAGCGCCCCGTCGGACAGGAACACGGCGCAGTCCCAGCTCTCCGTGGCGAGCCAGCTCTCAAAGTCCCGGGCGATGCGCCGCTTCTACTCCCGGAGGCTCACGGGCCGGGCCATCAGGTCGTAGCCCTCCTCCCGGGAGCCCAGGAGCCAGATCACGGTTTTGCCCGGCTTGTCCAGGTCAAAGAACACCACGTCCCTGTCCAGCCGCTGGCTCTCCCCTTTCCGGTCCGCCAGATACAGGCTGCCGCCGGCATCCAGGTACACCGCGCCGCCGCCGTCCAGCAGCCGGTAGGACACCGCGCTGTCCGTCAGCCGGACCGGGTCCTTATCCGAGCCCAGGCGCTGGACGTAGAGCTTGTACGCGCCGGAGGAGTTCACATCGGCGGGATACCCGATGTATTTCCCGTCGGGGCTGAGCCGGATCATGTCCGAGGACAGGGGATAGTTCCCGGCGGAGAGATGCGCCGCGGCGTACTCCACGGCGGCTCGGTCCGGGTGGGCCAGATCCAGAGCGGCGAGGCTGCCATTATCGATATAGTATAAATATCCGCCGGAGCTCTTGCTGCGAAACAGCAGCAGTCCCCCCGCCAGCGCGATCACCGCTGCCAGAAGCAGCACCACCCCCGCCACGGCGAGCTTCAGGAGGTGTGATTTTCCGTTCCCCGGCGCATCGCCCGGCGCGGGCGCCTCCGCAGCGCCGTTCTCCGGGACCGCGGGCTCCGGCGGGACTGTCTCCGTTCCCGGCGCGCTCTTTTCCGCCGGAGCCTGCCGTTCCCGCTTCCGAAAAAGGGCGGTCAGCTTATGGGACCGCGCAGGCTTCCCCGGCTGCGCACCCGGTTTGTCCGGCTCAGACGCGCGCTCCGCGGGCGCTTCCGAAAGCAGGCTTCCGCCGCAGAAAGCGCAGAATCTCGCGCCGGGGTAGGCTGCCGCGCCGCAGCGGGGGCAGCTTTTCGGCTCCGGTGCGGCGGTTTTTTCCGGCTCCGGGGCAGCGTCCCGTTCCGGTTCCTCCGGTATGACGGCCTGTTCCGGCTCTTTTGGCACGGAGGTCTTTTCCGGCTCCTCCGGTATGGCGGTCTCTTTCGATTCATCCGGTACGGCGGTCCTCTCCTGCTCCACCGGTTGGCCGCAGGTCAGGCAGAACCTCGCCCCATCCTCCAATTCAAATCCACAGTGTTTGCATTTCACTGCCGCACGCCTCCCCGGATCAAGTCCGGAAAGCGCCGCGTCAAGGCAAATGCCGACCGGGGCGGCGCTTCCGCTGCATTTCACTATACCACAGCCCCCCCGGCGATTCAACCACTTTTTCGCCGCAAAAGTCCTTTGGACAGAATATGCACCCCTTTCACGGTCCTCGCGGGAACCGTGAATCCGGCGAAAAAGTACGGTTGCATTCCCCGGCGGGCTGGGCTATAATAGAGAGAGAACAGGATGGCCGGCCACGCAAAGGAACTGTCCCTAAATTAGTTCCCGAATTATGGCGCAGGATAAATCGCCATAGGCGAGGTCAGGATGCGCGGCGATACTTTGTGTATCGCAAACGACGGCAACGATGCATATGGTGATTTAGACCAGCCAGAATCGGGAAATAATTACGGGACAGTTCCAAAGCATGCTCGAAAAGGGAGGCGTACCGAAATGACGGACAACGAACAAATTGCCACGATGATCGACAAGTATATGGACCTGCTCCGCATCATACAGGCAGAGGACAAGGTCAAGGAGGCCAAAAACCAGCTCCGGGAGACGAGAGCCAAGCTGGAAGCCTTTGGCGTAACGGTAGAGAACCTGACGATCGAATGATGAATTGACCAAGCGGCCGCCCCGGGCATCGGGGCGGCCGCCGTTTTTCAGTTTTGTGCCTGCCGGATGGACAGGCCGATCCGGTTTCGTTTCTCGTCCACGGAGAGAACCGTCACGTTCACCACGTCCCCGACGGAGAGGACCTCCGAGGGGTGCTTGATATAGCGGTCCGCGATCTCGGAGATGTGGACCAGCCCGTCCTGGTGGACGCCGATGTCCACAAAAGCCCCGAAGTCGATAACGTTCCGGACCGTGCCCGTGAGGCGCATCCCAAGCTTGAGGTCCGAGATGCCCATCACGTCCGTGCGGAAAATGGGTTTCGGCAGCTCGTCCCGGATGTCCCGGCCCGGCTTGAGCAGCTCTTTCACCACGTCCTGCAGGGTGGGCACGCCCACGCCAACGGCCTGAGCCGCCTCCGCCTCTCCGGTCTGCTTCACCCACAGGGGCAGGGCGTCCAGCCGTCCGGCACGAACGTCCGCGTCGCTGTGGCCGCTGAGGGACAGCAGCTTTTCCGCCGCGGCGTAGCT
>JAFTBW010000194.1 GCA_017455015.1 Oscillospiraceae bacterium | reverse complement strand
TGTTGTGATCCAGGGCGATGCCCACGGTGGTTTCCACGATTTTTTGCAGCTTTTGCGGCCTCGTCACATCCTGTCCCTCCCCTGCGGTCTGAACGATCCTGACCTGTCTGTTGTTTGAACAATATACCACATATGCCCGCCGAAAGCAATCTATTATCATAGTGTGTCAAAGGGACGGTTCTTTATAGTGTGTCAAAGGGACGGTTCTTTTGACACACAATAATGTGTCAAAAGTAATGTGTCAAAAGAACCGTCCCCTTGACACACTGACACACTATGATTACGCCCTTTGTATCGCGCCGCGGTTGAGACCCGTCAGCCGCTCCAACTGCCGCACAGTCAAGCCCTTTGCTTTCAGCTTCCGCAGCGCGGCATCCCGCTCTTTTTTCTCCCATTGCTGCATCTGCGTCCCGCTGACGATTCCGCATGTGCTGCGGATAATCTGCCGTGCGGTTTCGTCACGGACGCCGCGCCGTTGTTCGACATCCAGACAGCTTTCGTCCGTGTCGCCGCGCATGAATTGTACAAACCCCTCCGACCCTCCAAGCAGCTCAAGTGCTGTCTGGTTGTCGATCTCCGGGCCGGGCGACAGATAGGCTGCATAGCTGCTCCAGGGATATGCATCAGCTTTTTCGACTCCCGCTTTCTCCGGGTTTTTGTGAATATACCGGATCACGCACAGCAGATAGGCATCGGTTTCAACAGGCTCGCTCCCGTATCTGTCCTGAAACAGGTGCCCGCTTCTTTCGTATTTCCGATTAAAGTACAACGCATAGCGCACGGCAATCTTCTTCATGATCAGGTCAAGCTGCTCCCGGTTATCCCGGAGAAGCAAGTGCGTGTGGTTTTCCATCAGGCAATATGCAGCAAGCTCAAAGCCCAGTTCAAGGCGGCATTTTTGCAGAATCGAAAGATAGCGTCTGTTGTCCGCATCATCCTCGAACAGTATCTGCTTTCCGTTGCCGCGCTGAACGATGTGATAATAGCCGCTTTCACTTTTCTTTCGCGCTCCCCGTGGCACAGCGGTCACATCCTTTCTCAGATTTTTTCACACTGTACCAGAAAACGGAGGTTGTGTCAAGGGGACGGTTCTTGTGACACAGTTTGTGTGTCACAAGAACCGTCCCCTTGACACACTTGACACACTTGGAAAAGCCTGTTGTCCCTCCCCTGCGGGGAGAGGGACAACAGGCTGTTTGTATTACGCTTCCGCTCCCGTCACTTGCTGCTGAAGATTTTGAAAATGCTGTCAAAGGGGTCCTCCTCCACGCCGGCGGGCTGGGCGGCCGGCTGGGCGGGGGGAGCGGCCTGGGGCGCGGCCTGTTGCTGCTGCTGGGCGGGTGGATACTGGCCGGGAGCGCCCGGGAACTGACCGGGGTTGGAGCTGAAGGTTGCCGCGGCGCTCTGGGGACGGGGCTGGGCGCCTGTCTGGGGGCGGGAGGTCTGGGCGCGGGCGGCTCCTGCCCGCTCGGAGGCGGCGGAGAACAGATCGGCCTTGCGCTCGTCCCGCACGGCCCCGGCGGGGGTTGTGTTCTCGCCCTTGTCGTCGTGGAAGCCGGTGGCGATGACCGTGACCCGGATCTGGTCGTCCATGCTCTCGTCAAAGGTCGCGCCGAAGATGATGTTGGCGTCGGGGTGGGCGGCCTCCTGCACCAGGGAGGCGGCGGATTCCACGTCGTCCAGGCCCATGTCCGCCGAGCCGGTGATGTTGATGAGCACGCCGTGGGCACCGTTGATGCTGGTCTCCATCAGGGGGCTCTCGATGGCGGCCTTGGCGGCGTCCGCCGCTTTCCCCTTGCCGACGGCGGTGCCCACGCCCATATGGGCGTAGCCCGCGTCCTTCATGATGCTGGTCACGTCGGCGAAATCCAGGTTGATGAAGCCCGTGTTCTTGATCAGGTCGGAGATGCTGGTGACGGCCTGGCGCAGCACGTCGTCCGCGATCTCAAAGGCGTTGGCAAAGGTGATCTTCTGGTCGGTGACGAATTTCAGCCGGTCGTTGGGGATGATGAGCAGGCTGTCCACCCTCCCCAGAAGCTCGTCGATGCCCTTTTCCGCCTGCTGCATCCGGCGCTTGCCCTCAAAGCCGAAGGGCTTGGTCACCACGCCGACCGTGAGAAGGCCCGCCTCCCGGGCGGCCTCCGCCACAGTGGGGGCGGCGCCGGTGCCTGTCCCGCCGCCCATGCCGGCGGTGATGAACACCATGTCGGCGTCCTCGAGGCATTTGGAAATATTGTTGCGGCTCTCCTCGGCGCTGCGCTTGCCCACCTCCGGGTCGCTGCCCGCGCCCTGGCCGTGGGTCAGCTTCTCTCCGATCTGGATCTTCTGATCCGCGTTGGAGACGGCCAGCGCCTGCTTGTCCGTATTGATGGCAATAAATTCCACACCCTTGGTGCCGGTGCTGACCATTCTGTTTACCACATTGTTTCCGGCCCCGCCGATGCCGACGACCTTGATCGTCACGACATTTTCGGGACCTGTCTCAGGAACGAACGACATATCTGTTTTCCTCCCAATTCCCTGTATTCTTGATCCGGGGAGCCGCCCCGTGCGCCCACAGGCGCTTTTTCGGGGGGTCTGCCGCGGCAGCAAAATGCAATATTCATGCGGATTCAGTTTATTGTAATACGAAATTCTCCGCAGGTCAATAGTTTTGTTCCAACAATTTCCGCCGGATTTCGAGCTTTCTGTTTGGAACTGTGAAGAAATCAATTTTCAATTTTGCCGGAGCATGGGGCGCCGCTGGCAAGGCGGAGGAGCGCCGCGATACTTTGTGTATCGCAAGTGACGACAACGCGGCCAGAGGCGGCCCAGGCCAGGCAAAATGAAAAGATATTTTTGAACAGCTCCTTTGCATGATTTGCATGATTATTCGTAAGTGAGATGGACACGGTGGTCGATGCTCAGGTCCAGGGTCCCCCTGTCGCCCTCGCTCATCCTGGCCACGGCGCTGAGCAAAAGCTGGAACTTGTAGTCCAGGTCCTCGTTGGGTCCCAGGCGGACGGTGAAGCGGTCCAGGTAGCGGAACGTGGGGCTGGAGGGGTTGGAAAAGTCCATGGAGCTGACGTCGCTCTGCATACCCAGCTCGGAAAAGGCGGTGAGAATGTCCTGCAGATAGGCGATCTTCTGCCCGTCGCTGCCCGCACCCACGGCTACAGCGCCCACCTCCGGGTCCGCGGCGGTAAGGCCGTCGATGGCGATCAGGCCGGAGGCGTCCGTGGAGGAATCCGCCTCGGCCAACAGCTTGCAGTTCCGGTCGATGACCCAGGTCCCCTCTGTGGAATCCAGCAGAGCGATGGCGGAGCTCTCCGTCACCTGGATGTCCAGGCGGTTGGGCAGGCGGCGGCGGATGGTGGCGCGCTCCACATAGGGCAGATGGGTGTTGATCCGCGCGGTCATGGTCCCGCGGTTGATGAACAGCAGATTGTCCCCCTGCTCGATGCCGCTGGCGGAGATGATCTCCTCCTCCGTGTAGCGGCTGTTTCCGCTGACCGTGATGATGTGGACCCGGAAGAACACCGAAAAGCCGAACACCACCGCGGCAAGCGCCAGCAGGAAGGAGAGGGGCGCGAAGATGAGCCCCCTCCGTTTCATCCTTCTCGAACCGTTTTCCATCGCCGTCTATCCTTCCGTATTCCGTATTCTCAATTCCCGGTTCCGCCTGTTCCCCGTCCTCCCGGACCACATCCGCGCCCAGGGCGCGGAGGGTTCCCGCGGGGTCGTCGTAGCCCCGCTCCAGGTGTCCGCTGTCGGAGATGCGCGTCTCGCCTCCGGCGGCAAGGCCCGCCAGCAGCAGCGCGGCTCCGCCCCGCAAATCTCCGGCGGTGACCGGGGCGCCCCGGAGCGCGCTCACGCCCGTGACCATCGCCACGCGCCCCTCCACCCGGATGTCCGCCCCCAGCCGCCGCAGCTCGTGGGCGTGGCGGTAGCGGTTTTCAAAGATGTTTTCCACAAACACGCTGGTGCCTCTGGCCCGCAGGCAGGCCGCCATCAGCAGGGCCTGGGCGTCGGTGGGAAAACCGGGGTATGGCCGGGTGATGACGGGCCGGCAGGCCGTCAGGACCCCGGAGGACCGGATGCGGATGCTGTCCCGCCCGGTGACGATGCCGCAGCCCATCTCCTTGAGACAGGCGCAGACCGTCTCCACGTCCTCGGGCCGGGCGTTTTTCAGCAGCACGTCGCCCCCCGCCCCGGCGCAGGCGCACAGCCAGGTGGCGGCGGCGATGCGGTCGGGCATGACGGTGTGCTCCACCTGCTCCCTGGGGGCAAAGCCCAGGATGTGGATCTCCGCGCTGCCCGCCCCCCGGATATGCGCCCCCGCGGCGTTCAGATAGCGCTGCAGGTCCACGATCTCCGGCTCCCTGGCAGCGTTGGTGACGACGGTCTCCCCCGAGGATGCGCAGGCGGCCATCATCAGGTTCTCCGTGGCCCCCACGCTGGGGAAATCCAGATTCACGTGACCGCCCCGGAGGCGTCCGCGGCAGACCACCTCCGCGCCCTGGGCGCTGACCTCGATTCCCAGCTCCTCCAGGGCTTTCAGGTGCAGGTCGATGGGCCGCGCCCCCAGCTCGCAGCCGCCGGGGGCGGAGAGCCGGGCCTCCCCGGTCCGGGCCAGGATCGCCCCCAGGAACATGACCGAGGAGCGCATGCGCCCCATGAGGCTGTGGGGGATGTGGTTCCCGGTGACGCCCCGGGCGTCGATGCGGATCTCCCCTGCCTCTCCCCTGTCCACGGCACAGCCCAGGTGCCGCAGGATGTCCACCGCTGCGTCCACATCCCGGAGCGCCGGGCAGCCCCGGAGGCAGGTGACGCCTCCCCCCACCAGGCTCGCGGCCATGATCGGGAGAACGGCGTTTTTCGCGCCCTGGACCTCCACGCTCCCCGATAGCTGTCTGCCTCCGCGCACGCTCCACACCGGCATATGCGTCCCTCCCGCTCCGTGAAGTTTTTCACGTCATCCTATGCAGGAGCGGGGGAGGTTGACCC
>JAFTBW010000193.1 GCA_017455015.1 Oscillospiraceae bacterium | reverse complement strand
GTTTTCTTCTGCCAGGGGCAGGCGGCCGTTCTCCGGCGTCAGCGCCTTGCCGTCCGTCTGAAAAAAGCGCCAGCGCTCCGGTACGCTGCCCGGGCTCAGGTCATACTTCGCCATCGGAGCGACGGTCATACGGAGATAGAAAACGCAAAGGACAAGCACCGCCAAAAACAAAGCCGCGCTGAAAAGGAACGGAATGAGGTGCGCTTTGCGCGTTATCCCCTCATCCGCCGCCGCCCCGCCGGGGCGGCGGCACCTTCCCCCCGAGGGGGAGGGCTTTATGACCCGGTCAGACTGGCCGCGCCGGTTTTGCCTGTTTTCCATCGCATTTGCCTCCGCAACGCTTTTTCTTTCCGTTCTCATCCGACGGCACATCATACCACAAAGCCGCCTTTGTTGCAAGAATTTGTCCTTTTTTCCGGATTTTTTCCCGATTTGAAAAGCTTGTGCGGCGGGTTGCGGCGGAAAGGCGAACAAGTTGCGCCGCATTTCTTGAAACTGAAAAAAAAGCAAGTATAATAAGCAGAAAAGCAGAGCGTATCGTGGCTTGCATGTGGGAAAGGCGGTGATCGGGCTTGCGTATTGCGATCTGTGACGACGACCGGGATGAAATCTGCAAAATACAGGACATGATATTTGCCGTCCAGGGTAATTACCGGGTGGACCAGTTTCAGGACGGAAAAACGCTGCTGGACGCCGCCGGGGGCGGAGCGGTCTACGATCTGCTGTTCTGCGATATTTACATGAGAGACGAGAACGGCATTGACGTCGCCCGCAGGCTGCTGGAAATGAGTCCGCGAACGGCGGTGGTCTTCTTTACCGCCAGCCGGGAGCACGCGGTGGACGCCTTTTCCGTGGACGCGCTGCACTATCTGGTCAAGCCGGTCCGGCCGGAGGACATCACGGAGGTGTTCCGCCGCCTGGGCAATCACACGAAGCCGCGCCATACCCTCACCATCCGCATCGAGCGGACGGTGTATGTGCTCTATCAGGATGAGATCGTGCGCATAGAAAGCAACGATCACAACACGGTGATCATCTGCGCCAACGCTACGGCCTATTCCATCCGCAAGCCGTTCCGGGAGATCAGCGAAATGATGGACGATTCCTTCCTCCCGATCAAAAAGGGCGTGACCGTCAATATGCGCTACATTTCCAAAATGACCTATCGGGACTGCACGATGCGGGACGGACACACATTCCTGCTTCGCCGGGACCGGGCCAAAGAGCTCCGCGAAACCTACTATACCTTTTTGACAAACGAATTGGAGCAGCGGTAAATGCCGCACCGAAACGGAACTAAAGGGAGGGATACTCTTTGAAAAACAGCCGGCTCATACGCTTTGCGCTGTACTGCGGCGTCAGCAAGGACGACTTCGGTTCCATCCGCGCCATGCTGTGGGAGCGAAACACCGGCGCGCTCCGGGTCACGTCCATGCTGGCGGGCGGGATGGGCGTCATTTTCCTGGTGATGAATCTGCTCCTCCGGTCGGGCGTCTGGTTCCCGTATGTGTTTCTCCTGTGCGGGAGCGGGATCATATTGCTGCTGCTCCGGCTGCTCCGCGCCGGAAACGGGGAAAAGAAACTCCGGAGCATCCTGATCTGTTATGCGCAGATGATCCTCGTCTGCGTCTACGCGGCAATCCTCAGCACCCAGGAGAGCAACTACGACACGCCCGCCACAAGCGTCATCGTGTTCATCTCGCTGCTCCCCCTGAGCATCGACGACCGGCCCGTGCGCATGTATGCGGTGATGCTCTGCGAGACTGCGGGCTATCTGCTGCTGTCATTCCATTTCAAATCGGTCCGCGCCTTTTCCCTGGACATGATGAACGCCGTTTCCTTTTGCGTGATCGGGATGGTGGTGTACGGGATCATCTGCGCAAGGAATATCCGGGAGCTCTATCAGAGCGCCCATGTGGAGCGGATCCAGAGGAGCATCATCTCTTCCCTTGCGGAGATCGTCGAGGAACGGGACGAAAACACGGGAGGGCACATCCTGCGCACGGAGCGTTATGTGGAAAAGCTCCTGCTGCGCATGCGGGAGAGCCCCGATTTTTCGGAGCTGACGGACGCCTGGTGCGGCAACGTCGTGCTCGCATCGCTCACGCACGACATCGGCAAGATCAGGGTCCCGGACGCGATCCTGAACAAGCCCGGAAAGCTGACGGACGATGAGTACGGGATCATAAAAAAGCACACCGTGTTCGGGGGAGACATCATTCGCAGGACGATGACCGATGTGGAAGAGCAGGAGTTTTGCGATATTGCGTACAACATTGCCCGGCATCACCACGAGCGCTACGACGGCAGGGGATATCCCGACGGGCTGCGCGGGGAGGACATCCCCCTGGAAGCCCGGATCATGGCGCTTGCGGATGTCTATGACGCCCTGGTGTCCCAACGCGTGTACAAAAAGCCGCTGTCCCGGAAGGAGGCGGCAAGGATCATCCGGGCCGGCAGCGGGACGCAGTTTGACCCGAAGCTGGTCCCCCTGTTTCTCGCCTGCGTGAAAAACTGACCGGCGCGTTGCCGGTATCCCATATTTCAGGGAGGAATACCTCTCAGAGCACAGCCCGCACCTCCGCCAAAACGCTGTGCTGGGTGTTGCCGTGGGAATAGGGGGTGTCCCGCCAGCTTGTCAGCACGTTGATGCAGCCGCCGGTGTCCGTGCCGCCGGCATCCGGGGCGTACCACGCCCCCTGGCTGAGGGCGCAGACGCCGGGCAGCACGTCCTCCGTCACATGGACGGGAACGCGCAGACGCCCGCGGCCGTTCCGGACCTCCGCTGCGTCCCCCTCGGAAAGTCCCCGGGGGGCGGCGTCCCGGGGATGCATCCAGAGCCGCTGCGGCTCTATATGCTCCAGGGCGGGGTTGTTGCCGTGGATGGAGTGGCAGCGCCGGAGGGTGTGCCAGCCCACCACTTGCAGGGGAAAGCGCTCCCGCAGCGCGTCCTGCGGCCCCTCGGAGGGCGGGACATAGCGGGGAATGGGCGGGAAGTATTCCCGGAACGCCGCCCCGGCGATGGCCGGGGAAAAAAGCTCGATCTTTCCGCTCCGCGTGGGGAAAGGGCAGCGGTCCGGGTCCAACCGGTTCTCCCGGAACGCCACATGGGGCGGGCGTTTGGAATAGCGGAAGACCCCCATGGCACGGAAGCTGTCGTAGTCCGGCAGCTCCGGCTCCCGCCGCCGCGTCTCTTCATACATCGCCCGGAGCCAATCCGCGTGGCTGCGTCCCAGGGTAAAGGCCGCGCCGAGACCCAGCTTCTCCGCCAGGGCGCTGAGCCACTCGTACTCAAAGCGGCACTCGCCGGGCGGCTCCACGGCCTTGTTGTTGAAGCCCAGGAAGTCCCCCCAGAGCCAGGGGGCGGTGATGTTCTCGCTCTCCAGGAAAGAGACGCCGGGCAGCAGCAGGTCCGCGAAACGGGCGGAGGCGGTGAGAAACAGGTCGCTGCACACGATGAATTCGCATTTCGACGCATCCCGCAGCAGCGCGGCGGTGCGGTTTGCGTCCCCGTGCTGGTTGATGAGGCAGTTGCCCGCCAAATTCAGGAGCAGCTTGATCCCGCTCTCCAACCGATCCCCGCCCCGGACCCCGTCCAGTGGCGTCAGGCTCCGCCAGTCGTCCACGGCGTCCGTCCAGCGGAACACCGGGATAGACAGGGGATAGGGATTGGGTATGGCGGGCAGCGCCGGTTCCGCATGGCCCCGGAGGTATCCGACGCCCCCGGCCCAGCCGCCGGAAACGCCCACATTGCCCGTCATGCAGCACAGCAGGATCGCTCCCCGGGCGCTCTGCTCCCCATAGCTGTGGCGCTGGGCTCCCCAGCCCTGGATGAGCGCCGCCGGCTTCGCTGTGGCGTAGCGGACGGCAAGAGAGCGGATCGTGTCCGCCGGGACGCCGGTGATGGCCTCGGCCCAGGCCGGAGTTTTGGGGACGCCGTCCCGCGCCCCGGTCAGGTAGTCCAGCACGCTCTCGGCCTTCCGCCACTCCGGGGGCAGGTGTTCCCGGTCAAAGCCCAGGCAGCAGCGGTCCAGGAAATCCCGGTCCGCCAGTCCCTCCGTCCAGATCACCCAGGCCATGGCGTCCAGCAGGGCGCTGTCCGTGGCGGGGCGCAGGGGAATCCACTCCGCGTCCAAAGCCCGGACCGTGGCGCTGCGCCGGGGGTCCACAACGGCGATGGGGATGCCCTTTTTCCGCGCCCTTTGGAGCCAGTACATCGTGGAGCAGTCAAAGCGGGTCTCCGCCGGGTTGTGGCCCCAGAGCAGGATAAAGCGGCTGTCCAGCCAGGTCTCCGGGGAGGAGCCCGTCTCCGGCGTGCCGTACATCAGCCGGGTGGCCGGCTCGATGCAGGCGGTGGAATAGGAGTTGTAGGAGGAGAGATAGCCCCCGTCCAGGCTCAGCAGCCGTCTTGCCAGAGCCGTGGGCCGGAACGCGGCGGAGACGCCGGTGGCGTAGTTCACGTAGCGGGAGCCGGGGCCAAAGCTGTCCCGGATGCGCTTCCACTGCTCCGCCAGGCGCTCCACCGCCTCGTCCCAGCCGATGCGCACAAATCGGCCCTCGCCCCGCTCCCCGACCCGGAGCATGGGGTAGAGGAGCCGCCGGTCGTTTTCGTAGGTCGTGTGGTAGCTGAGGCCCCGGACGCAGGCGGAGAGAGGGACCTCCCCGGGGCAGTCCGAAGCCGTCTCCGTGGTCATTTTCTCGATTTTCCCGTCCCGGACATGGGCGTACAGCAGGCAGCGCCCGCCGCAGTTGTTCCGCCCCGTGGTGGGGATTATGCGCGCACCTGTGTCTGATTCCGCCATCACTGCCGCCTCTCCTTTTCTCCGCCGTGTTCCGTTTTCCGCCGTTTGCAGAGCATTATAGCCGCCAAAGGAACGGAGTGTCAAGCAAGAATAATATTTTCTTAACAATTGCGCGGTTTCTTTCGTAACATCTTCCGGCTATACTGAGACCATAACAAACAAGTCATCTTTTTCATTTTTGTCCTCATCCTATAAAGGGTCCGGCCCGGGGTTTCCCCGGGTCGGATTCTTTTGTGCGATAAAAATGCCGGGCAAAAATACGGAGCATCCCCCGGGAAAGGAGAATGCTCCGTATCTTATGCCGCGGCGTCCGCCTGCGCCGTTTCCGCGTAGCTGACGGATAGCTGCGCCCCGTCGGAGTACAGCAGAACCGGAGAAACGCGGGTGAGCCAGACCTGTGCGCCCGCACGCTCCAGCAGCTCCAGGGTTTCGGCGTCCTCCGGCTGGCTGTCGGAGGAGGTGATGAGGGCATGGGCGGGCTTTGCGGACGCGATCAGCTCCTCCAGCGTCTCCTGCCACCGGCCGTGATGGGGCAGCTTGACAAAATCATAGGTCTCCCGGTCGGAGGACAGGTATTCCGCCGTCCGCTCGTCCATGGCGTCCCCCATGAACAGCAGCCTTTTCTCCCCGTTTATCACGGAGACGATCAGGGAGGAGTTGTTGCTGTCGTCGCTGGCGTAGTCGGTCTGCCGGGGCGGGTCCACGGTATAGGCCACCCCGTCCAGGGTGAACGTCAGGGTCTCCCGCACGGTGACGGGCGTCAGGCCGGCGGCGTCCAGGGCCTTTTCGTACTTCTCCACCTCCGTGGAGTCTTTGGGGGTGTTGCTTTGCAGCACGTTGTCCACGGGGATGCTGTTGAGCACCTTGGCAGCGCCGCCCACGTGGTCCTGGTCGAAGTGGGTGACGATCAGATAGTCCAGATGCTCGATGCCCGCCTCCTCCAGATAGGCCAATATCTCCTTGCCGAAGCCCTTTTCCCCGCAGTCCAGCAGCACCGCGCCGGAGGCGGTGTACAGCAAAAAGGCGTCCGCTTTCCCGGCCGCGAAGCAGTAGACCGTCAGCTCGCTCCCGCTGCCGGCCTCCGCTCCGTCCCCGCCGGAGGCCGGAGCTGCCTGGCCCCCGCAGCCGGAGAGCAGCAGGGCCAGGCAGAGCGCAAGGGCGGGGAGGAGGGCGGCGCGGCTGCTCACAGGGCCTCCTTTGCCACGGGCCGGCCGCAGACGATATTCAGGTTGCCGTTTCTCGTCCGCAATTCATCGATGAAAGCCTTGGTCTCGTGCTCGTCCCGAAGGGTGATCTTGTAGTCCAGCTCGTAGAGCGTGCCCATGTTGGTGGTCTTGACCCGCTCCAGGGAGTGGGTGTTGGTATAGCGGGAGAACAGGTCGTCGAACAGGCCGTCATAGTCCAGATTCTCCGCGATGGTGATCTTCAACTGCCGTTCGCTGTCCCGGCCGGCGCCGAAGCGGGCGGTGGTGAGGATCAGGGTGAACACGGCCATGATCCCGAAGAAGACCGCGGCCATCGCCACATAGCCCATGCCGGTGGCCAGACCGATGGCCATTGCCAGGAAGATCATGCCGATCTCCCGGGCCGTTCCGTTGGCGGAGCGGAAGCGCACCAGGGAGAAAGTCCCTGCCACGGCCACGCCCGCGCCGATGTTGCCGTTGACCAGCATGATGACCACCTGGACCACCGCCGGCAGCATGGCCAGGGTCAGGGCAAAGGACTGGGAATAGCGGTTTTTGTACATGCACAGGAAACCGCAGCCCAGGCCCAGCGCCAGGGACACCGCCGTACAGATGAGGAAGGAGGAGACGGTGATCTCCGTCCCGCTGATGATAGAGTTAAGCACTTCTGAGGACCTCCTTTTCATAGGCCGGGCCGATCTTTCCGCCCAGCACCACGTCCTTGTAATAGGTTCCGTACTTGGAAAACGATTTGGAGAAGATGCCGTTCTCGCTCAGCAGCCGCGCCAGCCACAGGGGAGCGGTGCCGGGAATCTTGATCTCCATGAGGATGGCGTCCTCCGGCAGCAACAGAAAGCCGTGGTCGCCGCAGCGCAGGTCGAGGTCCGTGTCCCGCCAGCGCAGGTTGGTGTCGAAGGTGATGCGCAGCTCGCTGTTTTCGGTGCCGGCGTAGGCCTCCCGGTCGTAGCCGATGAACGCCTTGGGAACGGGATGATAGCTGTGCATGAACCAGTCGATCTCCCGCTGGATCTGGCTTTGCTCCTCCGGCCGGCCGCCCCGGAGCCAGCGGGCCGCGTCGATGGCCCGGGTGGTCACCCGGCGCTTGTAGACCACGCCGTCGTACTTCTTTTTCAGCTCCACGAACACGTTGTCCGCGCCGCTCACGGCGCCGTAGGAGCGCACCCGGAGCTTCTCCTTGTACACCGGCTTTTCCTGGCTGGTGCGGATGAGCTGATAGTCCGGGGTGTCGTAGTAGATGTTGCAGATGGTGTAGCGGCTGTGCCGGTCCGCCTGCATATAGGGGGCCATTCCCTTTAACATCGCCTGGTATTGCTCCCAGGTAAGCGGGTATTTCTTTTCGTAGCGCTTGAAGCAGGTCTGCACGGTTCCGTTCATGTCGATCCCTCCCTGTTTGCCGGTCTGTGTTTCGTCTTCGTTGATTTGAGGATAACCCGGAAAGCTGAAAGCTTCCTGAAATCCTTTCAGTTTTTTTCAAAAAAGCTCCGGCCCTCTGGTACATGGTTCGGAGCAGCGCGGTAAATTTTTGGGGTGGGAGAGTTCAGAAAGCGCTGAATAAATCCCCACACACGTTTGGCGGCTAATTTTGCGCCCGCCTGCGTTACAAAAACCTTGAAATACACAAAGTATTCCTGCGGTTTTTGCGCCTTGGCGGACGCAAAATCAGCTCGCCAACCGCGTGCGTTGCTTTAATCAGCGCTTCCTTTATTTTCCGTCGAAGCTTGACAAGCGGACAGGTTTCCCGTACAATTGGCATACTTCCCTGCAATCCAGGGAAAAACAGCGCAAAATGCCCGGAAAGGAAGCGGTACCCATGCCAATTTGTATCCCAGACGGTCTTCCCGCCGCCAGAACGCTGACCGAGGAAAAAATATTTGTCATGACGGAAAAGCGGGCGGAGAGCCAGGACATCCGCCCGCTGGAAATACTGGTTCTGAACCTGATGCCCACAAAGGTGGTCACGGAGACCCAGCTTGCCCGGCTGCTGGGCAACACGCCGCTGCAGGTCTCCCTGGATTTCATCCACACCCGGAGCCACGAATCCAAAAACACGGACCCGGAGCATCTGTTCCAGTTCTACCGCACCTTTGACCAGGTCCGGGAGCGGAACTACGACGGACTGATCATCACCGGCGCGCCGGTGGAGCAGATGGACTTCGAGGCGGTGGAGTACTGGGACGAGCTGTGCGAGGTGATGGAGTGGAGCAAGGCCCACGTCCAGAGCACCTTTCACATCTGCTGGGGGGCCCAGGCGGGGCTGTACTACCACTACGGCATCCCCAAGTACCCGCTGGAGGAAAAGCTGTTCGGCGTCTTCTCCCACCGGGTGGTGCGCCGCGGCAACATGCTGATGCGGGGCTTTGACGACTGCTTCATGGTCCCCCACTCCCGGCACACCACCGTCCGCCGGGAGGATGTCGAAGCCTGCCCGGCGCTCAGGATTCTGGCCGTGTCGGACAAAGCCGGCGTCTACGCCATCTCCACCGACGGCGGGCGGCAGGTGTTCATCACCGGGCACTCCGAGTACGACGCGGACACCCTGAAACGGGAATACCTGCGGGACAAGAACGCCGGTCTGCCCATCCACGTGCCGGAGAATTATTTCCCCGATGACGACGACAGCCGCGAGCCGCTTGTCACCTGGCGCAGCCACGCCAATCTGCTCTATCAGAACTGGCTGAACTACTACGTGTACCAGACCACCCCCTACGACCTGGCCATTGGGCGCTGACGGTGAAAAGCAATACAAAAAAAGGAGCCTGTTTTTCCGACAAGGCATTTTGTCGGAAAAACAGGCTCCTTCTGCTACGGTTCAAGCAGCTCCGGGACGGTGTAGGCTCCGTCCGCCAAACAGGCGGCAAAGACGGCGCAGTTGCCGATGTTCCGGGACCACCAGCCGCCCCCGGAGGACGGGTCCAAATATTCCAGCGCCCCTTTCAGGGCGATGGCATGGGTGGAGATCAGGATGTCTCCGTCCTCCGCCTCCCCTTTCAGCTCCTCCAGAAACGCCCCCAGCCGCGCCGTCACCGCGGAGAGCTGTTCCATGCCCTCCGGGGCGCGATTGTGGACGAAATCGCTGAAAAAGGTGATGATCTCCGGGGGCAGATGCCTCAGATCCGTTCCCTCATAGGGGCCGTAGTCCATCTCGATCAGCCGTTCATCGACGCGCAGCGGCACGCCGGGGGCGATGAGCCGCGCCGTCTCCACCGCCCTGCGCAGGGGGCTGGTATACACCCGGGCAAAGCGGACGCCTTTTTCCGCCAGCAGCCGGCCCGCATCCCGGGCCTGCTCCCGGCCGGTGTCGTTCAGCGGCGTGTCGCTCCGCCCCTGGAGCAGATTGGCGCGGTTCAGCGCCGTCTGGCCGTGGCGAACAAGATACAGCATAGCTTTCCTCCCTAACCCGGATAAACCGGAAAAGTGGTCAGTGGTCAGTGGTCAGTGGTTAGTGATATAGACGGATCACAAACCTCCGGATAAAAAGATTTTGCCATTTTGCGAAATCTTTTGGCCATAAGTGGCCTAAATGTCCTCCAGCTCCGGCAGCTCCGGCGTCTCCTCCTCTTCCTCCAGGGACTCTTTGCCGAGCTCCGAGATCCGGGTTTTTCCCGCCTCCCCGTACTGATAGAGCTGGTCGAAAAACTCGATGG
>JAFTBW010000192.1 GCA_017455015.1 Oscillospiraceae bacterium | reverse complement strand
CCGCGGCGTGAAGATCTATGTCACCTGCAACACGCTCCCCCGGGAGGCGGAGCTGCGGGAGCTTCCTGCTTATCTGGAATTTCTTCAGGAGGCCGGGGTGGACGCGCTGATCATTGCGGACCTGGGAGTGCTGGAGCTGGCAAAGCTCCACGCGCCCCGGGTGGCAAGGCATGTGAGCACCCAGTTCGGCGTGATCAACAGCGCCACGGCAAATTCCCTGTTTCGCCTCGGCGCGGATACGGTTGTCCTGGCCCGGGAGACACCTCTGGAGGATATCCGGAAGATCCGGGACAATACGCCGCCGGAGCTTCGCATCGAGGCCTTCGTCCATGGCGCCATGTGCGTCAGCTTTTCCGGTCGCTGCCTGCTGTCCAATTATCTCACCGGGCGGGATGCCAACCGGGGCCAGTGCGCCCAGCCCTGCCGCTGGAAGTACCATCTGGTGGAGGAGACCCGACCCGGCCAGTATTTCGAAATCACCGAGGACGGCGGCACCTATATCCTGAACAGCAGGGACATGCGCATGATCGAGCATTTGCCGGAGCTGCTGGAGGCCGGAGTTTCCAGCTTGAAGATCGAGGGCCGCATGAAGTCCGCTTACTACACAGCGGTGACAACGAACGCCTACCGCCATGCCCTGGACGCTGCGCTGGCGGGGGAGCCGCTGGATCCCTTATGGGTGGCGGAGACCGAAAAATGCAGCCACCGCCCCTACACCACGGGATTTTACTTCGATGAACCGGGACAGCACTACGACGAGGCCAGCTATTCCTCCACCGCAGAGATCGCGGCGGTGGTGCAGAGCTGTGGGGAAGACCGCATGGCGCTTCTGACCCAGCGGAACAAGATCTTTCCCGGCGACGCTCTGGAATTGCTGCTGCCGGAAGGGGAACCGATCTCCTTCACGGCAGGGGAGCTTTTCGACGAGGAGGGGAATCCCATCTCGGACACCCGCCGCGCCATGATGCGCTTTCGGTTGAGGCTGCCGGCGGATGCGCCGGAGGGCGCAATTGTCCGTAAGCGCCTGGAAAAGGCTTGACAAAAGCGGACTTTGTGATAAACTAACCACGTTATATCGGCGTTGACGAAACGAGTCGGCGCGGAGCTTTTCAGAGAGAGACCGGCTGGTGCGAGGTCTCATGTCTCCCGTCTGACAGCCACTTCGGAGCCACCCCGGGACGACCGGGGCGTCTGCCCGCGTTAAGGGCGCTTGAGAGGCCGCTTTGCGGCGAATCAGGGTGGTACCGCGAATTCTTGTAATTTCGCCCCTGTTCCGTTTCGGGACAGGGGCATCTTTTTTGAGAGGAAAGAAACCATGGAAAAATACGGACTGAATCAACTGCGGGAAATGTTCCTGCGCTTTTTCGAGAGCAAAGGCCATCTGCGCCTGCCCAGCTTCTCCCTGATCCCCCAGGGGGACGCCAGCCTTCTGCTCATCAACTCCGGCATGGCCCCCATGAAGCCCTATTTCAAGGGCGAGAAGGAGCCGCCCCGCCGCCGGGTCTGCACCTGCCAGAAGTGCATCCGCACCGGCGATATCGAGAACATCGGCAAGACCTCCCGCCACGGCACCTACTTCGAGATGCTGGGCAACTTCTCCTTCGGCGATTACTTCAAGCATGAGGCGACCGCATGGGCGTGGGAGTTCTTTACCAAGGAGCTCGAGATGCCCGTCGACAAGCTCTACGTTTCCATCTATCAGGATGACGACGAGGCGTT
>JAFTBW010000028.1 GCA_017455015.1 Oscillospiraceae bacterium | reverse complement strand
GGGTGTGGACTGATATGACCAGAATGAAAGAAAAGTATGTGAAAGAGGTCGCTCCCGCCCTGATGGAGAAGTTCCGCTACAAATCCGTCATGCAGATCCCCAGGATCGACAAGATCGTGGTATCCGTCGGCTGCGGCGACTGCAAGGACAACGCCAAGGCGCTGGACGCGGTCATCAAGGATATCTCCGCCATCACCGGCCAGCACGCCGTCGCCACCGTGGCGAAGAAGTCCGTCGCAAACTTCAAGCTCCGCGAGGGCATGAAGGTCGGCGTCAAGGTCACGCTGCGGCAGGACCGCATGTGGGAGTTTCTGGACCGCCTGCTGAACGTGGCTCTGCCCCGCGTCCGCGACGTCCGGGGCATCTCCGCCGACGCCTTTGACGGCCGGGGCAACTACTCTCTGGGCCTCAAGGAGCAGATTATCTTCCCCGAGATCGACTACGACAAGATCGAGAAGCTCCGGGGCATGAACATCGCCATCACCACCACCGCCAAGACCGACGAGGAGGCCCGGGAGCTGCTGCGCCTGATGGGCGCTCCGTTTGCGGCCAACGCTTAAGGGAGGAGGAACAGCATTATGGCAAAGACAGCTATGAAACTGAAGCAGGCCCGTCCCGCGAAATTCTCCACCCGGCGCTACAACCGGTGCAAGATTTGCGGCCGTCCCCACGCCTACCTGCGCAACTACGGCATCTGCCGCATCTGCTTCCGGGAGCTGGCCTACAAGGGCCAGATCCCCGGCGTCAGGAAAGCCTCCTGGTAATTGGGCGGCGGAGCTTTTTCCGCCATGCGTTGCGCGGCCGGCTTGCCGTACACGCGGTACTGTCTGCGCCGGCCGCGCTTCGCCTGACGAAAAAATCTCTCGCCGGTTCCAAACAGAAAGTGCGGACCTTGTTATCCGCATTGGCGCAAAAAAAGAACTGATCCGGGGCAAATCCCGGTTTGGCAGGAGATGACCCGATGCACTTGCAAAAGGAAATCTCCGATGACAGATGATGAAAGGCCACAGGGAATCAGGAATTCATGTGGAACCTCATCACTGAAACCGCACACCGCGGTAACTTCGAATAAGGAGGAAGAAACCCAACATGCAAATCACCGATCCCATTGCGGATATGCTCACCCGCATCCGCAACGCCGGCATGGCGCGGCACGAAAGCGTGGACGTTCCCGCGTCCAAGATGAAGACCGCCATCGCCGAGGTCCTTCTCAAGGAGGGCTACATCAAGGCTTTCCAGATCGTGGACGACGGCACCCAGGGCATCATCCGCATCACGCTGAAGTACCTCCCCGGCAAGGAAAAGGCCATTCAGGGCCTCAAGCGCGTCAGCAAGCCCGGTCTCAGGGTCTACGCCGGCGCAGACGAGATGCCCCGCGTCCTCAAAGGACTGGGCATCGCCATCGTGTCCACCTCCAAGGGCATCATGACCGACAAGGAGGCCCGCAAGGCCCACGTCGGCGGTGAAGTCCTGGCGTTCGTGTGGTAAGGAGGGCGGCGAATATGAGCAGAATCGGAAGAGCCCCCATCACCGTGCCCGCGGGCGTGGAGGTGAAGGTGGACGGCAATAACCACATCACCGTCAAGGGACCCAAGGGTACCCTCGAGCGCACCCTGGTACCCCAGATCAAGGTGGAGCAGGACGCGGGCGTGCTTCACGTCACCCGTCCCGACGACAGCAAGCTTTCCCGCAGCATGCACGGTTTGACCAGGACCCTGGTGGCCAACATGGTCGAGGGCGTCACAAAGGGCTTCTCCAAGACCCTGGAGGTCAACGGCGTCGGCTACCGTGCCAGCAAGGAGGGCAAGAAGCTGGTGCTGAACATCGGCTATTCCCACCAGGTGGATGTGGAGGAGATCGACGGCATCACCATCGACGTCCCCAATCCCAACACCGTCGTGATCAACGGCATCGACAAGCAGAAGGTCGGCCAGTTTGCAGCGGACGTGCGGAATAAGAGACCGCCTGAGCCGTACAAGGGCAAGGGCATCAAGTATTCCACCGAGGTCATCCGCCGCAAAGAAGGCAAGACCGGCGCGAAGTAAGGGGAGGACGTAATCCATGATTAAAAGACCTGATACCAGAGGCCAGCGCATCAAGCGCCATGGCCGCGTGCGCGGAAAGGTCTCCGGCACCGCCGAGCGGCCCCGGCTGAACGTCTTCCGCAGCGAAAAGCACATCTACGCCCAGATCATCGACGACACGGCGGGCAAGACCCTGGTCTCCGCCTCCTCCGTCGAAAAGGGCTTCGAGGGCCCCGGCAGCAACAAGGAGGCCGCCCGCAAGGTCGGCAAAACCGTTGCCGAGCGCGCCGTGAAGGCCGGCATTGAGGAGGTCGTTTTCGACCGCGGCGGCTATATCTATCACGGCCGCGTGCAGGAGCTGGCAGAGGGCGCCCGCGAGGGCGGCCTGAAGTTCTAAGGGGAGGAGGAAACCAGAAATGGCTTACGACAGAAGTAACGGCGGCAGACGCCGCGACCGGGAGGAGAAAGCTCCCAGCGAGTTCACCGAGAAGGTCGTCTCCCTGAACCGCGTCAGCAAGACCGTCAAGGGCGGCCGCGTGGCGAAGTTCGCCGCACTGTGCGTCATCGGCGACGGCAAGGGCCGGGTCGGCTACGGCACCGGAAAGGCCAACGAGGTCTCCGAGGCCATCCGCAAGGGCCTGGAGGACGCCAAAAAGCACCTTTGCACCGTCACCCTGGAGGGCACCACCATTCCCCACGAGGTCATCGGCGAGTCCGGCGCGGGCCGGGTGCTGCTGATGCCCGCCCCCGAGGGCACCGGCGTTCTGGCCGGCGGCGCAGCCCGCGCCGTTCTGGAGGCCGCCGGCATCAAGAACATCCGC
Source organism: Oscillospiraceae bacterium (assembly GCA_017455015.1). Classification (GTDB taxonomy): domain Bacteria; phylum Bacillota; class Clostridia; order Oscillospirales; family Oscillospiraceae; genus RGIG7114. The sequence goes on along the minus strand of JAFTBW010000028.1, from coordinate 18,709 downwards.
GCCAAGTGCCTGCGGAGCCACAACCCCGCCAACGTGGTCGCCGCCACGGTGTCCGGCCTGCGCACCCTCCGCAACGCGGAGCAGGTGGCCGTGTACCGCGGAAAGACCGCCGCGGAGATCAAGGGTTAAGGAGGGCGAATCATGGCTAAACTGCGTATTAAGCTCGTAAAGAGCCTGAGCGGCAGGATCGACAAGCACATCGCCACCGCCCAAAGCCTGGGCCTGCACCGCATCGGCAACGAGACCGTGCAGCCCGACAATCCCTGCACCCGCGGGAAGATCGCCAAGATCGGCTATCTTCTTCAGGTCACGGAAGAAGAATAAGGAGGGAGAACGCTATGAAACTCAACGAACTGTCTCCCGCCGCAGGCAGCACCCATGTGGCAAAGCGCAAGGGCCGCGGCCACGCCACCGGCAACGGCAAGACCGCCGGCCGGGGCCACAAGGGCCAGAAGGCCCGGAGCGGCGGCGGTGTCCGCGTGGGCTTTGAGGGAGGCCAGATGCCCCTCGCCCGCCGCATCCCCAAGCGGGGCTTCAACAACATCTTTGCCAAGCCCCTGGAGGCGCTGAACGTCTCCGCCCTGGAGAAATTTGCCAACGGCACGACCGTGGATGCCCAGGCTCTGCTGGATGCCGGGCTGCTCAGCCGATGCCGCTACGGCTACAAGGTACTCGGCAACGGCGAGCTGACAAAGAACCTGACCGTAAAGGCCGCCGCCTTCTCGGAAAGCGCGAAAGCGAAGATCGAGGCCGCGGGCGGAAAGGCTGAGGTGGTGTAAAGTGCTGCAGACCATTCGTAATGCCTGGAAGATCGAGGAGATCCGGAGGAAGATCCTGTTTACCCTCTTTATGATCCTCCTCTACCGTGTTGGCAATGCCATCCCTGTCCCCTACGTTGACGTGGACACCCTGCGGAATTACTTCAATTCCGACCTGAGCAAGACGGTCCTGGGTCTGTACAACGTCATGAGCGGCGGCGCGTTCTCACAGGCGACGATCTTTGCACTTTCCATCCAGCCGTATATCAACGCGTCGATCATCATCCAACTGCTCTGCATCGCCATCCCCGCCCTGGAGCGCATGGCCAAGGACGAGGGCGAAGAGGGCAAGAAGAAGATCAACAACATCACCCGATACTCCACCGTGGGCATCGCCCTGCTCCAGGGCTTCGCCTACTATATGATGCTCCGCAACTACTCCCTGAGCAACTCCAGCAACCCCATTCTGGCCGAGATGGGCGTGTGGCAGGCCATCGTCATCATCCTGACCTTCACCGCCGGCAGCGCCCTGATCATGTGGATGGGCGAACAGATCACGGAGTTCGGCATCGGCAACGGCATCTCCATCATCCTGTTCGTGTCCATCATCTCCCGCTTCCCCAGCGCCATGCGCAACCTGATTATCCGCCTGAGCTCCGACGAGGCCTACCGCACCCAGATGACCGGTACCAGCGACCAGCTCATGTGGTGGCAGCTTCTGCTGATCCTGATCGGCGCGCTGGCCATGATCGTGCTGATCGTGGCGGTGAACAACGCCGAGCGGCGCATCCCCGTCCAGTACTCCAAGCGGGTCGTGGGCCGGAAGCAGTACGGCGGGCAGAGCACGCATCTGCCCATGAAGGTGAATATGTCCGGCGTTCTGCCCGTCATCTTCGCCTCCGCCATCGCCTCCCTGCCCGCCACAATCGGCGCCTTGGCGGGGAAGAACAGCTCCAACAGCGCGTTTTTGCGCGTCTTCGACACCACCAGCTTGCTGTACGCGCTGATTTATTTCCTGCTGATCATCTTCTTCAGCTATTTCTATTCCACCATCCAGTTCAACCCCATCGAGGTCGCCAACAACCTCAAGCGCAACGGCGGCTTCATCCCCGGCTACCGGCCGGGCAAGCCCACCAGCGAGTTTTTGTCCAAGGTCCTGAATAAGATCACCCTGTTTGGCGCCATCTTCCTGAGCATCGTCGCGGTGACGCCCTACCTCATCAGCCATTGGTCCAACGCAGCCAAGGTCAGCGGCATCTCCCTCGGCGGCACCTCCATCATCATCGTGGTGGGCGTGGCCCTGGAGACCGTCCAGGCCCTGGAGAACCAGATGCTGATGCGGCACTACAAGGGCTTCCTGGAGTAAGGAGGACTCGAAATGAAACTGGTATTACTCGGTGCGCCCGGGGCCGGCAAGGGCACCCAGGCGGAGATCCTGAGCAAAAAGATGGGCATTCCCACCATCTCCACCGGCAACATCCTCCGGGCGGCCATGAAAAACGGCACCCCGGTGGGCTTGCAGGCCAAGGAGTACGTGGAAAAAGGCGCCCTGGTGCCGGATGCCGTCATCATCGGCATCATCCGGGAGCGCCTGGCGGAGCCCGACTGCGCCAACGGCTATATCCTGGACGGCGTGCCCCGGACCATCCCCCAGGCGGAGGCTCTGGAGGAGGGCGGCGTGGGCCTGGACTGCGCCCTGAGCATCGAGGTGGACGATTCCGTCATCGTGGAGCGCATGGGCGGCCGCCGGACCTGCCCCGACTGCGGGGCCAGCTTCCATGTGGTCAACAATCCCCCGAAGACTGAGGGCGTCTGCGATCTGTGCGGCGCAGCGCTGACCGTCCGCAAGGACGACGCCCCCGAGACCGTCAAGGCGCGGCTGGAGACCTATCACAAGGAGACGGAGCCCCTGAAGGCTTTCTACGCCGCCAGAGGCAAGCTGAAAACGGTGGACAACCAGCCCGGCATCGAGGCCACCACCGCCGAGATCGTCAAGGCCCTGAACTTGTGAGGCGCGCATGGCCATCGTCATCAAATCCCAGCGGGATATTGACCTGATGCGCAAGGCGGGCAGGATCGCCGCCGGAGCCAGAAGCGTGGCCCGGCAGATGGTCGAGCCCGGCGTTACCACCAAGGCCATCAACAAAGAGGTATTCCACTATATCAAAAAATCAGGCGCGGAGCCGACCTTTTTAGGCTACGGCGGGTTTCCCGCCAGCGTCTGTATTTCCGTCAACGAGCAGGTGATCCACGGCATACCCGGCTCCCGCAAGCTCAAAGAGGGCGACATCGTCAGCATCGACGTGGGCGCCACCTACCGCGGCTTTGTGGGGGACTGCGCCATGACCGTCCCCTGCGGGCAATGCTCTGATGAGGCCCTGCGCCTCATCAGAGAGACCCGCCAGAGCTTTTTCGAGGGGATCCGGTATGCCCGCAGCGGCAACCGGGTGTCCGACATCTCCGCCGGTGTGCAAACGTACATCGAGGCCAGGGGCTTTTCCCTGGTGCGGGACTATGTGGGACATGGCGTGGGCGCGAAAATGCATGAGGAACCGGAGGTTCCGAATTTCGTAGACAAGGATCGCAAGGGCGGCAATCCCCGGCTCATGCCTTGCATGACCATCGCGGTGGAGCCCATGGTGAACGCCGGCGTCTGGCAGGTCAAGGTGCTGGACGACGGCTGGACCGTGGTGACCGCGGACGGAAAGCTTTCCGCCCATTACGAGAACTCCATCCTCATCACGGATGGAGAGCCGGAGATCCTCACAATGTCGGATGATCTGTGAAAAGGGGGAAATGCAGTCTTGGCGAAAGCTGACATGATCGAGCTGGAAGGCACCGTAGTGGAATCTTTGCCCAACACCATGTTCCAGGTGGACATCGGCGGAGGCCATACCATCCTGGCGCATATCTCCGGAAAGCTCCGGATGAACTATATCAAGATCCTTCCGGGGGACCGGGTCACGATCCAGATGTCGCCCTACGACCTGACCCGTGGCCGCATTACCTGGAGAAGCAAGTGAGACAAAGCTGACAGGAGGATATGACAGATGAAAGTCAGACCGTCCGTGAAGCCCATGTGCGAGAAGTGCAAGATCATCAAGCGCAAGGGCATCGTTATGGTAATCTGCGAGAACCCCAAGCACAAGCAGCGCCAGGGCTGATTTCGATTTACCGTCCAAGGACGGCAAATCGAGTCTGCACTCCGTTCGCGCGCTCGCTGCGCTCGCACACGCACTCCGTGAGGAGTATTTCTGGCGAAAATGCGATTTCCGCCAGAAATGATTGAATATTATTCCGCGCTGCGGCGCGGAACTCTGCGAGGCAACGGGGGATTTTTGAACGGAATGGCGCCCCCGGCTGACAACAGCACGGGGAGGGTGACCGCATGAGGCCGTTTGAAACGGCCCACAGCCGCCGGAGAAACCCCGGCGGCGGCCCGGCAGCCGTCTTATACCGCGGCTTTGCCCGGGAAATATACAACATTCAGGGTATAAAATCAATGAAAGGATTGATTGAGAAACATGGCAAGAATCGCCGGCGTTGACCTGCCGAAGGACAAGCGAGTGGAAATCGGCCTGACCTACATCTACGGGATCGGCAGGACCAGCGCGAAGAAGATCCTGGCTGAGACCGGGATCAGCCCGGACACCCGGGTGAAGAACCTGACGGAAGAGGATGAGGCCAAGCTGCGTGAGTGCATCGACCACTATGTGGTGGAGGGCGACCTGCGCCGCCAGACCGCTCTGGACATCAAGCGGCTGATGGAGATCGGCTGCTACCGCGGCACCCGTCACCGCAAGGGCCTGCCCGTCCGGGGCCAGCGCAGCAAGACCAACGCCCGCACCCGCAAGGGACCCAAGCACACCGTCGCAAATAAGAAGAAGTAAGGAGGGATATGTAAATGGCAGCGAATACCAAGGGCAAGAAGGTTGTCCGTACCCGCCGCAGAGAGCGGAAGAATATCGAAAAGGGCCAGGTGCATATCAGCTCCTCTTTCAACAACACCATGGTCACCATCACCGACACCCACGGCAACGCCATTTCCTGGGCCTCCGCGGGCGGCATGGGTTTCCGTGGCAGCAAGAAGTCTACCCCCTTTGCCGCGCAGACAGCGGCTGAGACAGCCGCCAAGGCGGCCATGGAGCACGGCCTGAAGACCGTCGAGGTCTTTGTCAAGGGCCCCGGCTCCGGACGGGAAGCCGCGATCCGCGCCCTGCAGACCGCCGGCCTGGAAGTGACGATGATCAAGGATGTGACCCCCATCCCCCACAACGGATGCCGTCCTCCGAAGCGTCGCCGTGTCTGATCGAAGGAGGTAACAGAAGATGGCAAGAAGCATTCAGCCCGTGGCAAAGCGCTGCAAGGCGCTGGGGATCTCCCCCGCCGCTCTGGGCTATTCCAAGAAGACCACCACCCGCAATCCCAAGGGCCAGATGCGCCGCAAGCAGTCCGAATACGGCCTGCAGCTTCAGGAGAAGCAGAAGGTCAAGTTCATCTACGGCGTGCTGGAGCGCCAGTTCAAGAACTACTTTGACATGGCCCAGCGCCGCCCCGGCCAGACCGGCGAGAACCTCCTGAGCATCCTGGAGAGCCGCCTGGACAACGTGGTATTCCGTCTGGGCTTCGCCATGACGCGTGCCGAGGCCCGGCAGCTTGTGAGCCACGGCCACTTCACCGTCAACGGCAAGCGCGTGAACATCCCCAGCTTCCTGGTGAAGCCCGGCATGGTCGTCACCCTCAAGGAGACCAGCAAGAGCTTAGAGAAGATCAAGGCCAACCTGGAGGACAATTCCTTCCGGCAGCCTCCCAAGTGGATCGAGTACGACGCCAACAACCAGATTGCAAAGATCGTCGCCGTACCCGCGAGAGAAGATATCGATATGCCCATCGAGGAGCACCTCATCGTCGAGCTGTATTCCAAGTAATTTGAGATACCCTCAAAATTGGTAAGCTGCACCAAAAGCCCCCTCCGGGGGGAAAGGGTCCGACCTGTCCCCGGCGATTGCTGCCGGGGCGGGAGCAGGCCCATGACTAAGAAGGAGGGCAAACAATTACATGATCGAAATCAACAAGCCGCGGATCGAATGCATCGAGACCCCGGGCGACGAATCCTACGGAAAGTACGTCGTGGAACCACTCGAGCGCGGCTACGGCACGACCCTGGGCAACTCTCTTCGGAGAGTGCTTCTCTCGTCCCTCCCCGGCACTGCCGTCACCAGCATCAAGATCGCGGGGATCCAGCATGAGTTTGCCACCATCCCGGGCGTGAAGGAGGACGTGACAGAGATCGTTCTGAACGTCAAGGGCATCATTGCCCGGCTGCACTGTGACAACCCCAAAACCGTGTATATCGAAGCCGCGGGTCCCTGCGAGGTCACAGCCGGCGACATCAAGGCCGACGCGGAGGTGGAGGTGCTGAATCCGGAAAAGCACATCGCCACCCTCGGCCCGGACGCCTCGCTGAGCATGGAGCTGACCATCAGCCACGGCAGAGGCTACGTTTCCGCGGACAAGAACAAGAACCAGCAGGCGGCCATCGGCACGCTGCCGGTGGACTCCATCTACAACCCGGTGCTCAAGGTCAACTACACCGTCGAGAACACCCGCGTGGGCAACCAGACGGATTTTGACAAGCTGACCGTGGAGGTTTGGACCGACAAGACCATCACCGCCAGGGACGCCGTGAGCCTGGGCGCAAAGATCCTCTGCGACCACTTCACCATCTTCACCGACCTGAGCGAGAACATCTCGACCCGGGCCACGGTGGTGGAAAAGGTGGAGTCCCAGCACGACAAGGTGCTGGAGATGACCATCGAGGAGCTGGATCTGTCCGTGCGCAGCTTCAACTGCCTGAAACGGGCGAATATCAACACGGTGGAGGACCTGATCAACAAGACCCAGGACGAGATGATCAAGGTGCGCAACCTTGGACGCAAGAGCCTGGAGGAGGTCGAACACAAGCTGGCGATGATGGGCCTGAGCCTGGCCAGCGAGGAAAGCAACTAACTATATATTCTCTTCTGAGGAGGAAGACCGAAATGCCTGGTACAAGAAAGCTCGGCAAGACCAGCGACCAGCGCAGGGCGATGCTCCGGCAGCAGGTGACGGATTTCCTGGACAAGGGCCGTATGGAAACCACCTACACCCGCGCCAAGGAAGTCAGCGCACTGGCGGAAAAGATGATCACCCTGGGGAAGAAGAGCGGCCTGGCCAACTACCGTCAGGCGCTGAGCTTCATCACCCGCGAGGACGTGGCGAAGAAGATTTTTGACGACGTCGCCAAGAAGTACGCCGACCGCGAGGGCGGCTACACCCGCGTCACCCGCATCGGCCCCCGCCGGGGCGACGCCGCGGAGATGGCGGTCATCGAGCTGGTATAACGATAAAAAGAAAAACGGATATGCCTCTGGGCCCTGCGCTCAGAGGCATATTTGCAAAGCCCTGTTCTCTCCGGAAAGCGCGCATCGCGGAAGAGACATTCGGAGGATCGGACCAATTGAGGAAAAAACAGTGGAAGACAAAAATCAACCCCGGCAGAAAACCCCATCCCCCCTGCTGCGCAGCAAGCTCTATCTCTACCTGACGGAATTTTTCGCGGGAGTCAGCGTCATGGCCGTGGAGCTGGGAGCCAGCCGCCTGCTCGCCCCCTATTTCAGCTCCTCCCAGATCGTGTGGACCATCATCATCGGCACCATCATGATCGCCATGGCCCTGGGCAACCTCTACGGCGGCCGCAGCGCGGACCGGGACCCGGACCCGGACCGGCTCTACCGCAGGCTGCTGCTGGCCGCGGTGTGGATCGCCGGCATCCCCTTTTTGGGCCGCTACCTGATCGTGGCGGTGTCCGGCCTGCTGGTGGTGACGGTGAACGAGGGCTTTATCATCTGGGCGGGCTTTCTGAGCTGCATCGTCATCTTCGTGTTCCCGCTGTTCCTGCTGGGGACCACAACCCCCTCCCTGGCCCGCTACACCGTCGATTCCCTGGACGACAGCGGCAAGACCGTGGGGCGGCTCGGAGCCTTTAACACGGTCGGCAGCATCCTGGGCACCTTCCTGCCCACCTTCGTCACCATCCCCGCCGTGGGGACAAGCGTGACTTTTTTGCTGTTCTCCGGCATGCTGGCCCTGCTGGGCGTCGTCTACTTCGCCAGCGCCCGCCGGGGCTGGCTGCGCCTGCTCATCAGCCTGCTCCTCTTTGCCCTGTTCAGCGTCCTGGGGGCGGGCAGCAGCTTCGCCTTCTGGGAGAGCGGACTGGTGTACGAGGGGGAGAGCGTCTACAACTACCTCCTTGTCAAGGACGAGGGACGGGATATCGCGCTTTCCACCAACGTGCTGTTCGGCGTCCAGTCCGTCATGCAGAAGGAGGGGGGGCTGACAGGCCGCTACTACGACTATGCCCTGGCCGCCCCGGCTCTGGCGCGGGCGGGGGAGGGCAGCGCCATCCTGGTGCTGGGCATGGGCACCGGCACCTTCGCCACTCAATGCCGGGAGTACTTCCCCGGCGCGGCGGTCAGCGGCGTGGAGATCGACGGCAAAATCACGGAGCTTGCCCGGATCTATTTCCGTCTGGACGCGGATATTCCGGTGACGGAGTACGACGGCAGGGCGTATCTGGCGGCGGTGGAGGACAGCTACGACGTGATCCTGGTGGACGCCTATCAGGACATCACCATCCCGTTCCAGATGTCCTCCGTGGAGTTTTTCCGGCTGGCGGAACGGCATCTCAAGCCCGGGGGCGTGCTGGCCGTGAACATGAACATGCACTCCGACAAGCCCGACAACATCAACGACTACCTCTCCGACACCATCGCGGCGGTCTTCCCCTACGTCTACACCGCCGACGTGCCGGGGACCACGAACCGGGAGCTGTTCGCCGCCGCCTGGGACATCGGCGCGGACTTTTCCGCCGCGGCGGAGACCGTGGCCCGCTCCGACCTCCGGGAGCTGCTGGCCCGGGAGGAAGCCCGCCTCCAACGCTATGCAAGCGGCGGCCGCCTGCTCACGGACGACCGCGCCCCCGTGGAAAAGCTGGGCATGGACGTGATCGACGGGCTGATCCAGCGGGAGCTGGCATACTATAAAGAGATCCTGCGCGCCGAGGGCCTGCGGGGCCTGATCGACGCGCTGGCATGATTCCTTTATCGCGGTGAGAGTGGACTGCTCTCGCCGCGATTTTGAAAAAAGGCGCTGCTATTTTTCCAGCAATTCTCCCAACTCGATCGACACTTGCTGTTTTGTGCCAGGATGATAATAGCTGACGAGATGATCAATCGCCTCGCCTATGGAAATCTGAAAGATATTGGCCATTGTTTCCAATGTGGATAAGGTATCCGGTAAGATACGGACTTCAATTTCTACCGAACACTGCGCAGATGCTTGTTCCTGCATAACATTTCCCTCCTAAAAAGCATTAGACGGTCTTGCGCACATGCGATGAAAAATAATAACCGATATTGGTTAATATTATAATAACCGGTTTTCGATTAACATTCAAGTGCAGGAGGGCTTGAATGTTATGATTTCTTACGAAAAACTGTGGAGCGTCATGAAAGAAAAGGGCGTTTCACAGTATACGTTGATTAAAACCCATCATGTGAGTCCCGCTCAAATCACTCGACTGAAACGCAACGAGAGCGTCAGCACCCACACAATTGAGGTGTTCTGCAAGATTCTGCATTGCAATGTGGGAGACATTATGGAGTATATTGAGGACGATCCGAATGAAGATACCGCCATGTGTGGGGATTGATTCAGCGGAGCCCAAAGATCAAGCTTTCGGAAGAGGGTCGAAAAGCGAACATGAAAATATCTGCGCGTGCTCAGCCGATACATAGCCTGACACGCGCTCTTTTCCGCGATTTGGGAAACGCACACTTTGCGCCGGAAAGATTGACTTTCCGGCGCTGTTGTGGTATGAATATATAAGAGAAATTATGTCTACGGACAATAAACGTCAATTTCCGGGGCGGCTGCGCCGCTCCGGAACCAAAGGAGAGATAACGCAAATGCTTTCACAGGCAACGGCATCGGAGGGGACGACCCGCCTATGCTGAAATTTGAACCCTGCACCGTCGAGCTGCTCAGAAGCATGTCGCCGGTCTTTCGTGCGCTCCCCACCTTCTGCGCCGAGCTGTCCGCGGGAACGATCTGGATGTGGCGGGCCGAGCAGGAGCCGCAGATCTGCGTACATAACGGCACCCTGGTGCTGCGGCAGACCATGAACGGCTATCCCGCGTTCACCTACCCGGTGGGAGAGGACGTGGACGGCACGCTGGACGCGCTATCGGAGTACGTCCGTGCGGAAAACATCGCCCTGCGGTTTTTCGCCATGGACAAACGCGCGCTGCGGCGGCTGCTGCACGACCCCCGCTTTCCCGATACCATGTGGGGCTGCGACCGGCGGTGGAGCGACTACCTGTACCCGGCTGAACCCTTTGTCACACTGGAGGGCGAGGGTATGGGCCGCTTCCGTTACGAGGTCCGGCATTTCGCCCGCCTCTACGGGGAGCCGGAGATCAGGGCGCTGCTGCCGGAGCATCATCCGCAGGCGCTGGGCATGCTGGAGGACTACGCCCGGGAGCATCCGGATATGGACAAGCTGGAAAAAGCTGAGCTGCGCCACAGCCGGGAGCTGCTCTCCGTCTGCCGGGACCTGCAGCTTCCGGCGGCGGGGCTCTGGGTGGGGGATACGCTGGCGGCGTTCGCCATCGGCGAGGTGGTGGGAAAGACCCTGATGGTCCACGTGCTCAAGGCGCTGCAAGCGTATTCCGGCGTCTACCGCGCCATGTTCCGGGGCTTTGTCAGCTATGTGCGGGAGACGTATGACGGTTCCCTGCGCTGGATCAACTATGAGGACGACTCCGGGGACCCCGGCCTGCGCGCCTCCAAGGAGCTCTACCACCCCATCTGCCTGGTGCACAAATATCAGGCCCACGTCCGCACCCCCGGCGCGCGGGCGGGGAGGCCTCCGGTGCTGACGGCGGGACCGGTCCTGCTGACGCCCTTTCGGGAGACGGACAAGGAAATCTATCTGCGCATGAATCTGGACGCGGAGAACAACCGATGGTGGGGCTACGATTATGCGGAGGACTACACGGTGCCGGCGCGCCCGGACGCGGAGAGCTTCTACGATTCCGTGCAGTTCGACATGGCGGTGGGCGATTCCATCAACTTTGCCGTCCGGGAGCGCACCGACGGCCCGATGATCGGCGAGCTGCTGCTGTGGGACTTTACCGACCGGGGCAGCGCCCATATCGGCTACCGGCTGTTGCCGGAGTACCAGGGGCGGCGTCTCAGCGCCCCCGCTGCGGCGGCCCTGGCGGACTACGCGGAAAAGCTGGGGCTGGAGCCGTGGATCAAGTGCAACCCGGATAACCTTCCGGGCCAGCACACCGCCCGCGCCATCGGCTTCCGGGAGGTCCGGCGGGACGGGGAATGGGTCTATTTCAACCGGAACGGAAAGGAGATAGCGATATGAATGCAGGCGGCGGCAAAAAGAGAAAGACCCTGAGCGGGCGCATCCTGCGGGCGCTGGTGATCTTCGCCCTGGTGATCTGCGTGTTCAGCGGCGCGGTGGTGTCGGTGATGATCTACCGCAGGCAGGTCCAGGAGGGCGAAACCATGGCGTTTTCCTATGCGAAATCGGCTGCGGATTACATCGACGGCGACCGGATCGCGGCGTATGTTGCCACCGGACAGACGGATGCATACTACGATCAGGTCCAGCAGTTCCTGGACGCGGTCAAGCGGGAATCGAACATGTGGTATTACTACGTCTTTGTCCACAACGGGGACCATCTGACCTACATCTGGGACGCCGCCACCGAAGAGACCAAGAACTATCTCGGGGACACGGAGGACTACTACGGCGAGGCGCAGGCGGCCGTGGAGGCCATCCTCACGCCGGACCCGCCGGAGATTTTCTATGTGAACTGGGTCCCGGATTTCGGCCTGACCGGCACTGCCCGCGTCCCGATCTATGATTCCTCCGGCGCACCGGCGGCCGTGGTGGGCGTGGACCTGAACATGCCCGACGTGCAGCGCATGGTCGCCCTCTTCCTGCTGCTGGTCGTCGGCTCCGTGGTGCTGGTGACGGCGTTGGGCGGGCTGCTGTTCTACTGGATGGTAAACCGCAGCATCCTGCGTCCGGTGTCCGCGCTGGACGACGCCACCCGGGAGCTGGTGGCCAACATGGACCGGGAGGAGCCCTTCCGGGTGGATATCCACACGGGGGACGAGCTGGAGACGCTGGCGGAATCCTTTGCGAAGATGGACCTGGGCCTCCGGGAGTACATCCGGGAGCTGAACCAGGTGACGGCGGAGAAGGAGCGCATCGGCGCGGAGCTGAACGTGGCGACGCAGATCCAGGCGGACATGCTGCCCCGGATCTTCCCGCCCTTCCCGGACCGGACGGATATCGACATCTACGCAACCATGGACCCCGCCAAGGAGGTGGGCGGCGATTTTTACGACTTCTTCCTGGTGGACGACGACCACCTTGCCCTGGTCATGGCGGACGTGTCCGGCAAGGGGGTCCCGGCGGCGCTGTTCATGGTCATCGCCAAGACCCTCATCAAGAACCGGATGATGGCCGGGGACTCCCCCGCCGTGGCCCTCAGCCATGTGAACGAGCAGCTTTGCGAGGGCAACGAGGCGGAGCTGTTCGTCACGGTCTGGCTGGCGAAGATCGACCTGCGGACCGGCAAGGGGATGGCGGCCAACGCCGGGCACGAGCATCCGGCGCTCCGCCGTGCAGACGGGAAGTATGAGCTGGTGGTCTACCGGCACTCCCCCGCCGTCGCCACCATGGAGGGGATGCGCTTCCGGGAGCACGAGTTCCAACTGAACCCGGGCGACAGCCTCTTTGTCTATACGGACGGTGTGGCCGAGGCCACGGACGCCCACAACGAGCTTTACGGCTCCGACCGGATGCTGGAGGCTCTGAACGCCGATCCGATGGCAAAACCGGACCAATTGCTGCCGGCGGTCAAGCGCTCCATCGACGCCTTTGTGGGCGAAGCGCCCCAGTTTGACGACATCACGATGCTGAACCTGCAATACTACGGGCCGCGGACAAAGACGGAGGCGGCGCAGGCATGAGCGAGGTACAGGCCCCGCGGGCCGATGCTCCGCCCCTGACCCAGTCCCAGGAGTTTTTGCGCACCGCGTTCCGCTCCGCCGTTGTGCCGGGCATCATCTCCTATTTCAGCAGCAACCTGGCGCTGCTGGCGGACGGCATCCTGGTGGGGCGCTATGTGGGCGTGAACGGCATCGCGGCGGTGGGACTGAGCGCCCCCGTGTTTCTGGTCATCAGCCTGATGGGCGGCTTTCTGGCCTGCGGCGCGGAGACCCTCTGCGGCAAGGCCCTCGGCAGGAACGAACAGGAAAAGGCCCAGCGGATGTATTCCGCCCAGCTCGGCCTGTCGCTGCTCGTCAGTGCTCTCTTCATGGCGTTCGGCCTGCTCTTCTCCGCGCCCCTCGCCTCCGCCCTCAGCGGCGGCGACAGCGCGACGATGCCGCTGGTGCGGGACTACTCCCGGGTGCATCTCCTGGCCGCTCCCGCCCTCATCTTCACCTTCCCCCCCTTCTGGTTCCTGCCGCTGGAGGGGAAGAACAGGTCCGTCTCCGTCATGATGGTCATCATGGGCGGGGGGAACATCCTGCTGGACCTGCTGTTCCTCCAGGTGCTGGGCCTGGGCGTCACGGGCGCGGCCCTTGCCAGCGTGATCTCCGCCGGGGCCTCCGCCGTGTACGGCATGGCCGTGCTGCACCGGGGCCGGCACAGCTTCGCCCTGCGCCTCGCCCTGCCAGAAGGAGCGGAGTGGCGGGCGCTTGCCGCAGCGGGCAGCCCGGAGGCCTTCAACAGCCTGTTCCAGACCCTGCGGGCGCTCACGGTCAACACCGTTCTGCTCACGCTGGGCGGCAATCTGATGGTGGCGCAGTACGCGGTGGTCAGCGCCATGGCCTCCGTCGCCGAGGCCGTCACCGTCGGCGTCCCCCAGTCCACCACCGCCATTCTGGGCGTGTATTGCGGAGAGCGGGACAACCCCAGCGCCCTGATTTTGCTCAGGCATCAGCTCCGGGCGGGGGTGATCGGCTGCGCCGCGGCCGCGCTGCTCCTGATTGCCGGAAGCCCGCTCATCGGCTGGGCGTATCAGGTAGAGGGGCTGCTCCTGCCCCTGGTCATGCTGAGCGCCAGCCTGTTCCCCGTTCTGGCGCTGAACATCCTCACCGGCTATTACCGGGTGGCGGAGCGGGAGATGCTGGCAAACATCCTGATCGTCGCGCGGGTCTACGTCTTCTGCCTTGTCAGCCTGCTGTACCTGAAAAACGCCGGGGCGTTTCTGTGGTTCTTCCAGGTTTCGGAGGCGCTGCTGACGCTGCTTTTGTGGGCCGTTCTCACCGGATATCTCCAGCGGCGGGAAAAGCGGAAGCCCCTGAGCCGCTGGCTGCTGATGGACCGGAGCATGGAGCTGTCCGGGCAGAGCATCAACTTCTCCAGCCCGGCGGACCCGGAGGCGATCTGCTCCGCCAGCGAACGGATCGGGGAATTCTGCGCGAGCAACGACATGGCCCCCAAGCAGACCATGCGCGTCAGCCTCGCGCTGGAGGAGATGATGACGCTCATCACCCAGTTCAACCCCGACAGCACCCTGAGCTTTGACGTGCGGGTTTTCTCCGTGCAGGGCGTCACCGGCATCCGCATCCGCTACGGGGGCATCGACTTCAACCCGCTGGCGGAGGAGTACGCGGATGACGAGCGCTTTATGGGCATCCAGATGGTGCGGAACCTGGTGGAGGAGACCGTTTACCAGTCCACCTTCGGCATCAACAGCCTTCTGATTTTGATCGAATGAGGCCCAATTACATCTGTGCCATTTTCCGACACCTCCCGGCGCTATCTCGGCTCAATCGGAACAATGGCAAGCGTCTTGCCAAGAGGGGCCAATACTTTTAAAACAGTGTCAAGCTGGGGGCTTGTGCTGCCTTTCTCCATCCGGGCAATAACCGGTTGCTTCACGCCGCTCAATTCTTCAAGCTTCTTTTGACTGAATCCCTTTTCCTGCCTGGCCTTGATAAGCTCCCCGATCAGGGCGACGCGCAAGTCGCTTGCCGCAATTTCCTCCGGAGTGAAAAGCTCTTTCCGCAATTCCTCCCATGTGCCGCCGATCGCGCTATTATTCATTCTCGTCGAATCCCCTTTCTTTCAGGTCCGCAAGCTCCCGTTTTGCCTGTGCGATCTCCCGCGCCGGGGTTTTCTGCGTCTTCTTCACAAACTGGTGGAGCAATACAAAATTTCCGCCTGTCCATGCGACGAAGAAAACTCGGTCACTTATGGGCCGCAATTCCCAAATATCGCCGTCAATGTGCTTGATATACGGCTCTCCAAGCTGCAAACCGTACTCACTCAAAGCTTGGATGTAGTCGTTATGCTTCTTCAATTTTATACGGCTGTCTTCGTCTTTTCTGCCGGCAAGTTCCGCAAGATAATCCGCGACTGGCCTTTTTCCGCTTTTGTCCCGGTAAAAGTAAATCTCATGCAAGGGTATGGTCCCCCCTCCCTGATAGTATTATACTTAAAAGTTATTAAAATGTCAATCGGTTTTTCGGCCAAATAGCCATGCATTATGATCAGTCGCGGAATCCGTCACCCCATCGGGCGGCGGATTCCGCTTTTCAGGAGCGTGACCGGGCAAATGGAGATGGACTGTGAAAATGGAGACGGGGAAAATGTCAGATTGTATCAATTTGTATAAAACAGTTTTTGCCTCTTGCATTTTATGGCACGCAATGCTATAATCCAACTTGTGTGAAAAGCGGTTTCTACGGCGGTTTTGCGGAACAAACACCCATTTTCCGGCACCGTCTGCGGAGATACGCACAATTTGGAAGGGAGAGGTGAGTTTGAGAAAAAAACATCTCGCATTTTTCCTCGCGTTCATCCTTGGCTGTACCCTGCTTGCCGTTCCCGCTTCGGCGGACGGTGCCGTTCTTCGCGTTACTCCCCCGGACAGCTACCCCAAGGTCGGCGAGAGCTTTGAGGTGACTGTGGAGCTGGAGGGGAATCCGGGGATGAAAGGAATCCAGTTGACGTTGTGCTTCGACCGTGATTCAATGCGTTGTACCGAGATCGTGACAGGGGATTTGCTTCGCGATATGCTCTTAGTTTCCAATGAGGAGGCACCCTCCGGCGCGATTCTGGCAGCGGCATCGTCTGACGCAGTAACCAGGGACGGCAGAGTTGCGGTGTTCTCTTTTGAGGCGCTTCGGGACATCTCCGCTTGGGACTTTTCGCTGGAAGGCGCAGAAATCATTACCGTGGAGTATGCATCCATCCCCCCCACAATTGCGATAGCGGACACAGTCGAGCCGACGGATACCCCAGATCCCACTCCATCAGACAATACCGAGGACGGCGAAACGACGGAGAAAACTGAACAAACGCTTCCTGCTCCTCAGAGCGGTACATCCACCGGGGAAAACGCTGATAACGGCAGCACCGCCCGGACCGGCAGCGGCATTCCCACTGGCGGCGATAACTCCGGCAGTGGCAACACCGATACCGGGAGCAATAGTGGCAACACCGATACCACCGGTAGCGCCACCGGGGAAAGTGCCGGGGCGGATGAAGCGGAGGAGCCTGTTGCGATTCTGTTCGCCGACACAGAGGGCCATTGGGGTGCGGAATTCATTGCGAAAGCCGTTCAGCTCAAGCTCTTTCAGGGATACAGCGATAGCCGCTTCGGTCCTGACGATCCAGTCACAAGAGGGCAGTACGTCACAGTGCTCTACCGCATGGCGGGAAGCCCGGAAGTGACTGGTCAGACGCCGTTTACGGATATTTCGGACCAGATACCTGAGTTTCAGAGCGCTATCCTTTGGGCATATCAAAACGGATATGTCAACGGACGGACCGCAGACAGCTTTGACCCAGTTGGGCAACTCACCCGGCAGGAAGCGATGAAGATTCTGTTCGGGTACTCTGGCGGCGAAAGCGGCATGGAGCTGATGTTCACGCAGATCTACAACGACAGCTTCACCGACAGCGGAGAGATTGCCGATTGGGCCAGACCAGCGATGTACTGGGCCTTTTACCACACGCTGATCACAGGGACAAGCGACAGTACGTTGGGACCTCTTGGTACAGCCACGAGAGCGCAGCTTGCGAAAATCCTTGTGAATTATACTGAAATGTAAAGGAGGCAATTCATGAAGAAACGTCTGGTAATAATCCTGTTACTTTGCGCTGCACTGATGACATCCGCGCTCTGCGGTATCGTTGCCGCAGCCGACCCGCCGCCCGCGCCTACGACAGGCGGTATCTACGGTCTGCCGAAACCGGAAGACCTGACGAATATCAGTATCACGGTTCAGACCGCGGGCGGGACGGCAATTTCTTCTGAACAGAAGACGGTAAATGGCGACACAGTGGATTTCTATGCCAACGCCGAAAAAATGACCGTTGAGCTCAGCAATGTGCAGTCTGGCAGCTACTACCTTGTTGTGGCGCAGACAAAGAAAGGGGTACCCACAGAGGACACCGGCATTGTATACATCGACCAGCAAACAACCGCCGGCAGTACGGTCACGTTTACCATCTATCCCAGCAAGCTCAGCAGCGGCGAGTGCTATGTCTATTTCACCAGCAACGCTGAGAGCGGCAGCATCAAGTCTGGGGCCTTTGACGCGAACAACCCCGCAATCACGTTTTCGTACTATGCCCCGTTCCCCAGAGGCGATGTCAACGGCGACCAAAAGATCACTACTGCGGACGCAATCCGGGTCCTGGAGCATATCGCGCAGGTGAAAAACCTCAACTCTGATGAGGAGACCCGGGCGGATGTGAATAAGGACGGAAGGTTTACAACTGCGGACGCAATATATGTCTTGGAGCACATTGCCCAAATCAGAAATCTTGCAGTGGAAGATTAATTTTTCTGAAGAAAGGATTTAGAATCACTTTATGAAACGAAATGCAAAGCGGTTTTTGTCCGCAGTTCTGGCAATCGCAATGGTGTTCAGCGTGACTGGCATCCTGGCGTATGCAGCCTGGGACAACGGTCCCACGATTTCTCTCGGTGTTTCCGAACTGGTAGACGGAAAGTTCAGCGCGACGATTACGGTTGGTGCAACTGCGGAGGGTGACCCTGTCAAGGGCTACACCTTGGGCGTCCAGTATGACCCCGCGCAGGTGACACCAGACACCGATGCAGGTGAATACCTGAATGACGATGATGAGACCGTTGGGATTACGTTTGCGTCCGCTGACGCAAGATTCAGCACTCGGAATACCAACGTTCAGGTTACCGCTGCCGCGAAAGACGATGATGACAACACTATTTTTACCATCACTGCAGCCAACGGCGGCACGAATGGTATTACCTATCAGGGATTTTCCATTACCTATTTCTTTAAGGTAAAACCGGAAATGCTCAGCTCCGGAGGGACTATCGGGCTGAAAATCGCCAATGGCATGTCCGGCGGCAATACCCCTGCGTTCAACATCGACGGTGCAAATGATAAGACTGCGGTTTATCCCACCGAGAAAAACGAAAGTGCACTCATCATCCCTAAGTCCTCTGTATGGACGACCAGTCCGGCTGCCGCCGATGGCTTGGTTTACGGCGATGGGAAAGACCTGATCACTGCCGGTGTTGCCGATGGCGGAGAAGCGCAGTACGCAGTTGACGGCGGTACGTTCAGCGCCAACGTTCCCAAGAATACCGAGCTGACTGCCGGCGACCATACAGTGCAGTACAAGATCGTGGGCGACAGCACGCACAAGGATACGGTGGCGGAGGAACTCACCGTCACCGTCGCCCCCGCCCCCATCTACCCCGAGGACCTCGCCGATTTGGCAATCACCCCGAAAGAAGGCCTGGTCTACACCGGGGAAGAACAGGACCTCCTGACCATTACGTACAAAGACAAACCCGTCGATGCTGACG
>JAFTBW010000191.1 GCA_017455015.1 Oscillospiraceae bacterium | reverse complement strand
CGCTCATGCCAGCGGTCGATCATGGCGTTCCAGCGCTCCTCGCGGACGTTCTTGTCGTCGGTGTCCATGGCGGCCCGGGCCTCGTCGCCGAAGTCCGCGACGATTTTGTCGAACAGCTCCTGGTCGAAAGCGGCGTGCTCATAGCTGAACTTGGGCTTGCCGATCTCGGACACCATGCGGTCGATCAGGTCCAGCACGCCCTGGAGCTGGGCGTGGGCCTGGACGATGCCCTCGTACATCACGTCCTCCGGGACCTCCTTGGCCTCGGACTCGATCATGACGATCTTCTTGTGGGTGGCGGCAATGGTGGTGATCATGCGGTTATGCTCCCGCTCCGCCTTTGTGGGGTTGAACAGGTACTTTTCCCCGTCCCAGCCCAGCACGATGCCGGCGATGGGTCCGTTGAAGGGCACGTCGGAGATGCTGACCGCGGCGGAAGCGCCGATCATGGCGGTGATCTCGGGGGAGCAGTCCCGGTCCACGCTCAGCACGTCGCAGTTGATGATAACGTCGTTGCGCAGGTCGGAGGGGAACAGGGGGCGCATGGGCCGGTCGATCAGACGGCTGGCCAGCACCGCGTTCAGGCTGGGGCGGCCCTCCCGGCGGAGATAGGCTCCGGGGATGCGCCCGACGGCGTACAGCTTTTCGTTGAAGTCCACGCTCAGGGGAAAGTAGTCGATGCCGTCCTTGGGGCGGGCGGAGGCGGTGCAGGTCACCAGCACCACGGTCTCGCCGTACTGCACCAGCACGGCGGCGTTGGCAAGCTCGGCCATCTTGCCCACCTGCATCTTCAGGGGGCGGCCGCAGTAGTCGATCTCATAGTTTTTTACGTCAAACTGTCTCTGCTTGATGATCATTCGTCTGCTCCTTTATTTATTTCAAATCGTTGGAAAAAGCGGGGGACAATATTCCCTTGTCCCCCGCCGGATAAACCTTCATTCCCCTCGGCTGTGCCGGGCTTACTTGCGGATGCCCAGCTTGGCGATGATAGCGCGGTAGCGCTCGATGTCCTTTCTGGTCAGATAGTCCAGCAGACGGCGGCGCTTGCCAACCATCTTGTACATGCCCAGACGGCTGTGGTCGTCGTTGGGATGCTGCTTGAGATGCTCGGTGAGCTGACGGATACGCTCGGTCAGGATGGCGATCTGGACCTCCGGGGAGCCGGTGTCACCCTCATGGGTCTTGTTGGCCTCGATGACGTTGGTCTTCTGTTCCTTGGTGATCATGGATATTTTATCCCCTTTCTTGTTTTTCAAACCCAGTGACCCGGTAACGGGGCAGAAAGGAGCCGTCGAAACCGCGTACACGGGCATAGCTTGCGTATCATAGCATAGTTTTTCCCGTTTGTAAAGCTTCCATGACAAACATTTTTCCGGGAAACCTCACAGGCGCTTGCCGGACCAGGCGTCCACGCGCTCGCAGGAGGTCAGGATATGCTCGATGATGGCGGTGATGAACCGCGCGTTGCCGGGAGGGCGCTCCAGGCCCTCGAAGCAATCGCCGAAGTATTCCCGGCGGTGCTCGGGAGAACCGGTCCTCCAGGCGTCCCGGATGGCAGTCCGGATGGAGTGCTCGATGCACACCGGGGTGGTGGAAAAGCGCTTGGCAAGCTCCGGATAGAGGATCTTGGTGATGCCGTGGAGCACGCCCGGGTCCTCCAGCCCCCGGGCGACGGCCGCCTCCAGATAGGCCCGGCCGCGCAGATGGGGCATGACGCCAAAGACGCTCAGCGCCTCGTGGATGGCGGCGTCAAAGCTCCTCACCCGCCGGCGCGCCGGCGGGGAAGCCAGAGCCCGGATGTGGCTGAGCAGATCCTCCATGCTGCAGGGCTTGGGCAGATAGACCTGCACTCCCATGGCGCTGAGGTTCCTTGCCATGTATTCGCTGACAAAGCCGGAAACCACCATGGTGGGCGGGAGCAGCTTCTCCCGGCGAAGCTGCCGGAGGAGGCACAGGCCGTCGGTCACCGGAAGCTGCAGCTCCGTGAGCAGAATGTCCGGCAGGGTCTCCCGCACCAGACGCAGCGCCGTCCCGCCGTCCGTCGCCGTTCCGACCACCTGCAGATCCTGCGTGTCCTCCATGGCTGAACGCAGCAGCAGAAGATAGTCCCGGGAGGAGTCTGCAAGCACAACGCGGATCTTCCGTTCCAACCCATTCACCGCCCTTGGATCGATCATTTTGTTATTTCCGGCGCTATCTTACCACATCCGGGTGCGGGGCCGCAAGGGGCCGGAGGCGAAAACTTCTCGACAAAACCTGTCGAAAACCGTCGGATCACGCCTCCTCCGGTTCCTCCTGGGCCCAGGCGACGGCGCAGCGCACCGCCCTGCCCCAGCCGCGCAGCCGCGCAATGCGCTGTTCCTCCGGCAGCGCGGGCAAAAACTCCCGTCCCGCCCGGGCGTTGGCGCGCAGCGCGTCCCGGTCCGGCCAGAAGCCCACGGAGAGCCCCGCCAGATAGGCCGCGCCCAGGGCGGTGGTCTCCACGGAAGCGGGGCGCAGGATGGCTGCGGCGGAGAGGTCCGCCTGGAACTGCATGAGAAAGTCGTTGGCGCTGGCCCCGCCGTCCACCCGCAGGGCGCGCAGCGGCAGGCCGGAGGCTTTCTTCATGGCCACCAGCAGGTCGTTGGACTGATAGGCCAAAGACTCCACCGTGGCCCGGACAAAGTGGTTCCGGGAGGTGCCCCGGGTCAGGCCCACCACCGTCCCCCGGGCGTAGGGCTCCCAGTAGGGCGCGCCCAGGCCGGAAAAAGCGGGCACCACGTATACGCCGCCCGTGTCCTCCACCGCCCGGCAGCACTGCTCCGACTCCGGGGCCGTGGCCACCAGACCCAGCTCGTCCCGGAGCCACTGGATGGCGGCTCCCGCGATGAACACGCTGCCCTCCAGGGCGTACTGGGGCTTTTCGCCCGCGCAGACCGCCGCTGTCGTCGTGAGAAGGCCCTGGCGGGAGAGCACCGCCTCCGTGCCGGTGTTCATCAGCATGAAGCAGCCGGTGCCGTAGGTGTTCTTCACGTCGCCGGGGTCGAAGCAGCACTGGCCGAACAGAGAGGCCTGCTGATCCCCCGCGACTCCCGCGATGGGGATGGAGCCGCCCAGGACCTGCGTCTCCCCGTAAACGCAGCCGGAGGGCAGCACCCTCGGCAGCATGACCCGCGGAATGCGGAAATAGTCCAGCAGCCCCCGGTCCCAGTCCAGCTTATGGATGTCGAAGAGCATGGTCCGGGAGGCGTTGGTGTAATCCGTGGCGTGGACGGCTCCCCCCGTCAGGTTCCAGATCAGCCAACTGTCCACAGTGCCGAAGCGCAGCTCCCCCCGCTCCGCCCGCTCCCTGGCCCCCGGCACGTTGTCCAGGATCCACTCCAGCTTGCTGGCGGAGAAATAGGCGTCCGCGATCAGGCCGGTCACGTCCTGCACCGCGTCCTTTTTGCCCGCGTCCCAGATCAGCTTGACCCGGTCCGCCGTCCTCCTGCACTGCCAGACGATGGCGTTGTACACCGGCGCTCCCGTGGCGGCGTCCCACACCACGGTGGTCTCCCGCTGGTTCGTGATGCCGACGGCGGCGATCTCCTCCGGCTGCGCGCCCAGCTTGTCGATGGCCTCCCTCGCCGTTGCAAGCTGGCTCTCCCAAATCTCCAGAGGATCGTGCTCCACCCAGCCGGGCCGGGGGTAGTGCTGCCGGAACTCCCGCTGGGCCAGGGAGCAGATCTCCCCCTTCCGGTCAAACAGGATGCTGCGGGAGCTGGTCGTCCCCTGGTCCAGCGCCAGGATGTATTTTTTGCTTTTCATATCACAATCTCCTTCGTTGCCTCGCATGGCAAAAAGAAGACGGGGCTCAGTCGGCCCCGTCCCCGTCGAATGTTTCTTTCCCGTCCTCTTCGTCGATGTCCAGGAGGTCGAACTCCATCATCTCCCCGCAGTTGGGACACTGCACCGTTCCCAGCGCCAGCACGTCCTCGTCCACAGTGATGGTGTTCTCGCAGGCCGGGCAGGTCACCTCAAAAAACTGGGGTTCCCCGTCCTCCTCGTCCTCATCCCCGTCCTCGTCCTCGTCCCAGTCATCGTTGGCCAGCAGATCCTCCACATCGCTGAGATCGTCGCTGATGTGGTCCACGTCCTCGCTGAGATCGTAGAGATCGCTCTCCAAATCCTCGACATCCGCGGCCAGATCGGCCAGGATGTCCGCGATGACGCTGAACAGCTTGCCCTCTCCGGCATCGGTGTTCAGCTCCATGCCCTCCATCAGCCCTTTCAGGTAGGCAGCCTTTTCGGAAGTGGTCATGATAAAAGCCTCCTTTTCTTCCGTCGGGGTTGGCCCCGGTTTGTCGTCGCTTCCGTTCCGTGTATGATACGCGATGCAAACCCCGTGAAGGGGATGCCGCCTTGGAAAGCTTAGGCCCGGCCCAGATACTCGCCGGTGCGGGTGTCGATCTTGATGACCTCGCCCTTGTCGATGAACAGCGGCACCTTGATCTCCGCGCCGGTCTCCAGGGTGGCGGGCTTGGTCGCGTTGGTGGCGGTGTTGCCGGCAAAGCCGGGATCGGTGTCGGTGACCTCCAGCTCCACGAAGAACGGAGGCTCCACGGAGAAGACCTTGCCCTTGTAGCTGAGCACGGTGCAGGTCATATTCTCTTTCACGAACTTGAAATTGTCCCCCAGCACGGAGGCGTCGATGGGCTCCAGTTCAAAGCTCTCGGGGTCCATGAAGTAGTACAGGCCGGAGTCGTTGTAGCTGTATTCCATGCTGCGGCGGTCCACCGTGGCGTTTTCAAACTTGGCGGTGGGGTTGAAAGAGGTCTCAGTCACGGCGCCCGTGATGACGTTTTTCATCTTGGTGCGGACGAAAGCCGCACCCTTGCCGGGCTTGACGTGCTGGAACTCGATGACCTGCATCACGTTCCCGTCCATCTCAAAGGTAACGCCGTTCCTGAAATCACCAGCGGTAATCATATTTGTATTTCCTCCCCTGTGTTTGTCTTGTCAGAATATTTTACACTATCTTTCCACGCTTTGCAAGAAAAATATGCGGCTTTATCAGCTTTATCAGCCCGCCTCCGGGTCCAGGCGGTAGAACCGCAGATCCATCTCCGCCGCGCCGTCCGCGGAAAAAGAGATGCCGTCCGCCCGCGCATCCGTGTAGAGGGTAGCGGTCAGGGCGGTCTCGCCGTCGTTTAAAAAGACCTCCGCGCTGCAGCGGTCCAGCACCAGCCGCAGCCGCAGCGCGCCGTTCCGGCCGCTGACGCGGGCGCGGCACTGGTGGACGATGGCCCGCCGGCTGCCGGAATAGCGGCGGTCGAGCTGCACCACGTTTTCCCCGGGGAGGAAACGCAGGGTGGTATGGAGCTTCTCCTTTTCGGCGAAGTGGAGCGTGAAGCGCCCGAAGCCCCCGTTTTTGGGGCGGAGGTCCAGCTCAATGTCCGCCATGCGCCCCGCGACGCCGGGCAGGCGCAGCGGTTCCCGGGAGAGAGGCACGCCGTTTTGGACGACCGCATCCCGGCGCAGCTCCTCCAGCTCCCGGACGGGGACCTGAAAAAGCCTGCCCTCCCGGACGGACAGCTCCCGGGGCAGCGTCATCTGTCCGAACCAGGGCCGGGGGTCGGTGCGCAGCGCCACGGTGTCCCAGTTCTGCATCCAGGCGATCATCACCCGCCGCCCGTCTTCGGTCAGGACGGTCTGGGGGGCGTAAAAGTCGATGCCCTGGTCCACGGCGTGGTCCGGACCGGCGGCAAACTCCCCCGTCGCCCGGTCCAGCTTCCCCAGGGCGTAGAAGGGCACGTTGCCGCTGGGGTATTCCAGCTTCCGGGGCAGCATGTCCATGGCGGAGCACAGCAGCACGTCCTGCCCGTCCAATTGGAACAGATCCGGGCACTCCCACATCCGGCCCAGCCGTCCCCGGTTGGCACACACGGTCCCCGCCCGCTCCCAGCGCAGGCCGTCGCCGCTTCGGAACAGCAGCACCTGACCGAAGCCGTCGGCGGCCCGGTTCACCGCCACCATGCGGTAGCTGCCGTCGGGCTCCTGCCAGAGCTTGGGGTCCCGGAAATCCGCCGGGGAGCAGCCCTCCGGCAGGTCGGCGGCGGTCAGCACCGGGTTTTTCGCGTATTTGACATAGTTCACGCCGTCCCCGACGGCAAGGTTCTGGGTCTGAACGTCCCGGCCGCTGCTCCGGTCCACGCCGGTGTACATCAGCAGATGCCGCCCGTCTTGCAGCGTGACCGCCCCGCCGGAAAAGCAGCCGTCCCTGTCATAGGGCTCCTCGGGGGCGAGGGCGGCGGGGAGGAAGCGCCAGCGCAGCAGGTCGCCGCTGACGGCGTGGCCCCAGTGCATGGGACCCCACTGGGAGGAATAGGGGTGGTACTGATAGAACAAATGGTACTCCCCTCCGTATCTGGAAAAGCCGTTCGGGTCGTTCAGCCAGCCCGCCCGGGGGGACAGGTGGAAGCCGGGGCGGGACTCCGGCGGGATCATCTTTTCCGCTTGCTCCTCGTAGGCCCTGGCCTTTGCCAGCGCCCGGCTCATGGTCTCCATAGCGCATGTGTCCTTTCCAATTTTTTCCGCTTTTTCCCTCCCCCACAGGGGGGAGGGGGGGACCGCCGCCCAAAGGGCGGCGGTGGGTGAGGCCATCTACCTCCGCACTTCCGGCAATGCATCTACGCCCCTCATCCGTCACGGCCTCGCGGGGAATCGGCCGTGCCGCCTTCCCCGGAGGGGGATGGACAGGACGCCGGGCGAGGTACATTCCGGTTTTATCAGCCATCATCTCTTGTCGTGCCGCCGGGGGCATAGCGGACCGGCAGACAGATCAGGCCGCCCCGGGCGCGGCGGCTTTCGTCCAGCAGCAGCTCCACGGCGGTCTCCGACATCTCCCGGACCGGCTGCACGATGGTGGAGCAATCATAAGCGCCCGTGGCGTAATGGCTCACGCCGTCATAGCCGATGAGCTGCACATCCTCCGGCGCACGGATGCCCCGTGCGCCCAGAAACTGCCGGACCAGCACCGTCAGCCGGTCGGTGGTGCAGAAGAGGCCGCCATATTCCTGCGCCGCGTCCCGGATGCGCTCCTCCAGAAAGCGGAAGAAAGGGGCCTCGCCCTCCGTGCTGGGGACGACCACCGCCTCGCAGGGGGCGTTCCGGCTGCGGCATACGTCCAAAAAGCCGGACACCCGCTTCTGGGGCTCCGCAGGGACCCTGCTGGCCACATGGAAGACCACCGGGCGCTTGCAGCCCAGCTCCAGCAGCCGCTGCGCCGCCAGGCTCCCCCCGGCATAGTTGTTCGAGGCCACGCAGGGAATGCCCTCCCCCAGAGGCCGGTCGATGGCCACCATGGGCAGCTCAGGGTCCGGCTCCAGATTCCGGGAGTAGGTCAGGGCAATGACGCCGTCGGCCTTGTTCTGCCGGACCAGCACCAGGCTCTCCTGCTCGGCCTTGGCGTCGAAGTTGGTGATCATCAGGATGCAGCGGTACCCCCGCTGCCCCAGGCAGGCAATGGTCTCGTCGGCCAGGGCGGCGAAAAAGGGGTGCCGCAGGGAGGGCAGCACCATGGCCACGCAGCCTGTCCGGTTGGTTTTCAGTCCCCGGGCGTAGTTGTTCACCCGGTAGCCCAGCCGTTCCGCCGCCTGTTCCACCCGGCGGCGGCAGCCGTCGCCCACACGGATTCCGTTGATGACCTTGGACACGGTAGCCAGAGAGACCCCGGCCTCCCTGGCGACGTCCTTCATGGTCGGCGCGCCGCTTCCTTTCATTGCTGCTCTCCCTTTCCGCCGCGGGCAAGAATAAATAATTATAGCAACAGTGAGAAAAAAAGGAAAGAGAAAAGCGGAAAATTTTTCGTGAACATTTTTTGAGATTCCCCGCCGGAGCGGCGGACGGGAGCGTCTTTGCACCGCATGATACCATTTGCACGGCCAAAAGAAAAGTCCTGTCCGCGCAGGGAAAGATAACGTTTTATCAATCAGCGTATCATGCAAAAAACGCAATTCTAAGGAAACGCTGATTAAATCGAAGTGCGCAGATTGCCGAGCAGTTTTTTCGCCTGATGAAGGCGAGAAATCGCAGGAATACTTTGTGTATTTCAAGATTTCGAGACAAAATCAGGCGGAAAAAATGCCGGCAAGATGCGTGCG
>JAFTBW010000190.1 GCA_017455015.1 Oscillospiraceae bacterium | reverse complement strand
GCTGAATAAATCCCCGCGCACGTTTGGCGGCAAATTTTGCGCCCGCCTGCGTTACAAAAACCTTGAAATACACAAAGTATTCCTGCGGTTTTTGTGCCTTGGCGGACACAAAATTTGCTCGCCAACCGCACGCGTTGCTTTAATCAGCGTTTCCTTTAAAAGCCAACCGCTCAGGTGGAAATATTTTCTCCCCCGGATGGAGAAAAAAGCGCTTTCCAAATAACCGTAAATTCCGTTCCCCGGGGACGGCAATAGAAAGGGAGGAAAACAGTATGCTGGAAGCACTGAAACAGCAGGTCTGCGAGGCCAATCTGCTTCTGCCCAGGCATGGCCTTGTGACCTTTACCTGGGGCAACGTCAGCGGCATCGACCGGGAAAAGGGCCTCGTGGTCATCAAGCCGTCCGGCGTGCCCTACGAGGGCATGACGGCGGAGGATATGGTGGTGACGGACCTGGACGGCGCGGTCGTGGAGGGGAAGTGGAAGCCCAGCAGCGACACGCCCACCCATGTCGCCCTGTACCGCGCCTTTCCCAACATCGGCGGCGTTGTCCACACCCACTCCCGCTGGGCCACCAGCTTTGCCCAGGCGGGACTGCCCATTCCCGCCATGGGGACCACCCAGGCGGACTACTTCTACGGCGACATCCCCTGCACCCGGCCCATGACGCCGGAGGAGGTCGGCGGGGCGTATGAGAAAGAGACCGGAACCGTCATCATCGAGGCGTTCCGGGACAGGGACCCGGACGACGTACCCGGTGTTTTGGTATATTCCCACGGCCCCTTTGCCTGGGGGACCGATCCGATGAACGCGGTACACAACGCCGTGGTCATGGAGGAGGTCGCCTTTATGGATTACCACGCCCTGATGCTCAATCCGCCGCACCGGGATATGCAGCGGGAGCTGCTGGACAAGCACTATCTGCGCAAGCACGGAAAAAACGCCTATTACGGGCAGTAATCTAAATCAGAGAGAAACGCTGATGAAAGCGACGTATGCGGGGATGAATTCAGCGTTTCCAAAGGGAAACGGAGGACATCATGCGCTATTTTATCGGGATCGACCTGGGCACCTCCGCGGTCAAGCTGCTGCTGACCGACGGGAAGGGGGCCATTGTCAACACCGTCACGAAAGACTACCCCCTGTTTTTTCCCCAGCCCGGCTGGTCGGAGCAGGAGCCGGAGGACTGGTGGAGCGCCGTGACCGCCGGAGTGAAGGAGCTGACCGCCGGGGTGGATGCCTCCCTGGTGGCGGGCATCGGCTGCGGCGGGCAAATGCACGGCCTCGTGGCTCTGGACGCCTCTGACCGGGTGATCCGCCCCGCCATTCTCTGGAACGACGGCCGCACCGTGAAAGAGGTGGACTATCTGAACGGTACGGTGGGCCGGGACAAGCTCAGCGCTTATACCGCGAATATCGCGTTTGCGGGCTTCACCGCGCCAAAGCTGCTCTGGATGCGCGCCAACGAGCCGGAGAACTTTGCGCGCATCTCCAAGATCATGCTGCCCAAGGATTTCATCAACTACCGCCTGACCGGGGTACACTGCTGCGACTACTCCGACGCCAGCGGGATGCTGCTGCTGGATGTGGCGAACCGGCGCTGGTCTCAGGAGATGCTGGACATCTGCGGCATCTCCATGGACAAAATGCCCGCTCTCTATGAGAGCTACGACGTGGTGGGGACTCTGACGGGCGAAGCCGCCGCGCTGCTGGGCCTGCCCGAAACGGTCAAGGTGGTTGCAGGAGCCGGGGACAACGCCGCCGCCGCCGTGGGTACCGGAACCGTCGGGGACGGAGCCTGCAACATCTCCCTTGGCACCTCCGGCACCGTGTTCATCTCCAGCGACCGCTTTGGCGTGGACCCCAGCAACGCCCTCCACGCCTTTGCCCACGCCGACGGACACTACCACCTGATGGGCTGCATGCTCTCCGCCGCGAGCTGCAACAAGTGGTTCTGCGAAGAGATTTTGAAGACGGAGGACTATGCCGGGGAGCAGAAGGACATCACCGAGGACCGTCTGGGCCGGAACCGGGTGCTGTTCCTGCCCTACCTGATGGGCGAGCGCAGCCCCATCAACGACTCCGAGGCCAGGGCCTGCTTCCTGGGCATGAGTATGGACAGCAGCCGCGCGGACTTCGTCCAGGCGGTGCTGGAGGGCGTGGCCTTTGCCCTGCGGGATTCCCTGGAGGTGGCCCGGTCCCTGGGCATCCCCATCACCCGCTCCAAGCTCTGCGGCGGCGGCGCCAGAAGCCCCCTGTGGCAGAAGATCCTCGCCAACGTGCTGGACCTGCCCCTGGACCTGCCCCAGACCGAGGAGGGGCCGGGCTACGGCGGCGCCATGCTGGCCATGGTGGGCTGCGGCGTCTATCCCAGCGTGGAGGACTGCTGCGCGGCCCTGGTGCGCACAAAGGCCACGGTGGAGCCGGACAAGGAGCTGACCGCCCGCTACGCGGAGCGCTACGCCGCGTTCCGGCGCGTCTATCCCGCCCTGCGGCCCCTGTTCCACAGTTGACCGAAAGATAATGAAATCCCCCCTGAAAAAGCCGGTCCGGCTTTTTCAGGGGGATTCTTTCCAATGGCGGTCGTTCGGCTGTCAAAAATCCTGTACGCCGGGGGAAAAGTGTGGTATAATGCAAAAATATTCGGCAATCCATGAGATCATCGACGTGTTCGGCCGGTAAAACCGGATCATCGCAAATGAGAAAGGGCGGTAGCACCCTTGATAGAGAAGCTTTTTGACAGAATCCTGAATCACAGAAAGACCGCCCCGGCCCGCCCGGCGCTGCCGGTGGCGGAGACGGACCCGGCCTATGGCCTGACCGCGGAGCAGGTGGGGGAGCGGGTGCGCCTGGGCTACGCCAACACCCCGCCGGACCCGCCGGGCAAGACGGTGCGGCAGATCTTTTTCAGCAACATCTTCACCTACTTCAACATGGTCTTCTTCTTCCTGGCCGCCTGTACGATTGCGGTCAGGTCCTGGTTCAACCTGAGCTTCATGGGCGTGGTGATCGTCAACACGGTCATCGGCATCGTGCAGGAGCTGCGGAGCAAAAAGGTGCTGGACCGGCTGACCCTGCTGACCGCCCCCCGCTGCACCGTGATCCGGGAGGGGCGGGAGCTGAACGTCAACACCGTCTATCTGGTCCGGGACGACGTGGTGCGCTTTCACAGCGGGGAGCAGATCTGCGCAGACGCCGTGGTGCTCTCCGGCTCCTGTCAGGCCAACGAGGCGCTGCTGACCGGCGAGGCGGACGAGATCAAAAAGGAACCGGGAGACAGCCTCATGAGCGGCAGCTTTCTGGTCTCCGGCTCCTGTCTGGCCCGGCTCACCGCCGTCGGCGCGGACGCCTACGCCAGCCGTCTGACCCAGGCGGCCCGGCGCGGCGGGCGCAAAAAGGAGTCGGAGATGATGCGCTCCCTCAGCTCCCTGGTGAAGTGGATCGGCGTTCTGATCCTGCCCCTGGGGGCGCTGATGTGCGTCAAGGAGGTGCTGTGGCTGCACCGGAGCGTCCAGGAGGGCGTGGTCAGCACCATCGGGGCCATGGTGGGCATGATCCCCGAGGGGCTCTATCTGCTGACCAGTCTGGCCCTGGCGGCCAGCGTCCTGCGTCTGGCGCAGAAGAAAACCCTGGTGCATGAGCTCAGTTGTATCGAGACCCTGGCGCGGGTGGATACGGTCTGCGTGGACAAGACCGGCACCGTCACGGAGAACAAGATGGTGGTGGACAGTGTGTGCCCCCTCTGCCCGGACCGCTACACGGAGGAGGACATCCGCCTGGTGATGGCGGACTACGTGTCCGCCCTCCGGGACGACAACGACACCATGGCGGCGCTGCGCGTCTTCTTCGCGGGGGAGGCCAAGCAGACCGCCATTGCCGCCCTGCCCTTTACCTCCGCCAAAAAGTACGGCGGCGTCAGCTTCCACGACGACGAGACGTATCTGCTGGGCGCGCCGGAGGTGCTGCTGGGTACGGAATATGACCGCTACGCCCCGAAGATCGGGGAATATGCCGCCCAGGGCTGCCGGGTGCTGCTGCTGGGCAACTACGACGGCAGTCTGGAGGACGATGGGATCAAAGCGCCGCTGCTGCCCATCGCGCTGATTTTGCTCAATAACCGCATCCGGGAGGAGGCCCCGGAGACCTTCCGCTATTTCGCCTCCCAGGGCGTCACGGTCAAGGTGATCTCCGGGGACAACCCCCTTACCGTGTCCGAGGTGGCAAAGCGCGCCTGCATCGAGAACGCGGAAAAGTGCGTGGACGCCCGGACTCTGACCACGGACGAATCGATCCGGGCCGCGGCGGAAACATACGCGGTCTTCGGACGGGTGACGCCGGACCAGAAGCGAAAGCTGGTGCTGGCCCTCAAGGAGGCCGGCCACACGGTGGCCATGACCGGCGACGGGGTCAACGATGTGCTGGCCCTCAAGGAGGCGGACTGCTCCGTGGCCATGGCCTCCGGCAGCGACGCCGCCAGCCGGGTCAGCGACATCGTGCTGCTGGACAACAACTTCGCCGTCATGCCCTCGGTGGTGGGGGAGGGTCGGCGCGTCATCAACAACATCCAGCGCAGCGCCACCCTGTTTCTGGTGAAGAATATCTTCTCCTTTGCGCTGGCGATCGTGTCGCTGCTGTTCACGATCCCCTATCCGTTCTCCGCCGCCCAGCTCAGTCTGGTCAGCTCCCTGACCATCGGCTTTCCCGCCTTTGTCCTGGCGATGGAGCCGAACGAGAGCCGCATCCGGGGCAAATTCCTGCCCAACGTGTTCTACCACGCGGTCCCGCCCGCCATCACCGACTTTGTGCTGATCCTCGGCGTGCTGCTGTTCGGCGACGCGTTCTCCATCGCCCCGGAGCTGCAATCCACGGTCTGCGCGGTGGTCATGGGCGTGGTTGGCATCCTGGTCATCGTGCGCATCTGCCGCCCCTGGACCCTCATCCGCAAGCTGCTGATCGCGGCCATCCTCATTGCGTTCTCCTTCAGCGTGGTGTTCCTGCGCCGCCTGTTCACCCTCACCGCCCTGGACTACCCCAGCGTCCTGCTGCTGGCGGTCTTCGCCCTGCTGGCTTGGCCTGCCCTGAACCTTTTTACCCGGCTCTGGGAGAAGGTCCCCATCCCGGCGTTCCTCAGAAAACGCTGAATCAATCCCTGTGCACGTTTGACAGAAAATTTTGCGCCCTGCGCAGTTGGACTTGAAAGCCTTGCCCCCAGGGGGGAGGC
>JAFTBW010000189.1 GCA_017455015.1 Oscillospiraceae bacterium | reverse complement strand
GCTGAATAAATCTCCACGCACGCTTGACGGCAAATTTTGCGCCCGCCTGCGTTGCAAAAACCTTGAAATACACAAAGTATTCCTGCGGTTTTTGCGCCTTGGCGGACACAAAATTTGCTCGCCAATCGCACGCGTTGATTTCATCAGCGTTTCCTTAGAGCTCCAGCAGATATTTTCCGTTGGCGTTTAAGACGGTGGTCTCTCCGCACTGAAAGATGCGGGAGGCGTTTGCGGTGTAGCGCTGGTGGATGTGGCCGTGGATCAGATATTTCGGCTTCCACTTCTCCAACAGCGGCAGAAAGGCCTCAAAGCCCTGGTGCTCCGGGTCCTCCAGATCACCGTAGCCCCGGGGCGGCGCATGGGTGAGTACGATATCCACGCCCCTGGCCCTGTGCAGCTTCCACCGCAGCTTTCGGATGCGTTTCTCCATCTCCTTTTCCGTGTAGCGCAGCGGTCCGGGGCGGCCCCAGCGCAGGGTGCCTCCCAGACCCAGGATGCGCAGTCCGCCCACGGTGACCAGCCGGTCCTCGATGCACTCGCAGCCCTCCGGCGGCTCGGTCAGATAGGCTGTGTCGTGGTTGCCGTGGATATAGAGCAGGGGACGGTTCGCCATGGTGACCAGAAAGCTGAGATAGCTCGCTTTCAGGTCCCCTGCGGACAGGATCAAATCCACCCCGTCCAGATTCCCGGGGCGGTAGAAATCCCAGAGATAGGAATCCTCCTCATCGGAGACGATAAGCACCTTCACGCCGGCCGGCCCTCCTTGAACTGTTTTTCTTTCAGGAAGCGCAGGGATTGGGAAGTTTCGATGGGGATTTGGGGTGCTATTTACCCCGGACATGTGTATGAAAAGCTTTGTTCAGAGCTGCTGCTCCTCTTTTTCCGGGGGAAGCTCCTCCCGGTGCAGGCCGAGGAGCCGCACCATGTCGTGGGACCGGGGCAAAATCTCGTCATAGCGGGGAATGTTCCCGTCCACGTTGTCGCAGAGCCAGTCCATGCCCAGCACCTGTTCCGGGGACAGGTCCGCGCCGGCATCTACCCGGACCGCGCCGTTCTGATCCAGAATTCGGGAGGCAAAAGGAGAGATCAGCCCGTCGGTCAGCCCGCCTTTGAGGTATTCCGCCAGACAGCGGACGCCCTCGGGCAGAGCGTCGCTGAACGCCACGTCGGTGACGCCGGAACGAAAGCCCCACCAGTAGTTGATGGCCTTGCTGCTGAAGATATTGTCCCAGCCTCCGGAAAAAATGCTGAGGATGATCCGCTCGTAGAGCCGTCCCCAGTTCCAGCAGGGGGTGACCAGGGGGGTGAGGACGCCGTCCCCGCCTCTGCGCCACACGCCCCATTCCAGCGCACGGTGGGCCTCCTCCGGCGTTGCGGCCACCCGGTTGGAGATGACCTCCACGCCCTGGTCCTCCAGCTCCTTCAGCGGGTTGCCGGGGGTGCAGGACCAGACCAGCCGGACGTGCGCCCGGGGATTGGTCATCCGCACGCCCAGGGCAAAGGCATTGATCTCCGCAGGCACGCCCACAATGGGGTAGTTGGCCACATAGCCAACCGTGTCAGAGGCGGCCATGGCCCCGGCCACCGCGCCGGAGATGAACTTGCTCTCGTAGATCCTGCCGTAGTAGACCCGGACGCCGGTGTAGGGCAGGGCCAGGGCGCAGGTGAGAAGCTTCACGTCCGGATGCAGGGCGGCGGAGCGGCGGCAGGCGCCGATCATCGGAGGGGCGGTGGCGAAGACCACCTGGGCCCCGTCCTCAATGGCGGCCTCTATGGTTTCAAAGTCGTTGCGGTTGTAGACCCGATAGGCCGTGGCGTCGATCCGGTCGCCAAAGCGCTCCTCCAGGTATTTTCTGCCCTCGTCATGGGCCCTGGTCCAGGCGCTCTTATCCGGGTCGAAGGGGTAGATGAAAGCCACGCGCAGATGCTCGGTCTTGCCCAGGCTGAACAGCTTGGAAAACAGCCCCTTGCCCTCGTCCTCCGGCTCCGGCTCCGTGCTCACCTCAATGGGAGAGGGGGAATCCTGCAGGGCGATGTCCGGCAGCAGGGCCAGCAGCTTTTTTTCCAGCTCCGCCGGTTCCAGCTCCTTGATGGCGGAAAACGGAAAAACCTTGAGCCAGCCCAGCAGCGCCTCGGCACTCGTTGCCTCGCAGCCGCTCCGGTCCAGCTTTTCATATGCCGTACGGAATTTCACAAACCCCGCGGAAAACCCCCGCCGCTGCTCCTCGGTCCACACATGGTCCGGGTCAAAGCCCAGGGCGGCCTGCAGTTGGGCATACTGTTCCCTCCGGGCGTAGTCCAGACCGTAGATGCCGGA
The DNA here is from genome assembly GCA_017455015.1 of Oscillospiraceae bacterium. Taxonomy (GTDB): domain Bacteria; phylum Bacillota; class Clostridia; order Oscillospirales; family Oscillospiraceae; genus RGIG7114. The sequence goes on along the minus strand of JAFTBW010000189.1, from coordinate 7,787 downwards.
CCGCCGGTAGAAATCCATAAAGGCATAATAGGTGCGCACGGCGGGGTCTTCCGACCAGCGGGGTATGACCCTGGTCACCTGGCCGGGGATCGTGGGGGAACCCACGGCCCGCAGCACGCTGACCCGCTTGTTCCCCTCTTCCACATAAAACTTGCCCAGATATTCGTAGCATTTGATGGGGTCCCGGATGCCCTCGTCCAGTTGGGAAGAGTAAAGCGTGGTCCACTTGGCGGCAAACTCCGAGCCCTCCTCCAACAGCGGCATAAAGTTTCCGGCCAGGGCAAAGACGCGCCCCAGGGTTTTTGTGCCGACAATCAGCTCCGCGGGAATGTTGATCACACCCAGGTCAGCATACCCTGCCACCATGGAAATGTCAAGCATTTCGTCCAACACCGGGGGATAGGGGCGCTCTCCCTTTGCCGCGGCGTTTTTCACATACTTCAAAGCGGCCCGGTTGGCCGTCCGGTACATACCGATCGCTTCCGGATTCATGCAGGTTTCTCCGTTTCAGTCACTTCGCGTTTTTCAAGGCTATTATTATATCCTCCCGACGGGGGTATGGCAATGCTGCAAAATGGATAAAAACCGCCGGACAGACGGGAAACGTCCCCGGCAAAGCTCCCATTTTTGCTCAATGCGCCGGTTTTTTTCGCACGACCGTGAAAAATGCTCTCGACAGACGTACCCGATTGTGTTATAGTATAGCGTCGTCAGGGGGCGTATGCCTCCGGAAGCGGGGGGAAAAGAAAGTGGAAATCGAACGCAAATGGTTCATGCGGGAGCCTCCCGCCCTGCCGGAAAAAAGCCATACCATGGTGTGGCAGAGCTATCTGTCCCTGCTGCCGGAAGTGCGCATCCGACGCTACCGGGACCTGCTGCGTTCCGGACCGTACCGCTTCGATCTGACCATCAAGTCCGAGGGCGTTATCGCCCGGGAGGAGATCATCAAGGACCTGACCGAGGAGGAGTACCGGATTCTGCTGGAGATGAATGACGGACGCGCCCCCATCGTAAAAGACCACCGTACCTATGCGTTCGGAAAATACATTCTGGAATACTCCGTGGTGGACCCGGAGCGGCCGGAGGGCTTTACCTACGCGGAGGTGGAGTTCCCCACCCTGGAGGAGGCGGAGGCTTTTCAGGCGCCGGACTGGTTCGGCGAGGAGACCACGCACCAGCCGGGGCGGCGCATGCGCAGCTATTGGAGAATGACGCGGCTGGGCGAGAAACCGTAGCCGCCCGATTCGTACTTCAAAAAGGATAACATAGGAGGAAAATAAGCAATGAAATCTGATGTGATTTCCGTCAAGAGCGACGGGGGCGGATTTGAACAGGCTCTCGCCCAGGCGGAGGCAGTGGCGGCGTTCCGCTCTTTGCCCAAAAAGACCGCGCTGCATCTCCGGCTGCTCACCGAGGAGATGATGGCGATGCTGCGGGAGATCACCGGAGAGACCGCCGCCGAGTTCTGGATCGAGGACAAGGACAATACCTTTGCCCTGCACCTGACGGCCAGCACCATCATCAGCCGGTCCAAGCGGGAGGAGCTGCTGAGCATATCCTCCACCGGCAAGAACGCCGCCGCCAAGGGTGTGCTGGGCAAGCTGCGGGACATCTTTGAATGTGCGATGGACGCCGATTCGATGGGCGACCTGCCGGTCTACTACTCCCATGGCGTTATCATGAGCACCGTGATGGCCGGAGAGGACCCCATGACCTACGCATTCAACGCGGATATGGCAATGTGGTCCATGCAACACTTCCGCGATGTGATGGGCGAGGAAAAGGACAGCAACCCCGAGGCGGAGGAGGCTTGGGACGAGCTGGAGAAATCCGTCGTCGCCAATCTGGCGGACGAGGTCTCCATCGGCATTCGCGGCAACAACGTGGAAATGATCATCTACAAAAAATACTGAAAACATCGAAACGGAGGAATACAATCATGACGATCAATCAGACCAAAGACGGAAGCAACCTGACCCTGGCCATCGTTGGCCGCCTGGATACCACCACTGCCCCCCAGTTGGAGGCGGAGCTGAAAGAGAACCTGGACGGCGTGACCGCTCTGACCATGGATCTCTCCCAGTTGGAGTACATCTCCTCCGCCGGACTGCGTGTGCTGCTCAGCGCGCAGAAGACCATGAACAAGCAGGGCGAGATGAAAGTGACCGGCGCAAACGAGACGGTGATGGAGGTCTTTGAGGTCACCGGCTTTGTGGACATTTTGAACATCCAGTGACTGCAAGCGCCGCCGGACCGAATACGGAACGGCGGCTTTTTCCATATCTGTCCGCCGGCGGGATGCGGTTTTTCCGAAAGGGACGACGCGGACGTCCTCTCGGCGGGCAGCCTGGGGGTTTGTCGGATATCAGGGAGGCGGAAATGGCGGAATCGGAACTGAAAACGGTGAAATACGGCTCTGGAGCGGTGATCTTCCGGGAGGGGGACCCGGGTACCTGCCTCTATGAGGTGCTGCGCGGCCGGGTGGGCATCTACGCCTCCCTGGGCACGCCGGAGGAGAAGCTTTTGACGGAGAACGGAGAGGGCGACACCTTTGGAGAGATGGCGATGGTCGAGGCCCAGCCCCGCAGCGCCTCTGCGGTGGCGCTGGAGGAGGGGACCGAACTGCGCATCTGCACCTGGGAGACCCTGGGCAGCTTTTTCCGGGAGCGTCCCGCCAAGGTGGTGGTTATGATGCAGCAGATGAGCCGCCGCATCCGCCAGCTCACGGAGGACTATCTGGGGGCCTGCCAGGCCGTGACGCATCTGACGGAGCAGTTGGAGCAGCAGCAGAAGGAGCGGGAGCAGGAGAAAGCGCAGGCGGAGAAAAACCTGGTGGACCAAAAGCTCCGCCGGTATCTGGACGCGTACCGGTCTTGGGGCGTGGAAGAACAGGCCGTCGAAACAGACCTCGCGCAGTCAGGAGAGAAAAAAGAAGCATGGAGCGAAAAGGCGATCTGATCCGGGAGAGCATCATCCGGGACATGTCCGAGGGCGTGATGACCGTGGGGCTGGACGGCGTGATCGGTGCGGTGAACGGCGCTGCGGAGCGTATTCTGGACCGTCCCGCCAGAGAGCTGACGGGCAAACGCTTTGCCTCCGCTTTCTTTGAATACGAAGAGAACGACGCTTTCAACCAGGCGGTGCTGGACGCAATTTACGACGCGGGGGCCAGCCACGAGAGCTTTGTGCCCTATTTTACCGGCAGCGTGACCCGGCAGCTCCACATCACCACCTCGTTTCTGCAAGACAACGGGGAGAAAGTGGCGGTCATCGCCGTACTCAGCGACATCAGCGAGCTTGCGGAGCTGCGGGACGCGGTGAAAGCCATGGAGCGCATCCGCGCCCTGAACGGTCAGCTTGAGCTGCGCAACAAGCTTCTGAGCGAGACCTTCGGCCGCTATCTCTCCGACGAGATCGTCCGGCAGCTCCTGGAGACGCCGGACGGACTGAGCCTGGGAGGCAGAAAGCGGAGCCTGACCGTTCTGATGAGCGATCTGCGGGGCTTTACCGCGCTCAGCGAGCGCATGGAGCCGCAAAAGCTGATCCGTTTGCTGAACCACTACCTGGGGGAGATGACGGAGATCATTGAGGCCAGGGGCGGAACCATCATCGAGTTCATCGGGGACGGGATCCTCGCCATCTTCGGCGCACCTGCGGAATCGGACCGCCACGCCGCGGACGCGGTGACCGCCGCGGTGGAGATGCAGCGGCGGATGGCCGCTGTCAACCGCTGGAACCGGGAGCAGGGCTACCCTGATCTGGAGATGGGCATCGGCGTCAACACCGGCGAGGCGATCGTAGGCAACATCGGCTCGGAAAAACGGACCAAGTACGGGGTGGTGGGCAGCCATGTCAACCTCTGCGGGCGGATCGAGAGCTACACCGTGGGGGGCGAGGTGCTGATCTCTCCCGCCACCAGGGCGGCAATTTCCGCCGCGGAGGGTCTGGAGCTGCTCGGGGAGCGGACGGTGTTCCCCAAGGGCGCCAGGGAGCCCCTCTGTCTCGGAAACGTTGCCGGGATCGCGGGACTTGACTGTCGCCTGGAGGCGGAGGCATCCGTTTGCCTTGCAAGACCCGTTCCGGTCCGATTCCGCGTCATCCGCGACAAGCACAACTCCGCAGATGCTTACCCAGGGCGTTTCACGGCGTTCTCGCGGACGAACGCTGTTTTGGAGACGGCGGCGGAGCTGGAGCCCCTGGTGAATCTGGAGCTGGAGGCGGAGGAACTGACCGGCCTTTACGCCAAGGTGATGGAGCGCACCGGCAGCGGATACCGGCTGCACTTTACCGCGTACCCGGAGAACTTCCAGGCGTTTCTCTCCGCGCAGAAATGAGACAAAAGGCTGGCTGTCCGATGCCGGGCAGCCAGCCTTCCTTGGCAGTAATCCTGTGTGCGGTAGAATTGTTCCACTTGAGCGGTTGCGTCTTGAAAGCCTTCCCCTTGGGGGGAAGGTGTCGCCGGCGCTTGCGCCGGTGACGGATGAGGGGACAAGCGCTCAGATGGAAATGATTCCGATTCCGGTCACTTTTTCCCGTGGAACAGATCCTTCAGATCCTCAACCGCGCCCTCCACGGCGTCGGAGCCCATCTGGGCCGCTCTTTCGCCGACCTCTCTGCTGAACAGCTCCACGATCTCGCCGTCGGTTTTTTCCAGCTCGATCTTTGCGTCAAAGCCCAGCGTGGCGACCGCAGAGGCGATGAGCGCCCAGGGGGCGGCGGTGATCCCCAGAATCGTGCCCGCGATCCCCACATTCAGCGGAATGTTGAGAATCAAATCCTCCCCCCGCCGGACCAGGATGCGCGCCACATTGCCCTTGCGCACCAACTCCTTGAGCCGGTCCACCACCTCGTCCGCCCTGCTGCGGGCATTTTCGTCCTGCATAGTAGTGCCTCCTTTTTTCAATCAATCAAACAGCAACCGCATAGGGAAACGCTGCTTTAATCCAAATAGCAGAAAAAAGCTCAATCCTCCTATTGAGGATTTTGCTCCAATTGGGAATAAATCAGCGCTTCCTTAAGGAAACGCTGAATAAATCCCCGCGCACGTTTGGCGGCAAATTTTGCGCCCGTCTGCGTTACAAAAACCTTGAAATACACAAAGTATTCCTGCGGTTTTTGCGCCTTGGCGGACACAAAATTTGCTCGCCAACCGCATGCGTTGCTTTAATCAGCGTTTCCTTAAAGGTGCGCTTTGCGCGAAATCCCCTCATCCGTCAGCGCCTTTGGCGCTGACACCTTCCCCCGGAGGGGGAAGGTTTTAAAAACGATTTACCGTTTCCGCAGGGCGACCTCCGCCTCGTCGATCATCCGCTGGTTCCGCTCGTTCAGCGCGCGAAGCTCCTCCTCGCTCTTGGCGCTGGCCAGCTCCTTCTGAGAGTAGGTGGTGATAAAGGCCACGGACTTCTTGTCCAGCATGTTCCCCAGCGCTTTCATCTCCTCAAAGGTCAGTGCATCCAGAACGTCATGCTCGTCAGCGGCGCTGATGCTGCACTCCCCGGTATAGCCGCTGCAGGAGAGCAGGGCGTAGGTCTTCGTGGCCGTGTTGTAGTAGAATCTCCGGTACGGCGTGTCGATGCCGTTGCCCTGGATGGCGGAGAGGGTGTGCCAATCGTTGTCTTTCATCGCCTCTTCCACGATGCCCATGGGCGCAATCTCAATGGTCACGCTCTTATAGGCCACGAGCTTGAGGCCCATCGTCACTTCTCCCTTGATTTTTTCCGCTGCTGTCATGTTCTCGTCTCCTTCCGGCATCTGTGTTGCCAGCCGCCGTTTCACCGCAGAAACAGGCCGCTGAACGGCTGCTCCTATTATCGGGGAGCTTAGGATTCGCTCAAAAACAACTGTCAATTTCTGGCTTGTCTCAATCGCCCTGCGCTTCGTTGCCGTCGCTTGCGATACACAAAGTATCGCCGCGCTCCGTCGCCTTGCGCAGAACGATTGATCCTGCGCCAGATTCTTAACATTTATTTCTGAGCGAATCCTTATTTTTGTCCATAGCCCCATTTTAATATACCGGACTGTCGCTGTCAAGGTTGAAATCTGCAAAGAAATCCCGTATAATAGGGTTATGGAAACCTTGCACTGGGTTATGGAAACCGGAAAGGGGCGGAGAAAATGTACAGACCACTGGCGGATGAGATCCGGCCGGAATCACTGGACCAGGTGGTGGGGCAGCGCCATATTCTGGGAACGGACGGGGTGCTCCGGCGCATCATCAACAGCGGGAGCGTACCCAACATGATCTTCTACGGACCCAGCGGCACCGGCAAGACCACCGTGGCCAGGATCATCGCCCGACAGACCAACCGGACGCTGCGGAAGCTCAACGCCACCACAGCCTCCATCGGCGACATCAAGGCCATCATCGACGAGCTGGGCACGTTCCTTGCCCCCGGCGGCGTGCTGCTGTATCTGGATGAGATCCAGTATTTCAACAAGAAGCAGCAGCAGAGCCTGCTGGAGTTCATCGAGGATGGCAGCATTACGCTCATCGCCTCTACCACGGAAAATCCCTATTTTTATGTGTTCAACGCGATTTTGAGCCGCAGCACCATTTTTGAGTTCAAGGCCGTGACGCCGGAGGAGACGCTTCCGGCGGTGGAGCGGGCGGTGGACTACCTCTGCCGCCGGGACGGGGCGGAGGCCGACATCGAACCGGGGGTTACGGAGCACATCGCCGCTTCCTGCGGCGGGGACGTGCGCAAGGCGGTGAACAGCGTGGAGCTGCTGTTCTCCGCCGCCCGCAGGACGGACGGCAGACTGCGCCTCACCCTGGACGACGCGAAAGCCGTGGGCCAGCGCAGCGCTATGCGCTACGATCGGGACGGGGACGGCCACTTCGACACGGTATCTGCCCTCATGAAGTCCATGCGGGGCAGCGATCCGGACGCGGCGCTGCACTATCTGGCGCGGCTGCTGGAGGCGGGGGATCTGACCGGCGCCTGCCGTCGCATCCTCTGCTCCGCGTCGGAGGACATCGGACTGGCCTATCCCCTGGCGGTGCCCATCGTCAAGGCCTGCGTGGACAGCGCCCTGCAATTGGGCCTGCCTGAGGCGCAGCTCCCGCTGAGCGAGGCGGTAATCCTGCTTTCCACCTGGCCCAAGTCCAACACGGCCTATCTCGGTATCCACGCCGCCAGGGCGGACGTACAGGCAGGGAAAGCCGGGCCGATTCCGAGAGAGCTGCAAAACGTCCACGCCGACGGCACGGGGTTTGAGCGGGAGCAGGGCTATCTCTACCCCCACGATTTCCCCCGCCGCTGGGTGAAGCAGCAGTATCTCCCCGACGGCCTTGTGGGGACGCGCTACTACCGGTACGGGGACAACAAGACCGAGCAGGCGGCAAAGGCCTATTGGGACGCGATCAAAGGGGAGGAGAGCTGAATGGATCTGCGCGTGGGAGATACCCTGCGGATGAAAAAAACCCACCCCTGCGGCAGCGCGGAGTGGGAGGTCCTGCGCATCGGCGCGGATTTAAAGCTGCGCTGTCTCGGCTGCGGGAGACTGGTCATGGGGCCCCGGAGCAAGTTTGAGCGCAGCATCCGCCAAGTGCTCCGCATGGACTCCGAGAGTGGAAAAGATAGGGGAAATTGACGTAATTTGAAGTTATTTGACACAATTTTCCGAATCCTTTGACATTATACGGGGAACGTGCTAAAATACAAAAATTCAAAGGAAGCGCTGATTAAATCCGGCAAGAGCAGATGTCGAGCAAATTTTCGCCGGATCAAGGCGCAAAAAGTGCAGGAATACTTTGTGTATTTCAAACTTTTTGCAACGCAGAGCCG
>JAFTBW010000027.1 GCA_017455015.1 Oscillospiraceae bacterium | reverse complement strand
GGAGGAGGAGCCCTGCTCCTTCGTCGTGCCCGGCACGTCGCTGGGGGATCTGGAAAAGCTCTGCGCCGACACCGAGGACCCTGTCCAAATCAGCCTGGGAAGCAAATATATCAGCTTTTCCGTGGGAAACACGGTGCTGCTTTCCCGCCGGCTGGAGGGGGATTTTCTGGACTACAAAAAGACGGTTCCAAACCAATTTGCCTATCGGGTCCGGGCGGACCGGCAGCTCTTGCAGCGGACGGTGGAGCGGGTCTCCCTCATCATCGACGACAGGATCAAGAACCCTCTGCGCTGCACGTTTTCCGACGGGGTCCTGCGAATCGTCTGCGCCACGGCTTTGGGAAAGGCGGAGGACGCCTGCGCCCTGGACGGCGACGGGGGAAATCTTCAGATCGGCTTTAACAACCGCTATCTGCTGGACGCCCTGAAAAACGCGCCGGCGGAGGAGGTGGAGCTGGGACTGAACTCCGGCTCCTCCCCCATGGTCGTCCTGCCCGCGGACGGCGGAGACCACTTTCTGTATATGATCCTGCCCGTGCGGCTGAAAGCGGAGTGAAGGCATGGAGGAGATTGCAATCACCACGGAATTTATCCGTCTGGACGCGCTTTTGAAATTTGCCGGGGCGGTGGGGACCGGGGGCGAGGCCAAGGTCCGGATCGCGGGGGGCGAGGTGTCGGTCAACGGCGCGGTCTGCACCCAGCGCGGGAAAAAGCTCTATCCCGGGGACAGCGTGTCTCTGGACGGAAGCAGCTACCATATCACCGGCCCATGAGAGTGAACAAGCTGCTTCTCCGGGGCTTTCGGAACTACGGCGAGGCAGAAGCGGAATTCGATCCGGGCATCAACGTGATCTCCGGTCCCAACGCCCAAGGCAAGACCAATCTGCTGGAGGGGGTCTTCTTCCTGGCGGCGGGCAGGAGCTTCCGCAGCCGCTTTGACCGGGAGCTGATCGGCTTTGACCGGGACGAGGCTCTGCTGCGGGGAGAAATTTTCGCGGAAAACCGGGATCAGGTTATTGAAATATTGCTGCAGAAGGGCAAGCCCAAGCGCATCCTGCTCAACCGGGTGCGGAAGAACGCCGGGGAGCTGGGCGAGACCATCCAGGCGGTGCTGTTCTGTCCCGACGACCTGAACCTGATCCGGGACGGGGCGAGCGCCCGGCGGAGGCTCATGGACCTGGCCATCAGCCAGCTCCGGCCCGGTTACGCAAAGCTGCTCTCGGATTACCACCGGCTTTGGGAAAACAAGACCCGCCTGCTCCGGGATTTCCGGGAGGACCCGGCCATGATGGACACTTTGGATACGTTCTCCGACGGCATGGCCCGTCTGAGCGCAAAGATGATCCGCTACCGCTGCTCCTTTGCCCGGCGGCTCGGCGAGGCGGCGGCCCCCATACACCGGGAATTCTCCGGCGCGGGGGAGGAGCTCGGCATCCAATACCGGACGGTCAGCACCGTGACGGACCCCACCTCCGGAGAGCGGAAGCTGTACGAGGAGATTTTGCTCCACCAGGCCCGGCACCGCCAGGCGGAGATCGCCGCGGGGAGCTGCCTCACGGGAGTTCACAAGGACGATCTGGAGATCACCGTCAACGGCCGCCCCGCCCGGCTCTATGCCTCCCAGGGCCAGACCCGGACCGCCGCCCTCTCCGTCAAGCTGGCGGAGCGGGAGATTTTTCGGGAGGAGACCGGGGAATACCCGGTGCTGCTGCTGGACGACGTGCTCAGCGAGCTGGACGCCCGGCGGCAGGAGTTCGTCCTGAACCGCATCGGCGGCGGGCAGACCCTCATCACCTGCTGCGAGGACCGGGAGATCGCGGAGCGCACCGGCGGAAGGGTGCTGTTTGTGGAAAACGGGGCCGTGCGGAGATAAAAGAGGGGGTTTTGCGATGTTTCTATCCCTTGGCAATGAGACCGTCGTCCGAAAGAAGGACGTGATCGCCGTGTTCGACCTGGACAACACCACCCAGTCCAAAATCACCCGCGACTACCTGGCCGGGGCGGAAAAGTCCGGCAGAGTGGTCAGCGCCGCGGGGGAGGAGCTGCCCAAAAGCTTCGTGGTCTGCTGCGGCGGGAGCGGTCCCCGGACAGCCCGGCAGGCTCAGACCGTCTATCTGAGCCAGATGAACTCCTCCACCCTGCTGCGGCGCAGCGAGAGTTTGGGAATTGAATAAAATGCCCCAAAGAAAATATAACCCGGATAAAGCAGTTTCGCAATTGAACAGTTTGAATACCGGAAAGGAAACAGCAATGTCTGACATCAACGAGAAGATCACGCAGGAATACGACGCCTCCCAAATCCAGGTCCTGGAGGGTCTGGAGGCCGTGCGCAAGCGGCCGGGCATGTATATCGGCTCCACCAGCTCCAGCGGCCTGCACCATCTGGTGTACGAGATCGTGGACAACGCCATCGACGAGGCGCTGGCAGGCTATTGCAGGCATATCACCGTCTCCATCGAGGAGGGGGATATCATCTGCGTCAGCGACGACGGCCGCGGCATCCCCGTGGACATCCAGGAGCAGACCGGCCTTCCGGCCCTGGAGGTGGTCTACACCGTGCTCCACGCCGGCGGCAAGTTCGGCGGCGGCGGTTACAAGGTCTCCGGCGGTCTTCACGGCGTGGGCGCCAGCGTGGTCAACGCCCTCAGCGAGTGGCTGGAGGTGGAGGTCCACCGGGACGGAAAGATCTACCAGATGAAGTTCTCCCGGGGACACAAGACCCAGGACATGAAGATCATCGGGACTACGGAACGGACCGGCACCACCGTGCGCTTCCGGCCGGACCCGGAGATGTTCGAGGACACGGTATACGACTTTGAGACCCTCCACGTCCGGATGCGGGAGCAGGCGTTTCTAAACGCCGGCCTGCACATCACCATCTCCGACAACCGCGCCGCCGGCGCGGAAAAGCCGGAGGCGGAGCGTTTTGATTCCATGTGTTTCGAGGGCGGCATCCGGGAGTTTGTCACGTTCATCAACCGGAACAAGGCCCCGCTCCACCCCGACGTGATCTACGTCTCCGGCGTCCGGGAGGACAGCGAGGCGGAGTGCGCCCTGCAATATACGGACAGCTACAGCGAGATCATCGTCTCCTTTGCCAACAACATCCACACCCCCGAGGGCGGCATGCACGAGACGGGCTTCAAGACCGCCCTGACCAGGGTGCTCAACGCCTACGGCAAGAGGGTGGGCGTCCTGAAGGAGGGGGACAGCCTCTCCGGCGAGGACTGCCGGGAGGGCATGACCGCCATCATCTCCGTCAAGCTCACGGAGCCCCAGTTCGAGGGTCAGACCAAAAGCAAGCTGGGAAACAGCGAGATGCGCGCCCTGGTGGACGGCATCGTCCAGGACAAGCTGACGGAGTTTTTCGAGGAGAACCCCGCCGTGGGCAGGGCGATCCTGGACAAGGCCCTCACCGCCTCCCGGGCCAGGGAGGCAGCCCGGAAAGCCAGGGAGTCCGTCCGCCGGAAGACCGGACTGGAGTCCGGCCAGATGCCCGACAAGCTCCAGGACTGCAACGAGCGGGACCCCAGCCTCTGCGAGATCTACATCGTGGAGGGCGACAGCGCCGCCGGCAGCGCCATCCAGGGCCGGGACAGCCGCTTTCAGGCCATCCTCGCCATGTGGGGCAAGATGCTCAATGTGGAGAAGGCCCGGGCGGACAAGATTTACGGCAACGACAAGCTCTATCCCCTGATCGTGGCCCTGGGGGCCGGTATCGGGGACGAGTTCAATCTGGAAAAGCTGCGCTACCACAAGATCATCATCATGGCCGATGCCGATGTGGACGGCAGCCACATCCGGACCCTGCTGCTGACGTTCTTCTTCCGCTATATGCGGCCTTTGATTGAAAACGGCTACGTCTACTCCGCCGTGCCGCCCCTCTACAAGCTCAGCCGGGGCAAGCAGCAGCGGGTAGCCTACTCCGACGAGGAGCGGGACGCGGTCTCCGCCGAAATGCGCGGAGACAACCCCAACGTGAAGATCGACATCTCCCGCTTCAAGGGCCTGGGCGAGATGGACCCCCACGAGCTGTGGGAGACCACCATGGACCCGGAGAAGCGCAGCCTGCGGCGCATCACCCTGGACGACGCGGTGGCGGCGGACAGCGTGTTCACCATCCTCATGGGCGAGGAAGTGGAGCCGAGACGGGAGTGGATCGAACAAAATGCCAAATATGTGGTGAATCTGGACATCTGACAGCATCCAAAGGGGGATCATATCATGGACGGCAATCCTGCGTATCAGGACGAGGCATGGGAGGAACTGATCGACGGGAAAATCGTCGCCATGTCTCCCAGACCCAGGGTGGACCACACCCGCATTTCCGTCAATATCTATCATATTTTCAGAAAATATCTGAAAGGAAAGCGCTGCGAGCCATTTCCGGACGGCGTGGACCTCTATCTCAGCGAGCGGGAACAGTTCATCCCGGACGGCATGGTGGTCTGCGACCCGGACAAGGTGAAGCCCGACGGCGTCCACGGCGCGCCGGATCTGGTGGTGGAGGTGCTCTCCCCCGGCACCGCCCGGCGGGACCGCGGCCACAAAAAGGATGTCTATGAGCGCTGCGGCGTCCGGGAGTACTGGATCGTCAGCCCAATGGATAAAATGATCGAGCAGTATGTGCTGCAGGACGGGAAATACGTCCTGCACGACACGCTGGCGGTGTTCCCGGATTTCATGCTGGCAAAGATGAAGCCGGAGGAGCGGGAGAGCGTGATCACCAGCTTCAAAACCACGATCTTTGACGATCTCGTCGTCGAGCTGGCGGAAGTGTTTGAGAGGGTGCCATGAATGTGAACTTCTATAAAACGGTGGGCAGCGGGGTGGCGCATATGGGACGAAATCCAAAATACCTCAATTTCGGCATGATTTGGGTCGTGGCCGCCGCGGCCAGCGTGATGAATTTTGTCCAGCACCAGAACGACAGGGGCGATCTGATCCGGGCCGGACTGTTTCTCATGATGGGCACGTTTTATTTCTGGATGCACGACAGGCATAAGAAGAAGTAGCGGATGAAGCGGATGCAAAAAAAGGAGGGACAGTCATGGCGGCGGACAATCTGAAAAACCTTTCGGAGCCGGAATACGACTGGTACGACCGGAAGCGCTGGCTGGGGATGCCCATCACGTTCACCAAATACCGGCTCAGCGAGGACCGGCTGTTTCTGGAGCGGGGCCTGCTCAGCACGAAAAGCGACGAGATCCTGCTCTACCGCGTGCGGGACATCAGCCTTTCCATCTCCCTGGGGCAGCGGCTGCTGGGCGTAGGGACCGTCTGCGTCTACTCCTCCGACAAGAGCCTGCCCCATCTGGACATCAAAAACATCAAGCATCCCCGGGAGGTCAAGGAGCTCATCCACAGATATGTGGAGCGGGCCAAGGAACAGCGGCGGATGAAGACCATGGAGCTGATGGACGGCGACGACTTTTCCGAGGGCGGACCCGGCGACCACGATATGTGATTATTTACCAGCGAGGTATATCATAAATGGCACACAACAGAGACTACAAACCGGAAGACATCGCGTTTCCCAATCAGGTGATCACGGAATCCGAGCTGGTGGGGGAGATGCAGAAAAGCTACATCGACTACGCCATGTCGGTGATCGTCGGCCGCGCCCTGCCAGACGTGCGGGACGGCCTGAAGCCGGTGCACCGGCGCATCCTCTACGCCATGTACGAGGACGGCCTGACCAGCGACAAGGCGTTCAAGAAATCCGCCACCACCGTGGGCGAGGTGCTGGGCAAGTACCACCCCCACGGCGACGCCAGCGTCTACGACGCCATGGTCCGGCTGGCCCAGGACTTCTCCATGCGCTATATGCTGGTGGACGGCCACGGCAACTTCGGCTCCGTGGACGGCGACCCCCCGGCGGCCTACCGTTACACCGAGGCCCGGCTCAGTAAAATCTCCAACGAGATGCTCCGGGACATCGAGAAAGAGACCGTCGATTGGGACCCCAACTTCGACGAGACGCGAAAAGAGCCCAGGGTCCTGCCCAGCCGCTTCCCCAATCTGCTGGTGAACGGCTCCTCCGGCATCGCCGTTGGCATGGCCACCAACATTCCGCCCCACAATCTGGCGGAGGTCATCAACGCCTGCATCTGCGTGCTGGACAATCCGGAGGCAAATCTTGCGGACCTGATGCGCCACATTCAGGGGCCGGATTTCCCCACCCGGGGCATCATCATGGGCCGCAGCGGCATCCGGGCCGCCTACGCCACCGGAAAGGGGCGGATCGTGGTCCGGGCCAGGACGGAGTTTGAGGAGTACGGCAGGGATCACCGCACCCGCATCATCGTCACCGAGCTGCCCTATCAGGTCAACAAGCGCCAGCTCATCAAATATATCGCCGATCTGGTGAAGGAAAAGCGCCTCGACGGCATCAGCGATCTGCGGGATGAGACGGACCGGAACGGCATGCGCATGGTCATTGAGCTCAAGCGCGACGCCAATCCCCAGGTGGTGCTGAACAAGCTCTTCAAGCAGACCGCGTTGCAGAGCAGCTTTTCCGTGAATATGCTGGCATTGGTGAACAACCAGAGCCAGCCGAAGATCCTGTCCCTGCGGCAGATTCTGGACGAGTATATCGCGTTCCAGGAGGATCTGATCGTCCGGCGCACCAACTACGACCTCAAAAAAGCCCGGGAGCGCGCCCACCTGCTGGAGGGCCTGCTTATCGCCCAGGACAACATCGACGAGGTCATCCGCATCATCCGCAGCAGCTACGACAACGCCAGAGAGCGGCTCATGGAGCGCTTCGGCCTCGACGAGATCCAGGCCCAGGCCATCTGCGATATGCGGCTCATCGCCCTCCAGGGTCTGAACCGGGAGAAGCTTGAAAACGAATATAAGGAGCTGCAGGAGCGCATCGAATACTTCCTGAAGCTGCTGGCGGACGAGGAGATGCTCCGTGGCGTGCTCAAGGAGGAGCTGTCCGCCATCCGCGACAAATTCGGCGACGACAGGCGCACGGAGATCCAGGACGTGGAGGAAGAGATCGACATCGAGGACCTCATTGAGGAGGAGACCTGCGTCTACACCCTGACCAACGGCGGCTACATCAAGCGCCTGCCGGTCAGCGAGTACCGGGCCCAGGGCCGGGGCGGCAAGGGCCTGCGGGCCATGTCCACCAAGGAGGAGGACTATGTGGAGACCGTATTCACCGCCTCCACCCACGACAACATCCTGTTCTTCACCTCCCAGGGCCGGGTCTATCTGAAAAAGGGCTACAACATCCCGGAGGCGGGCCGGGCGGCACGGGGCACCAATCTGGTGAACATCCTGCCCCTCCAGCCCGGAGAGAAGATCTCCGCCATGATCCGGGGCAACTATGACGAGAACAACTATCTGGTC
The DNA here is from genome assembly GCA_017455015.1 of Oscillospiraceae bacterium. GTDB lineage: Bacteria > Bacillota > Clostridia > Oscillospirales > Oscillospiraceae > RGIG7114. Next base: position 17,752 of record JAFTBW010000027.1, on the reverse strand, counting down.
TTTGTCACACGGAACGGAACCGTGAAGCGGCTGAGCCAGTCCGCCCTGAAAAATATCCGCAGCGTGGGCATCCGGGCGCTGAACCTGGACGAGGGGGACGAGCTGATCTCCGTCCGCCAGACCGACGGGAACCAGAATATCCTCATCTGCACCCACGACGGTTACGCCATCTGCTTTGCCGAGAGCGACATCCGGGTCATGGGCCGGGAGGCCGTGGGCGTCCGGGGCATCCGGCTCCGGGAGGGCGACTACGTGGTGGGCGCAGCCAGAGCCAGAGAGGGCGGCATGCTGCTCTCCGTCACGGAGAACGGCTACGGCAAGCGCACGCCGCTGGAGGAGTATATCCGCGGCAGCGGCGAGCCCCAGCGCCGGGGCGGCATGGGCATGAAGAGCCACACCCTGACCGAAAAGACCGGCAGCGTCGCCGCCGTCAAGGTGGTTGACCCGGCGGAGGACCTGCTCATCATCTCCGACGACGGCACCATCATCCGCACCGCTGTGGAGGGCATCAGCGTCTACTCCCGCTACAGCCAGGGCGTCCGGCTCATGCGGCTGGGCGAGGGCAGCCGGGTCATCTCCGTGGCCAGGACCGAGCACGACAGCGGCGAGAACGGGGAGGAGACGGAGACCAATGGGGAGATTCCTGCGGAAGCGGAGTCTTCCGAGGCCGGGAAGTCCGCTGAGACAGAATGAACACTTTCCTGTTTTTTGGTCTTCCCTTTCTCACGGGACTGGGCGTCCAGCTTCTGCTGTGCTTTCTGGTGAAGCGAAAGCTCCTGCGGCACCTGACGCTGGCGCTGGTTCTGGTGTTTCTGGTCATCGCCCTGGCGGCGCTGATCAACGGGGACGGGAGCTTTCTGGTTGGCGCCAACGGGCTTCTGGCAATGCTCTGGCTTCTGGCCGGGCTCTGCTGCCTGTGGGGCTACGGCATGGCCTGGGGCGTGTACGCCCTGGTCCGGATGGTCCGGTACTTCATACAGACGCAATTGGACGGAGAAAAGGAGAAGACGGATCGGACGGTATGAAAACTGTGGAAATCTACACCGACGGGGCCTGCTCCGGGAACCCCGGTCCCGGCGGCTGGGGGGCGATCCTGCGCTACAACGGCGCGGAAAAAGAGCTTAGCGGCGGCGAAAAAGACACCACCAACAACCGCATGGAGCTGCTGGCCGTGATCCGCGCCCTGGAGGCGTTGAAAGAGCCCTGCGCCGTGGAGCTTTGGAGCGACAGCCAGTATGTGATCAACGGCCTTGACAAGGGCTGGGCCGCGGGCTGGAAAAAGCGGGGCTGGAAGAAAGCGGACAAGACTCCCGCCCTGAATGTGGATCTTTGGGACCGGCTGCTGACGCTGACGCAAAAACACGAGATGCGCTATCACTGGGTAAAGGGTCACGCCGAAAACGAGTACAACAACCGCTGCGACGCCCTGGCCGTGGCGGCGCGGGAGCGGCTCGGGTAACGGGATCAAACGGCACAATGCGTTGCACTGTGCTGTTTTTTCCTGAATTCCGGCAAAGCATACGTAAGGAAGCGCAGGCAGGCGATAAAATTCTACCTGAGCGGTTTGAATAGCCGCACCCACGGAAAAACCCGCACCCTATCCCTCCCCCACAAGGGGGAGGGGGGACCGCCGCCCGTCTCCCGCAAGGGCGGTGGTGGGTGAGGCCATCTACCTCCCAAGTTAAGATAAACGATGGACACCCCAAGGGATCAAAAACCGCTCCGCACTTACCCCAAACGCACAGAAGCTCCGCGAACAGGAAAAAGAAATCTGTCTAACTTGGATGTTTTCGGAAGAATCTGCCAATCCGTTTCAAGCAGACAGCAGATGTGTGACGGTATTCCCAGGCATGTTTGATCGCGCACCCGGTATTGCGGCGGTAGATGGCCTCACCCACCACCGCCCTTGCGGGAGACGGGCGGCGGTCCCCCCTCCCCCGGGTGGGGGAGGGATAGGGTGCGGATTTTTCCGTGGGTGCGGCTATCCAAACCGTTCAGGTAGAAAAAATTGCCGCCAAGCGTGTGAGGGGATTGATTCAGCGTTTCTTTCAATTGACAGAATACGATATAAAGAAGAGTGATAGAGAGATATGGCCAGTTATTGCTTTCAGTGCTTTCACCCCATCGCCCCCGGGGAGGCGGTCTGCCCCCGGTGCGGACGGGATCACAGCGTAAACGACCAGCCGGAATTTGCCCTGCCGCCAGGTACGCTGCTCCACGCAGGGAAATACCTGGTGGGTAAGGTGCTGGGCCAGGGGGGCTTCGGCATTACATACATCGGCTTTGACCTGGCTCTGGAGATGCGGGTCGCCATCAAAGAGTTCTTCCCCATGAATCTGGCCTCCCGCAGCGCGGACAGCTCCTTGATCTGGCACAGCAGCGTCTCGGCGGGCGAGACCGTGACCCGGGAGAGCTTTGTGAAAGAGGCCCGGAAGATGGCAAAGACCGACAGCATCCCCGGCGTGGTGCAGGTGAAGGACATCTTCTATGAGAACAACACCTCTTACATTGTCATGGGCTATATCGAGGGAGAGACCCTGAAAGCGCGGCTCGGGCGCACCGGGACCCTGCGTCCCCAGGCGGCGCTGGAATGTCTGATGCCGGTGATGAAAGCGCTGAAAAAAGCCCACGCGGTGGGCTTGATCCACCGGGACATCAGCCCGGACAACATCATGCTGGACCGCTCGGAGGAGGTCTGGCTGCTGGACCTGGGGCCGCAAAGGACCTGGACGCCTCCCAGGGCAGCGGGACCCAGTCCACCGCGCCGGTGATGAAGCGGGGGTTCAGCCCGCCGGAGCAGTGCGCCAGCGGGGGGAGGATCGGCCCCTGGACCGACGTTTACGCGATGTGCGCCACCGTCTATTACTGCGTGGCCGGAAAAGTGCCGCCGGAGGCCATGGACCGGGTGCTGGGGGCGGAGCTCGGCTTTCCGGACGGCTTCCCGCCGGCGCTGAAGCAGGCGCTGACAGACGGCATGGCTCTCCGGCAGGAGGAGCGGACCCAGGACATGGAGACGCTGATGGCCGCGCTGCGCGCTTCATGCGCTGACGCAAAGCCCGCGGTCGCGCCGCCCGCTACGAAGCCCGCCGCCGCACCCCCGAAAGAGAAACCCGCCGCCGCGCCGCCCGCGGCGAAGCCCGCCGCTGTACCCCCGAAAGAGAAACCCGCGGCGTCAAAATCGAAAGGGGGCCTCCCGCTGGCGGCAAAGCTGGGCCTTCCGCTGGTCCTGTGCGCGGTGATCGCCGGCGCGGTTCTCCTGCGGGGGCGTTCCGGTGCGGACAAGAGCGGGAGCGGGGATGCTTTCGCGCCTGTTGAGACGGTCGCGGCGGCTGCGTCCGGGAAAACCCCGAAAACGTCTGCTCCTGTTGAGACCGCCGCAGCGTCCGCGGTTTCGGTTGACCCGAATCTGCAATATGTGAAATATGAGACGGTCAACGGCGAAATCACGATTACGGGATATGACGGCGAGCCTGTCAACCTGGATATTCCCGCCGAGATCGGCGGTGTTCCGGTGACAGGCATCGGAGAAAACGCGTTCAAATATTGTCACAGCCTGGTGAGCGTGACGATCCCGGAAATGGAATGAGCTGACGATGATATTTCGCAGGAATACGGAGGAACTGGAGCAGGCCACGGTCCACTGTGCAAAAAGCTGATGCCTGTCCGCACCGCTCACAGCGCGCGGAACACGTTCGGAAAGCGCGCGGAGCATCCTGTCAAAAAGCCCATGTTCCGTCCAACACCCGCAGGAAGGCTGAACGGGAAAAACGATATGCCGGTATGATGCACATGTTTTGTAAGGAGATACCGCCATGGGAGAGCGCAGCAGGGAATATCAAATCGAAATCCTCGGCCCGGGAAGCGTATCCCGGGAGACCGCCTCGGAGGTGCGCATTTATTATGCGGTGGACGGCGTCTGCACGCTCCGGCGGGAGAACGGCGGCGTCACGCTGGAAAAGTCGGACATCCTGCTCTTGAACCACGGGGAGCGCGGCGCTCTGGCAACGCACGACGCCTCCATGGCCGCGGTGATCAGCATCGAATACTACAGCCTGTGGGACGCCCTTGGGAGCGGCTCGGGCCGCTTTTCTCTGGACAGCCGCACCGGCGGGGGACAGAAATATGTCCTGCTCCGGGACCGCATCCAGGAGCTGCTGCTGGCCTGCGCCGGGGACGGCCCCGCCGCCCTGTACCGGGAACGGGAGCACTTCAACGGTCTGATGGAGCTGCTCATCAGCAATTTTCTGGATACGGAGACGCCGGAGGGCCTGTCGGACGACAAATATACCCTGCTTATGCGCTGCCTCCGGGAAATCCACGCCAGCAGGACGCCCCTGAGCCTCAAGGACCTGTCGGAGCGGCTCTACATGTCCCAGTCCGCGGTGTCCCGCTTCTTCCAGAAAGCCACGGGGGAGAACTTTGTCTCCTATGTCCGCCGGGTGCGCCTGGAGAAGGTGAAGCGGGAGCTGGCGGAGACGGACAAGTCTGTCACGGTCATCGCCGTGGACCACGGCTTTTCCTCCCCCTCCACTCTGAACAAAATCTTCAAAAGCGAGTTCGGCATGACGCCCACGGAGTACCGGGAGGCAAACGGCAGCCCCCGCAGGGAGCTGCAGACGGACCAGCGGAGCCGGGGGCGGCTGCTGCAGATCATGCAGGGGGAGCGGAAGCTGCGGATGGACGCCGGGGAGAAGCCGGACACCCTCCACGGCGACCTGGCGAACCTGGTCCCCTGGGAAAACGGAAAGCAGCGCCTGCTCACTGCCGGTCCGGTCTACGCCCTCCGGGGGGCGAAGCTGCAGCGGCAGCTTCTGTTTCTGAAGGACAGCCTGGACGCGGAGTATATCCGCATCTGGGACCTGTATTCCGAGCGCTCCATGCTCCAGGACGGCAGGGGCGGCTTCAATTTTACCTTTGTGGACGAGGTCCTGGACTTTTTCGTGGACAACAAGCTCAAGGTATTTCTGGACCTGTCCCTCCGGACCGACTCAAACCGGGCCAGCGAGAAGCGGGAGGTATACGCTAACTTCACCGCCATCCGCTTTCAGACGGAGGCGGACTGGGAGAACGCGCTCCGGTGCTTTTTGGAGCACATCCTCTGGCGCTACAGCGAAAAGGTGGTGAGGGAATGGGTCTTTGAGCTGTCCTTTTTCCTCAAGGACCGGCCCTATTACGAGTCGGACAGCTACAGCAGCAAGCGGGTCTGGAACCGGAGCTATGAGCTGATCAAATCCCTGATCCCCGCCGCCCGGGTGGCGGGGCCTGGCCTGATCCTGGACAGCACCGGGTCCCAAACGGATACCGTGCAATCGGAGCTGCTGGTCCAGTATTTTCTGCTGGGGGGACACCCGCCGGACATCTTCACCTCCATCCACTTCCCCTATTTCATCCACAGCATCTCTGAGCCGGACCTGGATTTTGCGGAAACCATCCGCCAGTCCATCCGCAAGAGCACCGATCCCGACTTCATCGCGGACCAGATCGCCCTGGTGCGGCGGGTACTGACGGAAAACGGCTTTGCGGGAGAGTACTGGGTGACGGAGTGGGGCTACAGCGTCTCCAACCGGAACTACGTGCAGGATAGCTGCTTCCGGGCGGCCTACACCGTGGAAAACGCCCTGCGCTGCCAGGACAGCGCGGACAGCATGGGCATTTTCACCGCCTCGGACCTGATCAACGAGTTTTCCGACTCCTCCACAGTGCTCTACGGCGGCGCGGGGCTGCTCTCCCGGGGCGGGATCTGCAAGCCGGTGTACTATGCCTTTCAGTTTCTCAGCCGGCTGGGCCGCTTTTGCATTTTGCAGACGGAAAACTGCATCGTCACCGCGGAGCATCCCGGGGACATCCGCATCCTCTGCGCCAACCTCCGGCCCATGGGTCCGAAATACTATCTCACGGAGGAAAACAGCTACCGCCCCCAGGAGATCAGCGGCCTTTACCGCAACCGGGACGGCAGAAATGTGGAGATTTTTTTGGAGTGCGGCGAACTGGAGGGAGTCTACACCGTCCGGCACACGGTGCTGAACGAGAAAAAGGGCAGCGTTCTGGACCGCTGGGTGGACTTCGGCTGCGCCGCGGACCTGACGCGGGGGGACCTGGAATACCTGGAACGGGTCTCCACGCCGGAGATTACCGTGAACCAGGCGAGGATCCTGGGCGGCGTCCTCGGCATCAGCTTTCAGATGGAGCCCAACGAGGTCCGCTTCATCCGCCTGACGCTGTGATACCCCGATCCCGCGCTTTTTGCATCCCCCATCCGCGGATGGGGGGTGTTTTTCTCACTCTCTGTTGCAAAAATCGGCAAGCGGAAAATGCACGGAGCGGGGAAGAACGCAACGATTGCAAAGAAAAGCGGGAAAAATGACTTGCGTTTCTCCCGCCTGCTGTGTAAAATGTCCATAAGCTCCCGGCAGTTTCCGCATCCTGTGCATCCGGGCGGCAAAGCCGCCTGAAAAATATGAAGGAGGAACCCACATGAAAAAGATGAGAACTCTCGCGCTGCTTCTGGCAGTCGTGCTGGCGCTGGGCCTGCTGGCCGGCTGCGGCGACGCCTCCACCGGCAGCACCACCGACACCGGCGCGGCCACCTCCGGCAGCGGCAGCTCCGGCGGCAGCGCCGCTTCCGGCAGCGTGGAGGCCGCCCCCGCCAAGGAGGGCGTGGACAGCATCGTCGTGGAGATGATCAACTTCGGCTACAACGATCCCGACCTGCAGGCCGTGGAGAACGCCATCAACGCCATCACCGAGGAGAAGATCAATGTCCACGTCCACTTCCTCACCGTGCCCATCATGGACATGCCCACCAAGCTTGGCCTGATGGTGGCCGGCAATGAGGAGATCGACATCGTGGCCACCGGCCTGCTGTCCTCTCCCGCCCAGTTCGCCGCCCAGGGCCTGCTGCAGCCCCTGGACGAGTACATCGAGAACTCCGCCGTCCTGAAGGAAAAGGCCGGGGCCATGCTGGAGGCCTGCAAGGTGAACGGCAAGCTCTACGCCTATCCCGGCACCCTGTACCCCGGCACCGGCGTGGCCCTGTACTATGACAAGGACGTGGCCGCGGAGCTGGGCATCAATATGCCCGAGCATGTGAACGATCCCACCGAGCTGGAGCCCTGCTGGCAGGCGGTCCTGGACGCCGGCAGCGCCCTGTACCCCGTGTCCCTGGGCGACGGCATCAACCAGGAGATGAACTTCGGCTTCGTGTTCGAGGACCTGGGCGACCACACCAGCATCTCCTACGGCGCCATTCTGGACCCCTTCAACGGCACCACCGTGGAGGACTGGTACGAATCCGAGACCTATGAAAAGCAGATCCGCATGATCCAGGGCTGGTATGAGGCCGGCTACACCCTGCCCGACTCCATCAGCAACGGCCTGAGCACCCACGCCACCATGGAGGCCGGCCAGTGCTTCAGCTTCTTCGGACCCTATGCCACCGGCACGGACGAGGGCTACTGGTCCAACACCACCCACCACAACGTGGGCGCAGTCCACATCGGCGACACCTCCATCTCCGGCGCCAACGTCCTCCAGACCTCCTGGGGCATCGCCAGCACCTCCACCAAGGCCGAGGCTGCCATCAGGTTCGCGGAGCTGATTTACTCTGACCCCGAGGTCGCCACCCTCTACCGCTACGGCGTGGAGGGCCTGGACTGGGTCAAGGTGGAGGGCACGGACCACACCATCACCTATCCCGACGGCATCGACTCCTCCAGCGTGGGCTACGGCTCCTTCATCCCCCTGTTCGGCGACGAGCTGCAGACCCCCGTGCTCTCTCCCCGGGACGACAGCTTCTACGATGTGTATGAGGCGATGAGCATCCACAACGCCAAGCCCTTCAAGTATCTGGGCTACAGCTTCGATCCCAGCTCTGTCATGTCCCAGGTCACCGCCGTCCAGGCCGTCATCACCAAGTACGGCCCCTCCCTGAACGTGGGCGTCACCGACGTGGACAGCATGTGGCCCAAGTTTGTCTCCGACCTGAAGGACGCCGGCATCGACGACATCGTGGCGGAGAACCAGAGGCAGTTGGACGCCTGGCTGGCCCAGCAGTAATCATTCAACCGTTTTTTCAATTATCCTCCCCCTCGGGGGAGGATAATTGAAAATAAGAGGGCTGTGTCCCGCCGCTCCGGCAGGGGGAGGGCAGCCCGGGAGAAAATCTGAGATCAAAGACTGACGGACCCCGCTTTGTCCGGGGATCCGGAAAAGGGAGGAATATCATGGGAAACCAGACTTCTCTGGCCCATAAAAAGTCCTGGAAGGACACCATGAAGCAGTGGGGGCCCGTCTTTCTGCTGGGGCTTCCGGGCTTCATCTACATCTTTATCAACAACTACATGCCCCTGTACGGCCTTGCCATCGCTTTCAAGGATTACCGCTACGACCTGGGCATCTCCGGCAGCCCCTGGGTGGGCTTTAAGAACTTTGAATTCCTCTTTGCCACAAAGGACGCCTGGGTCATCACCCGGAACACCATCCTCTACAATCTGGCCTTTATCGCCGTGGATCTGGTGTGCAGCGTGTCCCTGGCCATCTTCTTAAACGAGATTCGCTCCAAGGTGGCAAAAAAGGTCTACCAGACCCTGATCCTGCTGCCCTACCTGATGAGCATGGTCGTGGTCAGCTATCTGGCATACGCCTTCCTGGGCGACCGCACCGGCATCATCAACGGCTTTCTGAATAGCATCGGCGCAAAATCCATCCGCTTCTACCAGACCCAGAAATACTGGCCCTTCATCCTGACCTTTGTGAACGAGTGGCGCATGATCGGCTACGGCTCCATCATCTACCTCTCCACCCTGGTGGGCCTGGGCAGCGAGTATTTCGAGGCGGCGGAGATCGACGGCGCCGGCAAGCTGCAGCAGATCCGCTACATCACCCTGCCCCTCTTGAAGCCCACCATCATCATGCTGGTGACGCTCTCCATGGGCCGCATCTTCCGGTCCGACTTTGGCCTCTTCTACCAGGTGCCCCGGAACCAGGGCCTGCTCTATGACATCACGGACACCATCGACACATACGTGTTCCGCGCCCTTTTGCAGTCCGGCGACATCCGGCTTTCTTCCGCCGCGGCGTTCTATCAGTCCGTGGTCTGCTTCATCACCATTCTCGCTTTCAATGCTCTGGTCCGCCGGAACAACAGGGAAAGCGCGCTGTTTTGAGAGGGGAGGAGGATTGCTATGCGGAAAAACAAAGGCTTTTTTGCCCTGTCCAACGTAGTCCTGGTGATTGTGAGCCTGCTGGCGGTGATTCCCTTCTGGCTGCTCATTATGGCCTCCTTCACCTCCGAGGCCAGCGCCGTCAAGGACGGCTACCGGCTGATCCCCAAGGAGTTCTCCATCAGCGCCTACTCCTTCCTGATGAGCAAGATCGGCCTGTTCGGCCGGGGCTATCTGATCACCATCGCCGCCACGGTCATCGGCGTGGTGGCCGGCATCCTGATCACCATGGCTTTCAGCTACATGATCTCCCGGCCCGGTCTGCCTCTGCGGGGCTTCTTCAACTTCTTTGTGGTGTTCACCATGCTGTTCAACGGCGGCCTGGTGGCGACCTACATCATCTACACTCAGGTGTTCCACATCAAAAACACCCTGTTCGCCTACATCGTCCCCAGTTTGCTCACCAACGCCTTTTACATCATGATGGTGCGCAACTATATGACCTCCTCGATCCCGGGAGAGTTATACGAATCGGCCAAGCTGGACGGGGCCAGCGAGTTCACCATCTTCTTCAAGATCGTGTTCCCCCTGTGCAAGCCCATCATCGCCACCGTGGGATTGATGGTGGCCGTGGCCTACTGGAACGACTGGCAGAACGGTATGTACTACATCGACGACCAGAATTTGTACGGCATCCAGAACATTCTGAACGCCATTTCCAGCAGCTCGAAGTTCCTGATGGCCGGCGGCAACACCTCCTCGGTGCCCACCGAGACCGCCAGAATGGCGGCCGCCGTGCTGGCGATATTGCCCATCCTGATCGTCTATCCCTTCTTCCAGGACTACTTCGTCAAGGGCATCACCCTCGGCGCAGTCAAGGGATGACCCTGAAATTTCTTCAAAAACATGCTAAATCCGCCCCGGAGCTTGCAATCCGGGGCGGTTTTTGATAGAATACAAACACTTGGGAAACAGGAGGAATGGAACCATGGCGGTTTTTCACATCGACTTTATGGCGGAGACCCTGGGGCGCACCGTGCCCCTGGTGGTCATTCTGCCCACGGACAAGGTCTATTTTGGCGATATGCCCCGGCGGGAGGCCGGAAAGCCCTTCAAGACCCTGTATCTGCTCCACGGCGTCATCGGCAGCGCCATCGACTGGCTCTACGGCACCCGCATCCAGCGTTACGCGGAGGAGCGGGACCTGGCGGTCGTCATGCCCGCCGGGGAGAACGGCTTTTATGTGGACCACCCCTGGGATACCAAAATGTACGGCGAGTATGTCGGCCGGGAGCTGGTGGAGTTCACCCGCCGGACCTTCCCGCTGTCGCGGAAACGGGAGGACACCTACATCGGCGGCCTGAGCATGGGCGGCTTCGGGGCCATGCGCAACGGCCTCAAATACTCCGGCACCTTCGGGGCCGTCGTCTCCCTGTCCGGGGCTTTTATCACGGACGAGGAACTGCTGGTCAAGGCGGAAAAGCCCATGTTCCCCTCGGACACCGAGGAGTTCAAGCACAGTTGCTTCGGCCCGGATCTGGCAGCCGCCCTGGAGAGCGACATGAACCCCCGCTGGCTGGCCGAGCGAATGGTCAGGGAGGGCAAACCTTTCCCCTCCATCTACATGGCCTGCGGCGAGGATGACCCCCTGCTGGCGCGCAACAAGGCCCTCCACGCCCGTCTGACGGAGCTTGGCGTTCAGGACCTGACCTTTGAGATCGGTCCCGGCAGCCACGAGTGGGACTTCTGGGACAAATACATCCTGCGGGCTCTGGATTGGCTGCCCCTGGAGGGCAGGGCCGCCGGCGTCAGCAGCGGCAACGTGGGGATTTAAGAGGACTTTCCGTGAGAAATCTGTTCAACCTGGACTCCCCGCTGATGCGGATTCTGGAACGGGTGGCGGACCTGATCGCCCTGAACCTGGTGTGGCTGGGCTGCTGCCTGGGCTTTGTTACCATCGGCCCGGCCACCATCGCCAAGTGCTCCATCGCCCGGAGCATGGCAAGAGGCGATTCGCCCCCGGTGCTGCGGCGGTTTTTCGAGATTTTCCGGGAATCCTTTGTCTTCGGCCTGAAGCTTTTCTGCTGTCTGCTGGTCCCCACCGCCCTGGCGGGAGTGTATCTGCTGCTGGCGGCCTCCGGGGGACTGGACGGAAATCTGCTCCTGAAATATCTCTGCTATATCGGCGTGGCGGTAATCGCCGTCGTCTGCACCTTTGCCTACCCTCTGGCCGCCCACTTTGAGAACTCCCTGGGCCAGACGCTGCGAAACGCCGTTCTCCTGCCTCTGGGAAATCCCGTGCTGGCCCTCCTGACCGCCGTGCTGAACCTGCTGCCGCTGATCCTGGCCCTGTATGCCACCGCCTTTTTCTCCCGGATCTGGATCTTCTGGCTGGTGATCGGCTTCTCCGGCACCGCCCTCGTCAACGCCTGGCTGCTGGGGCGGTTTTTCGGCAGGCTCGGCGGCTCCGGGGAAAAAGCGGAATCGCCAAGGAGGCGTCTATGAGACAGAAACAGCCCGCGCAGCAGGCAAAAAAGGACTATAACGGCCATCCCGTGGCGATCTTTTTCTCCTACTTCGGCCCGCACAAGGCCCTGTTCGCCCTGGACATGGTCTGCGCCGCGGCGGCTGCGGGCATCGACCTGATCTTCCCCTACGCCTCCCGGCAGGCCATGCGCACCCTGCTGCCGGAACAGCGCTTCACCGCCTTTTTCACGGTGATCGGCGTCCTGCTGGCGGCTTTCGCGCTCAAGGGGGCGCTGTACTACGTCATCACCGTGGTGGGGCACTACATGGGGGTGCTGGTGGAGGCGGATATGCGCCGGGACGTGTTCAGCCACATGCAGCGCCTGAGCTTCCGCTTCTTCGACCAGAACCGCACCGGCGTGCTGCTGAGCCGGGTGACGAACGACCTGTTTGACATCACGGAGCTGGCCCACCACGGACCGGAGAACGTGCTGATCTGCGCCCTTACGATTCTGGGCTCCCTGTGTGTGATGTTCACCATCCGCTGGGAGCTTGCCCTGGTGCTGCTGGTGCTGCTGCCCATCTGCTTCTGGTACACCATGCGCCAGCGCAAGCGGATGCGGGACGCCAACATCGAGGTCAAGAAGAAGACCGCCGAAATCAACGCCGCCATCGAGAGCGGCATCTCCGGCGTGCGCACCGCCAAGGCCTTCGCCGCAGAGCGGGCGGAGCGGGCCAAGTTCGACCGGGCCAACGAGACGTTCAAGAGTGCCAAGCGGGACTACTACCGGGCCATGGGCCTCTTTCAGAGCGGCATGGAGTTCACCACCGGGGCCATGCAGGCTGCGGTCATCGGCGCGGGCGGTCTGCTCATCATGGGCGGGAGCCTGGACTATGTGGATCTGGTTACCTTTACGCTCTACGTCTCCACCTTCATCTCCCCCGTGCGGCGGCTGGTCATGTTCATGGAGCAGTATATGCAGGGCAGCGCAGGCTTCGCCCGGTTCCTGGAACTGATGCGCACCCAGCCGGACATCGAGGACGCGCCGGACGCCGCGGTGCTGAAGAGCGCCAGGGGCGAGATTTGCTACCGGGACGTGAGCTTTGCCTACGGCGGCGGGGAGACCGTGCTGCGGCACATCGACCTGCACATCCGGCCCGGCGAGCGCTTCGCCCTGGTGGGTCCCTCCGGCGGCGGAAAGACAACCCTCTGCCATCTGCTGCCCCGGTTCTACGACGTGACCGAGGGCGCGGTATCCGTGGACGGCCGCGACGTCCGCAGTCTGACCCAGGAGAGCCTCCGGAGTCAGATCGGCATCATCCAGCAGGACGTGTTCATCTTCGCCGGGACCATCCGGGAGAACATCCGCTACGGACGGCCCGACGCCACCGACGCGGAGGTGGTGGAGGCGGCGGTCCGGGCGGAAATCCACCGGGAGATTTTGGAGTTCCCCGCCGGCTATGACACCTATGTGGGGGAACGGGGCGTCATGCTCTCCGGCGGGCAGAAGCAGCGCCTGAGCATCGCCCGGGTCTTTCTGAAAAATCCCCCCATCCTGATCCTGGACGAGGCCACCAGCGCCTTGGACAGCGTGACGGAGCAGCGCATCCAGGCCAGCCTGGACGCCTTGAGCCGGGGCCGGACCAGCCTCATCATCGCCCACCGGCTCAGCACCGTCCGGAATGCCGACCGCATCGCCGTGGTGGAACACGGTCAGATCGTGGAGGAGGGCAGCCGGGAGGAGCTGCTGGCGAAGAACGGGGCCTACGCCGCCCTGGAGCGGGCGCAGGAGATGGCAGCGGAGGCACAGTAAAAAGCAGAAACAGACACCGGCGCCCTCGTTCGTTTCAGTGGGTGAGCCGGTGTCTGTTGTTCGCCGCACTGTTTATTCCTCGGTGTCAGCTATGCCGAATTCCCGGTACAGCGCCTCACGTGCGGCTTTATCTGTGGAGGCTAAGACAGCCTCCTCATTTCTTCCGGCACTGAGCAGCAGAGAGATCAGGAGACCAAGCATCCTCTCGCCGGCTGCTTTTCCTTCGGCCTTTCCCTGGCTGATGCCCTGGCTGATGCCCTGGCTGATACCCTGGCTGATGCCCTGGCTGATGCCCTGGCTGATGCCCTGGGCGATCCCGTCCTGCAAGCCCTCCTGATAGGTTATCTCCATCGCACGGCACATTTTTCGCACCCCTTCCATACTGGTTTTTAAATCTTCGACACGTTCCGCCAATTCCCGAAAATGCATCCGTTCCGGGTCCGTGGCCCGGAAGTCCTCCATGAGCTTTCCGATTTCCGACTGTCCCTGATACGCGCCGTTCACATAGACAATGTGTGCCCGGTCGCCAAAGCCCGCGCCGGTCTCTCGAACGGTCCGGTCGATATGATACACCGGCAGCCCGCACCGCCAGAAATCCGATTCCGTAAGAAAGATCGTATAGGTCTCCGGCAAAAGCCGAAAATCCTCTCTCGCTTTCAGTGCGTGTGCGTCCATCATGGCGCTGTGGAATCTTGCCCGCTCTGGCTGCGCTCCAGCTTCCGCCCGCTGAATTTCCAGATCATAGCGTTTGTTGTCATGGTCCGTGGCCTCCACGTCCAGGACCAGCGAACGGCCATACAGATTTTTATACTCCCGCTGCACCTGTACACTGATCACGCTCAGATCGGGTTTTTCCAGAATGATGCGCAGAATCAGTTCTGTTCCCGGAATGTTGCCGTCCAGCGCAGCGCACATCAATGCGTCGTCCAGCAGCCGCATCTCCTGGAGCCTCCGCCAGTATTTTTCTTTTACGCCGGGCGGGACGCGCCGCTCCTCCCCGCCTCCGGTATGCTTTTCCGCCATCCCGCGTCCTCCCGTCCCGCCTTTGCATTGCCGGTGTTCAATAGATTCATTCTACCCCATTTCAAAGAAATTGTCCACGATTTTTTTGGAGGCGGTTCGATTCCGGGCTACTGTTCACCATTTTCGGCTGCCATAGAAAATCATTGACAGAAAAAGGCGATTATTGTAAAGTATTATCATATCATCGCATCGAATGAGCCGCTTTTCATTTTTTCCCCGGGAGGGGAGAAAATGAACCATTCCAACCGTTTTTTTGCTTTTCTTCCCCCTTTCGGGGAGAAGTCCATTGAATAGATATATTTCATCAGACTGAAAACGGGAGGAAAGCCGCTGAAATTGATGAAAAAGGAAGCGGAACACATGAAAAAAAGATGGCTTTCCCGACTTCTGCTGCTCTCGCTGCTGCTGACGCTGCTGCCCCCCGCTGCCGCCGGGGCGGCGGAGCCCCAGCCCTGGAACGGCGGGACCGCGGCGGCGCAGGAAACCCCTGCCCCGGCCGTATCAGAGACGCCCGCGCCTGAAGCCCGGGAGACGCCCAAGCCGGTGGAGGAAGCGCCGGAGCTTCCCCAGCCGGAGACCGCCGCGGAGCCGCGGGAGGACATCGTGGACCCCTACCGGCTCTACACCTACGAGAGCATGGTGGTGGACCTGGCCGCGCTGCAATACCGTTACCCGGACTTGATCAGCGTGGCCACCTTGGGCGAGAGCGTGGAGGGACGGGAGATCCCCATGTTCACCCTGGGCAAGGGCAAGCGGGAGATCATCCTCTGCGGCGGGATGCACGCCCGGGAGTACATCACGGTGAACTTTCTCATGTACATGACGGAGCACTACTGCATCGGCTACGTCAACGACGAGGACTACAGGGGCTACAACTACCGGCTGCTGCTGGACAACGTGCGGTTCGTGGTGGTGCCCATGCTGAACCCGGACGGCGTCGCGCTGGCACAGCAAGGGGAGAATTACGCCAACGTGCCGGAGGACATCGCTCCTGCCGGCGAGAAGCAGGGCGGCTATCACGCCTGGAAGAGCAATATCCGGGGCGTGGACTTAAACGCCAACTGGCCATACCGCTGGAACAGTGACCGAAAAGCCAAGTCTCCCTCGTATCAGAACTACCCCGGACCGGAGCCCCTCTCCGAGCCGGAGACCCAGGCCATGGCCGCGCTGCTGGCCGCCTCCCCGTTCTACGCCCTCTGCTCTTTTCACACCTCCGGGGAGATCATCTACTGGATCGACAACAGCAACTCCCGGGAGATGTACGAGCGCTACCGCCCCACGGTGGACAGGCTGGCTCAGATCACCGGCTACACCCCCCTGGGTTATGAAAACGTGACGGCTTTCGGAGGCTACATGGTCAACTACGCCCGGGCGGTCTACGACCGGATGTGCATGACCATCGAGATTTCGCCGTTCTACAGCCGCTACCCCTTCACGGACTACAAGGGCTTTCAGAAGATCGTGGAAAAGGTCTATCCCGCCTGCCTGGTCATCGCCGACGCGGTGATCAACATGGAGCCGCTGACCCCCCAGGCGGAGGACTCCCCGGCCAGGGACACGGTGGACGTGATGGTGGACGGAAAGCTGCTGGCCTTTGCCGACCAGCGCCCCGTGGTGCGGGACGGCAACACCCTCTGCCCCCTGCGGACGGTGTGCGAGGCCTGCGGACTCAGTGTGACCTGGAACGCGGACACCCAGGCTGCGGACATCACCAACGGCAAGAAAACGATCCACATCCAGGTCGGCAACGCCTACCTGTGGAACGGCAGCATCCATCTGCCCATGCCCGTCGCGCCGGAGCTGATGAACGGCCGCGTGGTGCTCCCGCTGCGGGCCGTGCTGGAGCAGTTCGGTATGACCGTGGGCTGGAACGGGGAGACAGCCACGGTTTTGGTCTACACCAACCGCTGAAACCCGCGGCCGGCAAGTCCGATGCGCCGGCAGGCCGCCTCCCCCGGCCCGTTGCTCTCGCAGCGGGCGCACCTGATGAAAAACTGCAAGGCGTCATCAATGAGAAACGAACCTGCAACTGATTCCGAATCTATGGCCGGGCGATAGCCGCCCGGTCTTTTTTTATTGATATTCCAAGAAAGGCAGAAGCGCGTCTCTTGTTTTAAGAGCCTGTTTAAGATCTCGGCGTGGGCTCCTTTCCGAGCGGATTTTTTGTCTGTCGAGGCGCGAAGCCGCAGGAATCCTTTGTGGATTTCAAGGCTGAGCAACGAAGACCAGGCGGAAAATCCGCCGGAAAGACGTGCGCGAAGAGATCTTAAACAGGCTCTAAGACTGCGGATTGGCTCAATGTCATAATCATCCGTGCAGAATATATTTTTTAAATGGAACAGGAGCGCGCGATCTTCCTCTTTGATCATCGCAGCGATCACGAAACTGATTTTAAAATCATTCCAAAGACTGCTCAATTCAATTTCGCTGAGATAACGGTGCATGAAATCCTGCGCATAGCGTTGAAACAGGTAAGCGAATTCATACTCTGCGGCCAGCGTCTCTTTGATCGCCCGAATATTCTGATGCTGTGAAAAGATGCTGTTTCCGGCGAGAAGCTGTCTCAGAAAACGTTCCAGCACGCAAAGAAGTGTGCTGTCCGCGGAAAAATCCACGCCGAAAACCCTGTCGATCTCTGCAAGATAGCAAATTGCCGTCTGTTTGATTGTCAGAGCGGCAGGATCGTTCAGCCCTTCCGCAGGGACAAATCTCCCGGTGGCAATCATTTCACGAATCCGCGCTCTTTCGGGCATCGGATAGATATACCGGGTATGCGCTTCTACCAGCTCGAAGAGCGCCTGCGTCGCGGCGCTTTCGGGACTGCTGCCGTCGGGCAGGGGAAGATAATCCGGAAACGGATGTCCTTTCAACACTCTGTAGTGCATGACAGCCAGGGTCAGCTCCAGCGAGACCAGCGTGGGGTCGTCCATCACAATTCCGAAACGGAACAGGATCTTGGAAACATTTTTCGTCAACAGGGATAAGAGCGCGCCGTCCAAAAAATCAAAGCCATAATAGGCGTTTTCTGTCGCTCCGTAGTCCCAGTCTTCGTGGAACAAATTCAGGAGAACATACCGCAGCTTCAACTCGTCCGCCTCAAACCATATTTCGTCCCGGGTTGTATGCAATAAAATGTGCGGGACAGAATTAGGGAAGCGCTGATTAAATCAACGTGTGCGTTTGGCGAGCAGATTCTGTGTCCG
Source organism: Oscillospiraceae bacterium (assembly GCA_017455015.1). Taxonomy (GTDB): domain Bacteria; phylum Bacillota; class Clostridia; order Oscillospirales; family Oscillospiraceae; genus RGIG7114. The sequence goes on along the minus strand of JAFTBW010000027.1, from coordinate 85 downwards.
CCAAGGCGCAAAAACCGCAGGAATACTTTGTGTATTTCAAGGTTTTTGGAACGCAGGCGGGCGCAAAATTTGCCGCCAAACGTGC
>JAFTBW010000188.1 GCA_017455015.1 Oscillospiraceae bacterium | reverse complement strand
GGGGGAGGGAATGGGTGCAATTCTTTTCCGTGGGTATAGCATTTCCAACTGCACAGGTCGGAAGAATTTGATTGGCCGTCAGCCCCTCCTGTCCCGGGCGATCACCGAGACGGACAGGATCAGGGCCAGGAGGCAGAAGGCCAGCAAAAACACCCGGGACTGGCTGCTGCCGATGAAATTCATATAGGGGTTGTACTCATGCAGCACCAGAAGCACCAGGAACATCAGCGCCAGCACCAGCACCAGATGGGGCAGGATCGCCCGCAGAAAGCGTCTCACTGCTCCGCCGCTCCTTCCGCAGCCTCCGCTGCCTCCTCCGCCGGGACCGGCTCCTCCGCGGGAGGCTCCACCACGGTGATGATGTCGCTGAGGTCCCGCCCGCCGCCGCTGGGCTGGTTGACCAGACCGTCCAGGTAGGTCATCACCGCGCTGCCGCCGCCGTCCAAGTTGTAGGCGGTCTTGCAGCCCAGGCTCTGGAAGATCGAGGCAAACTCCTCATAGGTGACGCCGTAGGAGTAGCTGGGCCGCCGTCCGTCCACCACCACAAAGCAGTAGTGCCCCGGCTCAAAGTAGCCGATGCCGCTGCGGGGATTCGGGTCCGACACCGCCATGCCGCCGTCAAAGGAGGCGGGGATATTCCCCTCGTTGTCCAGCAGCACCGGGCCAAAGGACCAGATCTGCCAGGCTCCGTCGGCCATGACCTGTTCCAGATCCAGTTCCTCCGGGCCGTAGGTGACCATGGTGCCGTCGTAGAAGAGGGCGCAGTGGGTCTGGTAGGTCTGCCAGATGCCGTCCCGGTACAGCTCACCGTTGCGCAGCATCAGGCTTGCGCCCTGGAACGCGTACACGTCCCCGGTGACCGCCGCGATGGCGCCGGACTCGGCGGCCATCTCCAGGGGGTCCTGGACGATGCCCCGCCCGTAGGTGTCATGGGCCAGATAGCCCCGGATGCTCCGGACATCCGTCACGTAGATGTCCGCCACATAATACACGTTCCGCCCGTTTTTGGTCTCCAGCTCCCCCTGGTGCAGCTCCACCGCCACGTTGGGGCTGGAATAGCCGTTCTCCGTGACCACCACCCGGTCGGTGAAGTGCAGCTCAAAGGTCTTGGCCCAGCCGGTCTTTTCCTCCGCCGGCGGCTCCGTCTCCGCGCGCTCCGGCTCCGCCGCGGGGGCCGGCTCCGCCGCCGGAACGGCTGTGACCTCCACCCGGGAGGCCGTGGGCACGGGCGTGGGCGCGTTGGCCGCGGAGGAGTCCAGCGCGGGGCTTGGCACCGGGATGACGGACGTCCGCCGGGGCTCCTCCGTCTCCATATTCTTGGGCAGCACATGGTGGAACAGCGCGAACACGTTCAGCGCCACGGCCAGCGTCAGGGCGTCCAGCAGGATCACAAGCCCCAGGGGCATGCGCCGCCGTTTTCCGGCCGGTCCGCCGTTTCCTCTTCTCATAGGCTGTCGCCTTCCTTAAATTTATTCCGATCACGGAGCGATGGAATTGCAAATTTCATCGCTCCGTGAATATTTAGGGAAACGCTGATTAAAGCAACGCGTGCGGATGGCGAGCAAATTTTGTGTCCGCCAAGGCGCAAAAACCGCAGGAATACTTTGTGTATTTCAAGGTTTTTGGAACGCAGGCGGGCGCAAAATTTGCCGCCAGACGTGCGCGGGGATTTATTCAGCGTTTCCTTAACGCAGCCAGGCGGAGTTGGTATCCGTGAGCAGGTTTTCGGTTCCGTACACAAGGAGCAGCTCGTCCGCGCCCTTCTCCCGGGCCAAATCGCTGACGGAGCCGCGGTAGTAGCGAAGGTCCGCCATGACGATCCGCCGGTAATCTGAGGCCAGGAACGCGGTCAGGCAGTGGGCGTAGGAGTCCTTGAGAATGAGCAGCGTGCCGCCCTCCGCCTCCGGGTTCTCGACCTCCGTCAGAGGGTGGTTGCCGTCCAGATATGCCGGGTACTTGTCCAGCTCCTCCAGATGCTCCGGGTAGAACAGTCCCGCGTGCGCTTCCGGCTCCCCGTTCCCGTCGTAGACCGTGACCGTGGCGGGGGCGCCGGCGTCCCAGAGCTCAATGCTGTCCGGCGGCACCAGCCAGTAGCCGCCGGCGGACCAGGCGGTGCCGCAAAAGCCGTCATACGCGGTGACCGCGTAGGCCGAAGCGGGGACGGCGTCCAGTCCCCGCCGCTGCCGCAGCAGGGAGTAGAGGGCGTAGCTGCCCCAGGCGGTCAGGTGGTGGTCCGTCCGGTAGTAGACCTCCGCCGTCCCATTGGCCTCCGCCAGCGCGTCGCGGGGGTCCAGGAGGGCGACGTGCCGCAGTTCCGCCGCGGCGGTATAGACCGCTTCGTCCGGGTAATCGCCGTGTCCAAAGGGCAGCAGCGCGTCATTGATATAGCCCGAGGCGGGCACGGCAAGCAGCGTTGCGGGCACGTCCAGCGCCTCCGCGAAGCGGTCAAAGCGCTCCAGGTTCCGCACAAGCTGCGTTCCGTCCGCCCGGGCGGGGGCGCGGAACAGGTGCTGCTCCGCCCCGTAGTAGACCGCCCGCTGGGCGTTCCGCCCCTCCGCCAGCTCCAGATAGGCCCCGACGCCCACCCAGAAATCCCGCAGGGGGAAGTGGTCGGAGAGCCAGTCCTCCAGCTCCCGCTGGGTCCTGCCCTCCAGCAGGGCGTCCCAGCCGGCGTCGGGGGCGGGGGCCAGATAGCGCTTTTCCCGCTCGGAGTAGTCCTGCCGGGGCGAAAACAGCAGACCCAGCGCGCCTGCGGCCAGAAAGAGGAAAAAGCACAGCGGCAGGAGGGTGTTTCGTTTCTTCTGATCCATCGTTCTCAAAACCGAAAATACAGAAATGGGTTGTAGCTCTCGCTGACCAGGCAGGCGGTGCAGAGGATCAGCGCCGCCAGGGCCAGCGCCGTCTCCGGGACAGCGCGCCGCCGGCGCTTTTCCAGACGCGCCCAAAGCCGCACGCCCAGGGGCGTGGCGGCGACGCAGGCCATCAGGCCCAGGGGGACCCAGGACAGCGCGCCGCCCGTCACCGTGCCGCCGGTCAGGGAGAACAGGACGCCCAGGTAGCGCAGGGCCGCCCCGAAGGAGTCGGAGGCGAAGAGCAGCCAGCCCAGCATCACCGCCAGCAGGGTCAACACACGCCGCAGCGCGCCGGGGAGGCGCAGCGGCAGCCGGGGGAACAGGTATTTTTCCGCCATGAGCAGCGCCCCGTAATAGACGCCCCAGGCCAGGAAGTTCCAGCCCGCGCCGTGCCAGAGTCCGGTGAGAGCCCAGGTGATCAGCAGGTTCAGGCAGGCCCGGCCGGTCCCCCGGCGGCTCCCCCCCAGGGGGATGTACACATAGTCCCGGAACCAGCCGGACAGGGAGATGTGCCAGCGCCGCCAGAACTCCGTCACGCTGCGGGAGAGGTAGGGGTAATCGAAATTGACGCAAAAGTCAAAGCCCAGCAGCGCGCCAAGGCCCCGGGCCATGTCGGAGTAGCCGCTGAAATCAAAGTAGAGCTGCAAGGAATAGGCCGCAAGGCCCATCCAGGCGCAGAGGGTCCCCGCCGCGGCGGGGTCCGCCGCCGTCTCGGCCCAGAGCAGGCCCAGGGGATTTGCCAGCAGGACCTTTTTCGCCAGGCCGATCACGAACAGGCGCACGCCGCCGTGGACCGTGAGGCGGCAGGGCGCGTCCCCGCGAAGCTGCTCCCGGATGTCGGAGTAGCGGACGATGGGGCCGGCGATGAGCTGGGGGAACAGGGAGATATAGGCGGCGAAGCCCACAAGGCTCCGCTCCGCCCGGCACGCTCCCCGGTACACGTCGATCACATAGCTCATGGCCTGAAAGGTGTAGAAGGAGATGCCGATGGGCAGGTCCGGGGACAGCACCGGAAGCCCCGCGCCGGGAAACAGCGCGGCCAGGGTCCCGGTCAGCAGACCGGCGTACTTGAACACCAGCAGCCCCAGCAGATTCAGGGCAACGCCCAGGACCAGCAGCGGTTTTTTTCGGGATTGCCCGCCCGGATGTCCGATCGCCAGCCCCAGGCCGTAGTTGACGGCGATGGAGGCCAGCATCAGCAGCACATAGACCGGCTCCCCATAGGCGTAAAACAGCAGGTTTGCGGGCAGCAGCGCGCAGTTGCGCCAGCGCCGCGGCACCGCGGCGCACAGCAGCAGCACGGCGGGCAGAAAAAGAAACAGAAAGGGAATACTGGAAAAGACCAAGAAAACACATCCATTCCCTTGTTATTTCAGAGAAAATCAGGGCACAAACTCCCGGTAGATCTCCGTCAGGGCGTCCGTCTGGGCGGAGAGGATCAGGGAGACATAGGTCCCGTCCACGGTGACGCCGCAGCGCTGGGCGGCAGCGTAGCTCTCGGGATCGTAGGACCGGGCCTGTTCCAGGATATCGGCCAATCTGGCCTCCAGCTTCTCCGCAATGCGCGCGGCGGCGGCTTCGTCCGCGCCCTGCGCCAGGATCACCTCGTCGGGGAAGACGCCGGACATGGTGACGAAGCAGGCGGACTGTGCCACCCACTCCGGCTCGATGCCGTACAGGGAGGCGAGACTCTCCGTCTCCAGGGGCAGGGGGTCCGTGAACGCGATCCGGGAGAGCATGGCCTCCCGGACCGCCGCCAGATCCGCCCCGGGGGCGGCGGAGGCGGGGGCTTCCCCCTGCTCCGGGTCCGGCGCGGCAACGGCGGGAGACGCGGTTTCGGGAACCGAAGCGCCGGTCCCGGCAGCGGGGGCGGGGGTCTCCGCTGCCGCCGGAGGGGCGGCAGTACTCTCCCCTCCGTCCACGCTTCCGCCGCAGGCGGCGAGGCAGAGCGCTGTCAGCAGACAGCCGGCAAGTATCAGCTTGCGCATGGCGTTCCTCCCGGGGTCGAAATTATTTCAGAGGTTCCGGGACATGGGTCAGGAGGTAGTCCACCCAATGTCTGGTCCCTGCCGTGGAGAAGTGGATGCCCATCTCCCTGGCATCTCCGCAATACTCGGGGAGGAGATAACCGTTCCCGTCCTGGAAGTGGCAGGCCACATCCAGGTAGTACCAGCCGTTTTCGGTGCACAGCTCCAGGAGCCTCCGGTTGTAGGCCCGGATGACGTCGTTGTTCAGCTTCTCGTCGGCTCTGGCACTGGTTTCGGTCATGGGGGTGACGGACTGGATCAGGAAGACCGCGTCGGGGACCTTCTCCCGGATGCGTCCCACCAGCTTGGGGATGCCCGAGACGGTCTTTTCAAAATCATAGGCCAGATCGTTGATGCCCAGCATGATGTACACGTTCTTCGCGCCGCACTTTGCCACGTCGTCCGCCACCTCCGCGGTGCCGGCGCAGCGGCTGGTTTCCGCCAGAAAAGAGGCCCGGGACAGCGCCCCGGTGGCGGCGCAGTACATCTCCAACCGCACGGTGACGGAGTCGCCGATAAAGACCGCGCCGTCAAACCAGTCCGGGGAGACGGAGGCGGTCTCCGGGGCGGGCTGGGCAAAGTCATAGGAGCGGTCAAGCTGGCTGTAGCGGAAAAAGAAGTATGCCGCGTCCCCCCGGGTGCAGGGGGCGCTCAGGTCCAGGGCGGAGAGATCCTGCACAATCCCGCGGCGCATCGCCCAGGCGCAGGCCGCGCCGTACCAGGGCTCCTCGGAGGTGGTGTAGCCCTGGCTCCGCCACAGGAACGTCAGGAGCTGGGCGCAGGAGCAGGGCTCGTCCGGGGAGAACGCCCCCTCCCCCGTGCCGGAGAAAACATGGCGCTCCACGCCCCAGCTCACCGCCGCCGCGTAGCCCGCCAGGTCCTCCGCGTCGGTGAACGGCAGCGCGCCGGTCACCGGCTCGGGCTGGCCGTTCAGCCGCCAGATCAGGACCGCCGCCTGCCCGCGTGTCAGAGGCTTTTCCGGGGCAAAGCGCGTCTCGGTCACGCCGTTTATAAGGCCCTCTTCCTTCGCCCAGCGCACCGCCGCGGCGTAATAATCGCTCTCCGACACGTCGGCAAAGCCGCTCACCCCCGCGGCGGGGGCGGCCTCCGGGACAAAGGCGGCCGCCGCCACCGGGGCCGTCTCCGGCTCGCTCAGCGCGGAGGAAAGCGCGCCGGAGGTCTCCGGGGCCGGGGCCAGGGCGGGGGCCGGGGCGCTGGCCACCAGCTCAGAGCCCGTGTCCGCGGCAGCCGTCCGCGCCGCGGGGCGCACGCCGCAGGTCGCCATACAGGCAAATATCAGGATGGAGCATGGCAAAGCCAGCTTCCGCATAACGATCCTCTCCGATCTCTCTGTCTCTCAGGTAAGGCCGCAGTCCCCGCAGCGGGCCGCTGCCGGGGCAAATACGTCCTCCGGGGATGTCATACAAATACAAGCTACAGTTTACCACAAACCCTCACAGATTGCAATTTTTTATTTCTGTTTTTTTACAAGATTGTAATCAATGTATCAAAGTTCACCGGAACGCGGCAAAAAAACACCCCATGGCTTTCGCCATGGGGTGAAAATGGAATGGTGCCGGTTCTTTCGGAAACAATCAGCGGCCGAACTGGCAGTCGTTGTTGCCGGACACGGTGGTCCACATCTCGAGCATGTTGATGGGGTCGTTGAAGTCGGCGATCCAGCCTTCGCGGGCGAAGTCGAAGTTGCCGGCCTTGCGCTCCTCCAGGAACACGTTCCAATCCTGCTGCTCAATGCTCAGCTCGATGCCCACCACGGCCAGATCCTGCTGGATGGACTCGGCGATGGCGATGTGGCCGGAGGTGGTGTTGGTCAGATAGGTGAGCTGGATCGGGGTCTCGGCGGACAGGGTGCCGTCGTCGTTGAACTGATAGCCGGCGGCCTTGAGCAGGGTGATGGCCTCCTCGACGGTGCCGTCATAGTCCTCGTTGATGGCGTAGGCGTCAAAGTAGCCCTGCTCGGTGGCGCTGGACTTGAACACGCCGCCGTTGCCGTCGGCCATGCCCAGGGGGATGAACGCGTTGGCGGCGAACTGACCGGTCTGGCCGATGTTCTCGCAGATGTAGTCACGGTCGATCAGCTTGGAGAAAGCCAGACGCATGCAGGCGGCCTGCTCCGGGGTCTTGCCGTTGAAGATGCCGCTCTTGGCGTTGAAGGCAACATAGTAGGTGCCCAGCTCGTCCACGATGTGGAACTCGGGGTTGGCGCTGGCCAGCAGGGAGGCGATCTCGTCGGTGGGAACGGTGTCGGCGAAATCCAGGTCGCCGGCGTTGTAGGCGGCGTAGATGGCGGTGTCGTCGGCGGAGAGCATGTACTCGATCTTCTCCACGGTCACCTTGTCGGCGTCGTACCAGTAGGGGTTCTTCTCATAGGTCATGGAAACCTGGTGGTTCCAGCCGGTGCAGATGTAGGCGCCGTTGGACACGAAGCCGGCGTCGGTGCACCAGCCGCCGGGGCTGGTCTGCCAGCCGGCGTAGCTCTCGACGGCCTCCTGCTTCACGGGATAGAAGGTCGGGAAAGCCATCAGGTCTTCCATGTAGGCGCAGGGGGCGATCAGGGTGAACTGCAGGGTGGTGTCGTCCAGAGCGGTGACGGCCAGCTCGTTGGGATAGCCCTCAAAGCCGGAGAACATGTAGGCGTAGTCCGCGGCGGTGTCGTCGGCGGAGGCGCGCTTCCAGGCGTACTCGAAGTCGGCGGCGGTCAGGTCGCTGCCGTCGGACCACTTCAGGCCGCTCTTGAGGGTGACGGTGTAGGTCAGGCCGTCCTCGCTCATCTCATAGCCCTCGGCGCAGGCGGGAACCGTCTTGCCGTCGGCGTTGTAGGTGTACAGGCCGGAGAAGCTGTTGGCAGCCAGGCAGGCGCCGTCCACAGAGGAGTTCAGGGCGGGGTCCAGGTAGTCAGGCTCGCTGCTCAGGTTGATGCGCAGGGTGTCGGAGCCGTTGGACATGGTGGCGTACATGAAGAACTTGGTGGCGAAGGGGTTGGAGTAGATGCCGTCCACATAGTCCTTCTGCATGTAGATGTCGTTGTAGTAGTAGATGGGGATGACGCAGCCGTTGCTCATCAGGATGTCCTCGGCCTGGTGCATCAGCTCGGTGCGGTGGGCAAAGTCGGTCTCGGACTTGATCTGCGCCACCAGGGCGTCATAGGTACCCCAGTCGGCCAGGGGGTCGATGAACGCGTCGCTCAGCAGGCTGGCGGCGTCGGGGACGTCTTCGCCGCCCTCGTCCTCGCCGCCGGCGGACTCGGCGTCGCCGCCGTCGTCGGCAGGAGCCGGGGCCTCGGTGGGCTTGCTCTCTGTGGCGGCAGAGCTGCTGCTGCCGGAAGAGGAGCCGCTGTCGCCGGACGTGGCGGCGCCGGAGCTGTTGGTCGTTCCTGTGCCCGTGCTGCCGCAGGCCGCCATGGCCAGGACCATCACCAACGCAAGAAGCAGTGCAAGAAACTTCTTCATTTTTGGGTTTACCTCCAAACAATATTTATAGCCCGAATGGGACTATATCAATTTTTAATACCCTTCATCCGGCCCTTCGGGCCACCTTCCCCCAAGGGGCATAGGCGTTAAGCTAATCGCCGCACTTCCGGCGTCGCGTCCTATCCCTCCCCCCACCGGGGGAGGGTGGCACGGCGCGAAGCGACGTGACGGGTGAGGGGCGTAAGATCATTGATGGAAGTGCGGCGGTGGATGGCCTCACCCACCACCGCCCCGTTGGGGCGGCGGTCCCCCCTCCCCCTTGAGGGGGAGGGAATTGGTGCATTGCCGGAAGCCTGACACTTATCTTAACGCCTATGCCCCAAGGTGGAAGGCAAAATGGAATACGGATATTATTCCTGTTCTTTTGCCGCAGCGATCATATCGAACAGATCGAGCAGCTCTTCCTTGCTGTAGCTGTCCTTTTCACTCGCCTTGACGATCAGACGGAGATCGTACAGCATCGCTTTCTGGGTATCCTTGCGTTCCTTATCAGTCATATGGAGTCACCTTTTCCTTTCAAAAATCAAAAGGGAAGCAGCAAGCACGGAATTCACTTGTTCCAGCAGGCCACGAAATGGCCGTCTCCCCGGTCCTTGAGGGCGGGGCACTCGGCGGCGCACTTCTCCGTGGCGTAGCGGCAGCGGGTGCGGAACGCGCAGCCCGTGGGCATGTGCAGGGGACTGGGCACGTCCCCCTCCAGCAAAATGCGCTGGCGGGAGCGGGTCACGTCCGGGTCGGGGATGGGGACGGCGGAGAGCAGGGACTCGGTATAGGGGTGGATGGGGTTCTCGTTCAGCTCGTCGGAATCGGCCAGCTCCACGATCCGCCCCAGGTACATGACGGCGATGCGCTTGGAGATATGGTGGACCACCAGCAGGTCGTGGGCGATGAACAGATAGGCCACCCCCAGCTTTTCCTGCAGCTCCTCGAACATATTGATGACCTGGGCCTGAATGGACACGTCCAGGGCGCTGACGGGCTCGTCGCAGACGATGAACTTGGGGTCCACGGCCAGAGCCCGGGCGATGCCGATGCGCTGCCGCTGGCCGCCGGAGAACTCGTGGGCGTAGCGACGGGCGTGCTCGGCGTTGAGGCCGACAAAGCTCATGAGCTCCAGGATCTTGTCGCGGCGCTCCTTGCGGCTGCGGCACAGGCGGTGCACGTCCAGCGGCTCGCCGATGATGTCCTCCACGGTCATGCGGGGGTCCAGGGAGGAATAGGGGTCCTGGAACACCATCTGCATCTGCTTGCGCATGGCGGTGATGTTTTTTCCGGTGATGGGCTCGCCCTTGAAGAGCACCTCGCCGTCCGTGGGCTCATAGAGCCGGAGGATGGTGCGCCCCACGGTGGTCTTGCCGCAGCCGGATTCGCCGACGAGGCCCAGGGTCTCGCCCTCGTTCACGGTGAAGGACACGTCGTCCACGGCCTTCAGGGGGATCGTCTTCGCAAAGCCGGCCTTGACGGGAAAATACTGCTTCAGATGCCTGACCTCTACCAACGGCTGGCTCATACCTGACCCTCCCCCGCTTCAAAAGCTTCCTTGATGTTCATCCAGCAGGCGGCCCGGTGGTTCTCGTTGATGTCCAGCTCCTCGGGCTGACGCGTCAGGCAGATCTTCATCGCCGCGTCGCACCGGGCGCAGAACGCGCAGCCCTTTGGCATGTTCAGCATGTTGATGGGGGAGCCGGAGATGGGCACCAGCTTCTTTTTCATGTTGTTGACGTTGGGGATGCTGCGCAGCAGCCCCTTGGTGTACTCGTGCCTGGGGTTGTAGAAGATCTCCCGGGCGGTACCCCGCTCGCAGATGCGCCCGCCGTACATGACCACGATGTTGTCGCACATGTCGGCGATGACGCCCAGGTCGTGGGTCACGAGGATGACCGCCATGCCCATCTTCCGCTGCAGGCTCTGCATCAGCTCCAGGATCTGGGCCTGGATGGTCACGTCCAGCGCGGTGGTGGGCTCGTCGGCAATCAGGATGTCCGGCTCGCAGGCCAGGGCCATGGCGATCATCACGCGCTGCCGCATGCCGCCGGACAGCTCGAAGGGGTACTGCTTCACCCGCTTTCCGGGCTCGTTGATGCCCACCAGCTCCAGCAGCTCCACCACCCGGCCGTCGGCCACGCTGCCCCGCTTGTCGGTGTGCAGCACCACGGCCTCGCGGAGCTGATTGCCGATGGTGAACACGGGGTTGAGGCTGGTCATGGGGTCCTGGAAGATGATGGAGCAGGCCTTGCCGCGAAAGCTCTCCATCTGCTTCTCGCTCCAGGCGCTCAGGTCCTGTCCCTTGTAGAGGATGCGGCCGTCCACGATCCTTCCGGTGTCGGCCAGGATGCGCATGATGGAGTAGGCGGACACGCTCTTGCCGGAGCCGGACTCGCCCACGATGCCCAAAATTTCGCCGGGGTCCAGATTGAAAGAGATGCCGTTGACCGCCTGGACCTCCCCGGCGTCGGTGAAGAAGGAGGTGTGCAGATCCTGCACGCTCAGAAGATGTTCGCTCATGCTCGTCACCTCTTCAGTTTCGGGTCAAAGGCGTCCCGCAGGCCGTCGCCCAGCAGATTCAGGCTGAGGACGATGAGGCAGATGATCAAGGCGGGGAACACCAGCTTGTAGGGGTAGCTCTGCAGGCCGCCCCGGGCGGCGTTGGCCAGGGAGCCCAGGGAGGGCATGGGGGCCTTGACGCCGATGCCGACGAAGCTCAGAAAGCTCTCGGTGAAGATGGCGGAGGGGATTTGCAGCGCCGTGGAGATGATGATGACGGACAGGCAGTTGGGCAGGATGTGCTTGCGGATGATCCGGCCGGGCTTTGCCCCGATGCTCCGTGCCGCCAGGATGTACTCGTTTTCCTTGATGGACAGGATCTGCCCCCGGATCAGCCGGGCCATGCCCACCCAGTACAGCAGGCCGAAGACAATGAACAGGCTGATCATGCCGGTGCCCAGCCGCGCCAAAAGCGTGCCGGAGGGGAACTGGAGCACCTCGTTCAGCACCACGGAGAGCAGGATGATGATGAGCATGTCCGGCAGGGAGTAGATGATGTCCACGATGCGCATCATGATGAGGTCAACCTTGCCGCCCAGGTAGCCCGAAATGCTGCCGTAGAGCATTCCGATAATCAGCACGATGATGCTGGCGAACAGGCCCACCACCAGGCTGATCCGCGTACCGTAGATGACGCGGATGAAATAGTCCCGGCACTGCTCGTCGGTGCCGAAGATGTGGGGGAAGCGCTCGCCGCCCTCAGCGATATACTTCTCCTCCATCTGGCTGTAGGTAAAGGGGGCCAGATTCTTGGCGCCCTTGTCCCGCCGGCCGTTGACGGACAAAATCTCCTCGTAGCGGTAGGGCACGATCATGGGGGCCACGATGATGGTAACGATGATGACGGCCAGCACGATCAGGCTCCCCACGGCCAGGGGGTTCTTGAAGAGCTTGCGCATACCGTCCTTGAAGAACGTGGTGGACTCGCTCATCACGTCCTGCTGGCGCTTTTCCTCCTCCGTGGCGGGGGCAAAGTCCGCCGTGGAGAACTTTTTCAGGTCGATCTGGGCGCTGAGGAGCTGCTTCTTGGGCAGTCCGTTGGGGTTCCGGTTCTTTTCCTGTTCCTGTGCCACTTGCCGTCCCTCCTCAGTCGAATTTGATCCGCGGATCGACCAGCTTGTAGAGCAGGTCGCAGATCACGTTGGCGATGACCATCAGCGTGGCCAGAAAAATGGTGGTGGCCATGATGAGGGTGTAGTCGTGGTTGGTGATGGCGCTGATGAACTTGCTGCCCAGGCCGCCCACGGTGAAGATGGTCTCGATGACCATGCTGCCGGTGATGATGTAGGCGATCTGCGGCCCGGCGTAGGTGATGACGGGGATCAGGGAGTTGCGCAGGGCGTGCTTGAAGATCATCATGAAGCGGCTGACGCCCTTGGCCCGGGCGGTGCGGATGTAGTCCTGGCTCAGCGCGTCGAGCATACTGGTCTTGCTCAGGCGGGTGATGTAGGCCATGGGGTAGGCGGATAGCGCGATGACCGGCAGCACGTAGTTGCTCTCGGTGGCGCTCCACACCGGCACCCATTGCAGTTGGATACAGAACACCAGCAGCAGCAGCGAGCCCAGCACGAAAGAGGGCACCGCCGTGAACAGGGTGGAGAAGAATACGATGATCCGGTCCGGCAGCTTATTGCGCATCAGCGCGGCGGTGCTGCCGAAGACAGTGCCCAAAATCAGCGCCACGATCATGGCCGAGATGCCCAGGCGGGCGGAGATGGGAAAGCTCTCGCCGATGATGGCGGTGATCTCGCGGCCGTTTTTCAGGGAGACGCCGAAGTCCCAGTGCAAAATGCCCTGCATATACAGCAGAAACTGCTCTCCCAGGGGCTTGTCCAAGCCGTAGCGGGCCTCCAGCGCGGCGATGGTGGCCTCGCTGAGGGCTTTTTCCCGGTTGAACGGCCCGCCGGGGACGGCGTGCATCGTGAAGAACGTGATCGCGCAGATAATAAAAATCGTCACCACGGCCAGCAGCAGCCGCTTGATGATATATCTGGCCAATTTCCTCTCTCCTCTCCCCCGGTCCGGGGCAAAAACAGCGAAAAGACGCTCCGTTTCGCCGGACATGCGCGGTCCGGATCAAAAAATATGAAAATGATTATACCCTTTGCCCGGCTGATTTGCAAATTTTTCGTAACATTCCCGCAAAATTTTGTGTGTCTGAACAAAGGATTTTCCGATTTTCGGTATTATTTTGTCTATATTGCGGAGCAATTGAGAGCGTGCCGGGGGTCTGCGCGGACTTTTTTTGCACCCACTGGACGGCGGGGGAGAAACGTGCTACACTGATTTCCCGCGCCCGCGGGCGCGTGTGTCAAGGGGACGGTTCTCCTGTCACATTCTTTCCGCGCCCGCGGGCTGAGGGCAGACAAACTGAATCGGAGGCGTTACATCGAATGGAACAGAGCGAACTGAACCGGGGCCTGCTGGAATTTCTGCGGCGCAGCCCCAACTGCTTTTTTACCGTAAAGAATATATCGGAGGCCCTGGAGGAGCGGGGCTATACGCCGCTTGGCGAGGGGGACCGCTGGGTCCTGGAGCCGGGCCGGGGCTACTACACGGTCCGCGGCATGTCCAGCCTCGCCGCTTTCCGGACCCCGCCGGAACAAGCGTTCGGGGGCTTTCACATCCTGGCCTGCCACGGAGACTCCCCCTCCTTCCGCATCAAGCCAAACGCGCTCATCACGGCGGAGAACCGCTATGTGCGCCTGAACGTGGAGCGCTACGGCGGCAGCCTTCTCTCCACCTGGCTGGACCGGCCCCTGTCCCTGGCGGGGCGGCTGCTGGTGCGCGCCGGGGCCGGGGTGGAGTCCCGGCTGGTGAACGTGGACCGGGACCTGCTGGTCATCCCCCATCTTGCCATCCACATGGACCGCAGCGCCAACGAGGGCTGGAAATATTCCGTCCAGCGGGACATGCTGCCCCTGTTCGCCGCCGCCGGAGGTCCGGGGGACCTGACCGGGCTGCTGGCCGAGACGGCCGGCTGCGCCCCGGAGGACATCCTGGACACGGATCTCTTTCTCTACAACCGGACGCCGGGGACCGTGTTCGGCCTGCACAATGAATTCATCGGCGCACCGCGGCTGGACGATATGCAGTGCGTCTACGCCGCCCTCCGGGGCTTTCTGGATTCCGCGGGCGGGAACGGCCTGCCCGTCCTGGCCGTATTCGACACGGAAGAGGTGGGCTCCGCCAGCCGCCAGGGGGCGGCCGGCACGTTTCTGGCGGACACCCTGGAGCGCGTCAGCCGCTGCCTGGGCGCGGACCGGGAGGACCTGCGCCGGATATTGAGCCGCAGCTTTCTGCTCTCGGCGGACAACGCCCACGCGGTCCACCCCGCCCACGGGGAAAAGGCGGACCCCGTCAACCGGCCCGTGATGAACGGCGGCGTGGTGCTCAAATACTCGGCGGCCCGGAAGTACACCACCGACGGCTTCTCCGGGGCGGTGTTCCGCCTGCTCTGCCAGAAGGCGGAGGTGCCTGTCCAGACCTTTGTGAACCACGCAGACATCCCCGGCGGCTCCACCCTGGGCAACATCTCCGGGACCCAGGTCAGCGTGCCCGCCGTGGACATCGGCCTGGCCCAGCTCGCCATGCACTCCGCCTGGGAGACCGCCGGGGCCGCGGACACCCTGCACCTGGCCCGGGCGGCAAAAGCGTTTTTCGGCTGCACCCTGGATATCTGCGGCGAGAACGCCCGGGTGGAGCTATAACCCGCCGGGGACGGGCATCCTCCGCGGTTTGGGTTTGCCTTTTCCGTTTTTTTATGATATGATACAAAATGATACAAATTAGAAATAAAGACGGCATATAGTATGCCTGACTCAGATGGCGCAGAGCCGGAAGGGAGGCGCTCCCATGGGGATTTGGGACCGGAAAAAGGAACCGGAGAATACCTGCGTCCTGCTGGACAAGGACTCCAGGCTCCTTGCCAGGGGAGAGATCGAGAGCGGTCCGGAGGAGAGAAACGTCCGCGTCCGGATCAAGGGCGGGGACGCCGGCGCCGTGTCCGATGCCGGGCCGGTGCAGCTTGTCCCGGTGGACAAGCGCCATCCCACCCGGATGGTGCAGCTCATTTTGCGGCAGGGCAGCCTGCTGACCTTTGAGCCGCTGCGGCAGTTGGGAGAGGCGGTGCGGCAGAATTTCCGGATGCAGATGGATTTTGCCTCTTTCATCTATCCCAAGGGGGGCGGCAGATACCCCCTCCGCGCCAAGGATTTGAGCTGCGGCGGCATCGCGTTCTACTCCGCCGGCCGGCTCACGGTGGGCCAGGTGTACGAGGTGGTGATCCCCGTCACCAGCGAGGGGCCGCTGCTGCTGGACATCGAGCTGCTGCGGGCAAGCCCCTACAACGGGCCGGTCTGGCTCTACGCGGGCAAGTTCGTGGACCTGATCGACGATCAGGAGACGCTGCTGCGGGAGGCGGTCTACCAGGCCCAGATCCAGTCCGTGAAACAGGAAAAGGCGAAGCGGGGCTGAACCCCAGCGGAAAAGTGATTCGTGATTAGTGGTTAGTGATATGGATGAATCACGAACCTTTGGATGAAAAGATTCTGCCATTTTGCGAAGATTCTCGGCCATAAGCGGCCTACATTATGAAATCTTCCGGAAGCGAGGAACGGATATCATGAGAAAACAACGCGCGCATTCCACGAACAGGCGCAGTCGCGCTTTGGCGCTGCTGCTGGCCCTGGCGCTGCTGACGGCGCTGGTCCCGGCCGTCTCCGCCCCCGTCGCGGCGGAGAGCTTTTATGACGAAGCCTATGAGCGGCTCAAGCAGACCGGCGTGGTCACGGGCTATCCCGACGGCACCTTCCAGGGCGCGGCCGACATCTCCCGGGCGGAGTTTGTGGCCATGCTGAACCGGGCCTACGGCTACACCGAGACAGGCCCCACGCCCTTCACGGACGTGCCGGTGAACGCCTGGTACGCCCAGGACATCGGCATCGCCTATACCGCCGGCTACTTCACGGGCATGCCCGGCAACCGGGCTGCCCCGAACGAGCCGGTGACGCGGGAGCAGGCGCTGGTACTGCTGGCAAAGAGCAACCGGCTGGACACCGCCACCGGCGAGATCACCGCCTTTGCCGACGGCCGCGATTTCGCGGGCTGGAGCCAGGGCTATGTGAATGCCGCGGCAAGCCTGGGCCTGATCGGCGGCTACTCTGACGGCACATACCGGCCCCGGAACAACATCAGCCGGGGCGAGATGGCGGTGCTGCTGGACCGCGCCCTCGGCACCCTCATCCGGGACCCCGGCACCTATTCCATGGGCAACGTCTACGGCAATCTGACCATCAGCGCCCCCAACACCACCCTGAAGGACACCACCGTGGCCGGCAATCTGACCATCAGCGGCGGTCTGGGGCTCACCGGCGTGGAGCTGGAGAACGTCCGGGTGCTGGGCGACATCATCGTGGCCGGCTCCGGCGAGGCCCAGGCCGGCGACAGCGTGCTGCTGCGCAACACCCAGGCCGACGCGCTGAAGGTGGATTCCCTCACGGGGCAATACCTCTCCCTCCGGGCCGACGGCGACACCATCATCGACGACGTGACCGTGGTCACCGACGCTTTTATCAACGACCGCACCGCCTCCGGCATGGGCCTGCGGAACATCCTCCTCAAGTCGGATATGCCGGGGGGGCTGTTTACCGTGGCCGGCAACGTGGAGAGCGTGGTAAACGCCTCTCCCATCAGCACGCTCACCGTCTCCTCCGGCAGCGTGCAGAAGCTGGTGATGGACGAGCTCTCCGCCGGCTCGAGCCTGTACATGGACACCAACGGCACCGTGCGCGACCTGTATCTGGACGCCCCCACCGACGTCACCGGAAAGGGCGACGTGGACACGCTGAACGTGAACACCCTGGGCTCCACCGTGGAGAGCGTCCCCAACAACATCGAGATCCGGCCCGGCGTCACCGCCACCATCGCCGGCGAGGAGATGAACACCGCCGTGGGCCGGGAGGCCTCCGACAGCCCCATGCTTCTGGCGGGCTATCCCAAGGTGGCGAAGATCGCGCCCACCACCGCCACGGGCATCTTCGCCGGGAACAAGGCCGGCACCGTATATTGGGGCGTCAGCGCCGTCAACGACGGCTCCCTGAACGCGGAGGTTTTGCAGAACCCCAAATTTTCCACCGCGGTCATCAGCAGCGGCAACGTCAAGGCAACGGAGAGCGGCGCCGAGGTCACCGCCAACATCACCAAGCTGACCCAGGGCGGCTCCTTCTACCTCTCCGCCGTGCTGGTGGACGCCAGGGGCGAGGTAAGCCCCGTGAAGGTGATCTCCTTCTCCACTCCGGACAACACCACCCCCGCCTTTGCCAACGGCTATCCCAAGAGCACGCGGATTACCTCCAACTCCGCCCAGTACGCCTTTATGACCAACAAGGCCTGCGACCTGTACTATGTGGTGCTGCCAAAGGGCTCCAGCGCCCCCACCGGAGAGGAGCTGCGCACCGGCTCCGTCACCGGCGCTTACGGCTACGGCCTGGTGCCCATGCTCCGCAACGAGCCCGAGGTCTTCGTGGTCAACAATCTGCGGGAGCTGTCGGAAAAGGGCGAGTACGACATGTTCGTCTGGCTCAACGACTCCGACAACTCCAAGAGCAGCAAGGTCACGAAGGTCTCCTTCAAGACCATCGACGGCACCGCCCCGGTGTTCCTCTCCATTCCCCAGCCCAGCAACATCGCCAACAACTCCATCTCCTTCACCACCATCGTCAACGAGGACTGCACCGTGTACATGGTGGCCTCCCCCGCCGACACCGACTACCCCAAGGTGAACCGGAACAACGACCTGCCCGCGGAGTGGGCCATCAGCCAGATCGAAAACGGCACCAACCTGGTCAACAACCGGCACAAGGCCAGCGTCAAGGCCAAGGCCAACCAGAATGCGGAGATCCGCATCAACGGCCTGGAGGCGGAGACGGAGTACAACTTCTTCTTCCTGGCCAAGGATGCCGCGGGCAACTACTCCCAGATCACCATCACCCAGGAGGTCCGGGCCGGGCGCACTGTGTTCGTCATCGACGAGATGGTCACCTACTCCACCCGGGACAACCTCCCGCCGGACGCCGCGCAGGAGTTCTCCCACGTGCTGGAGAGCGATCCGAGCCGCCCCTACCCCGACACGGACGTGCGCATCGTCTTCCGGGAGAACGTGATGTGGAGCGAAGCGCCGGTGGACGCCGTCTACCAGTCCGGCCGTCTGCTGGACCTGTACCGGGCGGCTTCTGCGGAGTACGCCAGCGGGGCGGCCAAGGAGGCTTTCCGGCGGGCGCTTGCCAGCACCATCCTGATTTATGACGCCACCACCCCCGCAGTCCCCATCCTGCTGACCGGCTCCGACGTGGGCGAGCGCACCGAGGACGGGCAGCAAAGCTGGGTCATCGACTACCGCAACGCCACCGTCAAGCTGGACGGCGGCCAGCTTGTGGTCACGTTCCCCGGCGGCAAGGGGCTGAACCTGAACAGCGGCAGCACCTACTATTTTGAAATCCACGACATCTCGGACACCTCCGACACCCGGAACATGATGACCCCCAACCCCAAGGCCCTGCCCAAATTCACCACGGTCACGGCGCAGGTGGTGCTCCAGGAGCTGAACGAGACCACCATCCGGCCGGAATACAACGCCTATGACGGCTCGGAGGTGCGCATCGACGCCGCCTTTACCGTGGAGCCCATCTCCACGGAGAACGTGGACGCCTCCCTGGACTGGGATATGATCATCTGGTCCGACACCACCATCGACTTTGAGCTGTACCGCCGTCCCGCCGCCCCCAGGAACACCGCAAACAACAACAAGTGGGAAAAGCTGGAACGGAACGGCAGCGTGGTGGTGAACACCTACTATGCCGGCACCTATGTGGGCCAGAGCCTGTTCCAGCACCTGGACGCCGCCGCCACCCGGGACGACAACCACCCCCTGCGCGGCATGGGCAGCGACAAGTACGAATACGCCATCCATGTGACAAGTCTGGACAACTCCACCGACTGGGCGAGCTGGAGCAAGACCGTGGGCCTCCGGGTCTCCGTGGTCTCCGGCACCGCTCCGAGGCTGCGCGGCCTGGCCCGGGACCTGACCGACCTTGCCTATGAGAGCACCCTGGCCACCGGAAACGTGGAGCAGATCAGCGCGCCCTCCCCCTTTGACCTGGAGGCGCCCTTCACCGACACCAAGCCCCCGAAGTTCGACGAATCCTTCCCCGTCGTCTACCCCCGCGACATCACCGCCACCCTGACGCTGAAGCTGGACCGCCCCGGCACCATCTACTACGTCATCGCCCCGGCGGGCACCCCCAACAACAACTACGCCCCCACCATCACCACCAGGGATATCAATGGCGATCCCGTCACGTTCCCCGATTCCGCGATCCCCTTCACCGAAAACGGGACCAGGGTCAACTCGGAGGCCTTCCAGCTCACCACCCCCACGCCCAGCAACATCTACAGCCCCAACTACAACAACGACGCCATCAAGGCCGGCGCGGTCACCGTGGGCATCGAGGCCCAGGACGTGGAGATCACCGGCCTGACCCCGGAGACGGACTACTTCATCTACTTTGTGCTCCAGGGCACGGGCGCCATCTACTCCGAGTACACGGAGCTGTACAAGTTCACCACCACCGAGGTCATCCGGCCCAAGCTGGAGCTGCTGCTGGCCAACCCCAGCGTCACCATCCGCTCCGACACCGACGCTTTGGTGGACTTCGTGGTGCTGGTCTACGACAACCGGATGGATTCCGTCGTCCGCAACAACTTCTATCTCAACGCCCTGAACCCGGAGCTCAAGGACGAGTTCGACGCAGACTATCTGGGCAAGAGCAGCGGCATCGCGGACACCAACTACGAGGACCTGACGGTGTACGAGGCCATGTACATCAGCTATGACGACGGGGGCAGCCTGTTCGACTATTTCGCCGCCGACGCCTACAAGACCCAGGTGGCAAACTACATCCGCACCACCCAGACCAACGGCGCCAACATCATCGGCCACAGCCCCACCGGCAGCCCCGTCCGCGTGGGACCGGACAGCTTCCACGTGGTGAACTGCGCCGAGGAGTTCCCCCTGTCCTTCATCACCCAGTACTGCTTCCTGGCGGTGGGCAGGAGCGCCACCGGCTCCGGCGACGCGTTCCGCTCCACTTATCCCATCCAGAAGGTGGACAACACCCCGCCCCAGGTGCAGACCCTGACCCACACGCTGCGGGTGACCTACGACAAGGACGACCCGGATTCCAGCCCCCACACCCTGACCGGCACCATCACCCTGACCTTCAACGACGAGCTGTGGTATCTGGACAAGACCGCCGGCAGCGGCCTGCGCTCCTCCATCCAGGTGGACCGCGGCCCGATGACCGACATCTCCCCCGACCCCAGCGATCCCACCAAGACGCTGAGCCGGGATACCACCCGCTTCATCAGCATCGACAACAACGACATCGTATACCGCCGGAGCCAGACCATCGCCATCGCCACGGACCCGATCCGCTACAACCAGGTCACCCGGGTCATTGAGCTGACGGTCTCCGCCGCCACCAGCGGCGAGAACATCGTCATCACCAACGTGCTGTGCGACGAGTTCTCCAACGTGGCCCCCACCAACCTGGAGATCGCGGTGCGCTCTGTCTCCCGGGTCGTAAAGGACCCCCTCACCGGCGACGAGGTCATCCGGTATTACCCCGACGTGTGGATCACCCCGGCCTGGCAGGCGAATGACTACCAGGTGGTAGCCGTCGGCTGACGGGAGGCTGCCATGAATCCATTTTTCAAAAAATTCTGCCTGTTCGCGCTGCTTGCCGTCCTGGCCGCCGCCGCCCTGGCCGCCGGGAACCGGCAGGGCGGGGAGCGCCTTTACGCCGCCGAGACCGCCTACACCGTGAGCCCGGACGTGAGCCCCACGCCTGCGGAACGGCTCCCGGTGCGCGCCATCGCCCTGGACCCCGGCGAACTGACCATCGAGGTGGGAGCGACGGCGGACCTGCGGACCAGCGTGGACCCGGACGGGGCCGTGCCCTTCGCCACCACCTGGCAGAGCACCAATTCCACCGTTGCCCGGGTGTCCGCCAACCCCGCCGACGCGGGGAAGGGCATCGTCACCGCCGTCTATCCCGGCGTCGCCAGGATCACCTGCACCATGGACGACGTGGTATCCACCACCACCCTGGTGAACGTGTCCGGCGTGGACCTGGGCGTCCATGAGCTCACCATGTACGTCGGCTCCTCCCGGACCCTGACCCGCACCGTCTACGGCAACGCCTCCACGGTGCTGGCCGCCAACTGGCAGTGGAGCTCCTCCGACACCACCGTGGCGCGGGTGGACCCCGTCAGCGGCGTGGTCACCGCCCAGAAGGAGGGGAGCGCCTATATCACCTGCTCCACCCTCAGCGGACCCAGCTACGCCGACGCCTGCCGCATCATCGTGACCATGGACGAGACCGCCACCATCCGCAGGACCCTCACGGAGGACGCGCTGCGCTTCTCCACCCTGCTGGACGAGATCGACGCCATCTGCCTGAGCGCCACGGACGAGGACCTGAACTATCTCACGGGCATCACTGCCAGCACCAGGCAGGCCACCATCTACGAGGGCTGGATCTCCGAGGCCAACCCCGGCACCGGCGTGGCCAGCGGCGGGCGCTATTACAGGACCAACAACGAGCGTCTGATCGAAAACCTCTATCTGGTGCCCAAGAACGGCTTTACCGGCGTCTGTGACGTGAGCTTTACCGGCTACTCCGTGGGCGGCAAATACTTCACCGGCAACATCGTGGTCACGGTCCCCAGCAACACCTCCTCCATCGTCTACAACAGCCGCCAGGGCGCGGCGGTGCGCATGGCCCGGGACGACTTCACCGGCTTCTGTAAGCGGCTCACCTCCCGGGATCTGCGCCACGTGGTCTTTGAGCTGCCCGAGGAGCGCTACGGCAAGCTGCAGTACTACCGCATGGACAACGGCCTCTACGAGAGCGCCGTGAAAAAGGATACCCGCTACTACCCCTACGCCTCCCCCTCCATCGACGACGTGTACTTTGTCCCCCGCGCCGGCTTTACCGGCTCCCTCTACATCTTTTTCAAAGGAGAGGACAACTCCGGGGGCGAGTTTTACGGCTCCGTCCACATCGTCGTGGGGGACAACGGCAGCTTCAAGAGCGACGAGATCAGCTATTCCGTGGTCTCGGGCCAGGACCTGAAGCTGAACTACACGGACTTCAGCCAGGCCAGCTACGCCGCCACCGGAACGCAGCTCAACTACATCCGCTTCTCCAAGGTCCCCTCGGACGTCTCCCAGGGCGTCCTGTACCAGGGCGACGGGGCCAAGGCCGCCACCACGGTCAACTACTATCTCACCGCCAGCGGCTCCCGCCAGTCCATCGAGGGACTGCTCTTCCGCTCCGCGGCCGGCTATACGGGCACCTTTACGCTGGACTTCACCGGCGTGAACGCCTGGAACGAGAGCTTCACCGGCAAGCTGCGCATCACGGTCACCTCCAGCAACAACGCCGACGTGAGCTATTCCATCCAGGCCGGCAAGGAGCTGGTGTTCTCCGCGGCGGATTTCAGCCGGGCCAGCTTCGCCGCCACGGGAAACGAGCTGAGCTACATCCTGTTCAACAGCCTGCCCGCCTCCTCCCAGGGGACCCTGTACGTCAGCGGCACCGCCGTCAACAACACCGCCAACGCCTACTACCGCACCGGCTCCACCCGCACCCTGGGGACCGTGGCTTTCGTGGCCGCCCCGCTGTTCACCGGCGTGGTGACCATCCCCTACTCCGGCAGATCGGAGAAAAACGAGAGCTTTGACGGCAACATCCGCATCAGCGTGGGCGCGGCCGCCTCCGCCGGGTCTACCGGTACGGTGGGCTACTACTCCAGCGGCGTCTCCGCCCGGCTGCTGGCCTCGGACTTCACCAACGCGGCCCGGAACCATGTCAGCGGCACGCTGTCCTACATCCGCTTTACCGCGCCCCCCGCCGAGCAGGGGCGGCTGTGCGCGAACTACGTGTCCCCCACGCAGTATGAGCTGATCGTCAGCGGCAGGGATTACGCCGTCTCCGAGCTGAACAACATCGCGTTCCAGCCCCACGCGGGCTTCCGGGGTACCGCGTCCATCCCCTACGTGCTGTCCACCACCGGCGGAAGCACCTTTACCGGCACGGTGACGGTCCTGATCGAGCCTCTGACCTCGTCCAGCGTGTTCGCGGACATGGGCTCTTACAGTTGGGCGGTGCAGGCCGTGGACTTTTTGCAAAGCTACGGCATCCTGAACGGCACCTCCGCCTCCGCGTTCTCCCCCGGGGACCTCACCCGCCGCTGCGACTATGTGCTGATGCTCTCCCGCGCCTTCAACTTCCCCTATGCCGGGGTGGACTCCTTCACCGACGTGGCCCAGGACAGCTACTACGCCGCGGCCGTGGCCTCGGCCAAGAGCCTGGGCATCGCCTCCGGGGACGAGCGGGGCAGGTTCCGCCCCAACAACACCGTCACCCGGCAGGACGCCGCGGTGCTGCTGTACCGCGCGCTGCAAAACAGCCAGGCGGCCTCCGTGCCCGTCGGCAGCTACACCGATCTGGCCCGCTTTACGGACCGGGGCCAGGTCGCGGATTACGCGGTGGTACCCCTGGCCTCCCTGGTCAGGCTGGGCGTGTTCAACGGCGACGACCAGTACCGGCTGAACCCCAGGTCCCCGCTCAGCAGGGCGGAGATGGCCGCCATCTTCTACCGTGCCATCACCTGACAGTGGTTAGTGGTTAGCGGTTAGTGGTTAGTGATATATAAATACCTCCGGAAAAAATGCCATTTTCGAAGATTCTGGGCAATAAGTGGCATAAGAGCCTGTTTAATATCTCGGCGTGTACGGATTTCCGAGCGGATTTTTTGCCTGTGGAGGCGCGAAACCGCAGGAATCCTTTATGGATTTCAAGGTTGAGCAACGCTCTCAGGCGGAAAATCCGCCGGAAAGACGTGC
>JAFTBW010000187.1 GCA_017455015.1 Oscillospiraceae bacterium | reverse complement strand
TGACATTTATTTCTGAGCGAATCCTAAGCGGAAATCTCAGCTCTTCCGGCTCACCAGGGACCAGGCCAGCGCGGTCAGGAAGCCGTCCCTGTCCCAACCGCCCAGGGCGGCGACGGCCTTTTCCGTCAGCCGGCGGACCTCTTTTTCACATTCCTCCAGCCCAAGCACGTCCGCAAAGGTGACCTTGCCCTGCTCCCGGTCGGAGCAGATGGGTTTGCCCAGCGTGGCCTCGTCCCCGATTACGTCCAGCATGTCGTCCCGGATCTGGAACGCCAGTCCCAGATTCAGGGCATAGCGGCGGGCGGCGGCGTGCATTTCCTCCGGGGCCCCGGCGGCGGCGCAGCCCAGACCGGCGGCGGCGGCGATCATCTCCCCGGTCTTGAGGCCGTGGAGGGTGGTCAGACTGGGTTCGTCTCTGCCAAAGTCCCCCAGATCCAGCACCTGTCCGCCCACCATGCCGTCCGCTCCGGCGCCCCGGGCCAGATACAGCGCGCCCCGGGCCCTTGCTTCGGCGGGCAGGGAGCTTTCCAGAATCAGCCGCATGGCCTCCTGCTGCAGAGCATCCCCCGCCAGAGTCGCCATGGTGACGCCGAAGACCACATGGTTGGTGGGCTTGCCCCGGCGCAGCTCATCGTCGTCCATACAGGGGAGATCGTCGTGGATCAGGGAGGAGGTGTGCATCAGCTCCACGGCGCAGGCAAAGGGCAGAGCCTCGCGCCAGGCAAGGCCCCCCAGGGCGGCAAATTCCAGGGCCAGCACCGGCCGGATGCGCTTGCCCCCGGAGAGCAGGCTGTAGCGCATGGATTCGTACAGCTTTTGGTAGGGAACGTCCCCGGCAAAGAGGCCGGACAGATACTCCTCCACCGCCCGGCGGTAGGTCTCATAGCGCTTCAAAAAATCCTGTTGTTCCATTGCGTTTCCCTCTTCTCTTTGAAAATATAGAGTATATGTGCATTGTATATCATCCCCGTCCCGCTGTCAAATTATTGTATCGCAAGGAGGATCGTGCCATGCGCCGTTTTCCGTATTCCAGCCGGTTTTTTCGCTTCCGTGTCCGCCTCCGGCTGCGCCTTTTGGCGCTTTTCCGCCGCCTAGGGCTGGGCCTGCCCGAGCCGGTCCACTATGTTTCCGGCAGCGACAGCCTGCCCCCGCCCCTGGACACGGAGGCGGAAAAGCTGGCCCTGGAGGCGCTGGCGGAGGGGGACCCCCAGGCCCGGCAGACCCTGATCGAGCACAACCTCCGGCTGGTGGTGTACATCGCCCGCCGCTTTGAGAACACCGGCGTGGGTCTGGAGGACCTGGTGAGCATCGGAGCCATCGGGCTCATCAAGGCCATCTCCACCTTTCGTGCGGACCGGAACATCAAGCTTGCCACCTACGCCTCCCGCTGCATCGAAAACGAGATTATGATGTATCTCCGAAAGCGGAGCGCCCACCGGGGGGAGGTCAGCATCGACGAACCGCTGAACACGGACTGGGACGGCAACGAGCTGGTGCTGGGGGACGTGCTGGGCACGGACGGGGACGAGATTTTTCGCCCGCTGGAGGAGGACGTGGAGCGGCAGACCCTGTTGGAGGCGGTGGACAGCCTGGAGGAGCGGGAGAGGACCATCATCGTCCTGCGCTTCGGCCTGCTGGGCCACCGGGAGCTGACCCAGAAGGAGGTGGCGGACAAAATGGGCATCTCCCAGAGCTATATCAGCCGCCTGGAAAAGCGCATCATCCAGCGGCTGCGCCACGAGATGGCGCGCAGGATGTAAGAGAAACGTTTTTTGCAATGAGATGATGAAATGAGCAGAGTGCCAGACACACGCCGAAAAAGCTGGTCTGGCACTCTGCCCATGATTGGGGAAAATGACAATGGAGAAATCTATTCCAGTGAAGCGAGAAAATCAGAGGGAGAGAGCGCCGGGATCATAGTGTTCTCAAAACCATTTTGATTGCGAGTAATGATTACATCCACATGATTCGCCAGGGCGACAGCAAATTGTACCGCATCCTCAAAGTCTTTCCAATGCAATTCCAGCGCCTTGAGAATATCTGTCTGCGTCACATCGAGCACCGTTATGATACGGAGCAGTTCCCTCACTTTGTTCTGCGCGGCATAAGAATCATGCAGTTCTTTTTTGACGTGATAAAAGATATCTGTAACCGCGGACGAGGAAACAAATTCATAGGTTTCATCAAAAGCTGCAAGGGAAAAGACGCGGAAAGCGTCGTCGTAAAAACCAGGTCTGGCAAGCAGATAATCCAGAATCACGTTCGTATCGATCAACAGCTTCATAGGGCCTCGCGGCGCTCCTGCCTGACTGCTTCATAGGCGTATCCGCTGTCGGGGACGCTTCCGGCAAGTTCCCGAATCAAACGCGCCTTTTCCGGATTCGCTTTTGGGTTTCCGTTGATGGGTATCAGCAAAAAACGCTGTCCCTGCCGAAACGTTTGCCCGGTTTCGATCACGGAACCGTTATAAGTGCCGATCATGGCCATGACTTTTCCGCCCCTTTCATTTTTTTCCGAAAAACCGTGAAACGAATGTAGCGGACAGGCTCTTACAGCCGCTCGCCGCGCTCGATGTCCAGGAAATATTTATAGGTGTCCACGGTCAGCTCGCCGCAGGCCTCCTCGTCGCAGGCGATGATGGCCCCATTGTGCAGTTGCAGCGCGGAGCAGGTCCACTTCTGGCTGACGCCGCCCTCCACGGTGGCGGCCAGGGCGCGGGCTTTGTTGTGGCCGCTGATGAGCACCAGCACCTCCCTGGAGTCCGTGACCGTGCCGATGCCCACGCTGAGGGCCTTTGCGGGCACCTTGTTCATATCGCCGCCGAAGAAGCGGGAATTCACGATCCGGGTGTCCGTGGTCAGGTCGCGGACGCCGGTGCGGGAGGTGAGGGAGGTGTAGGGCTCGTTAAAGGCCAGGTGGCCGTCCACGCCGATGCCCCCCATAAAGAGGTCGATGCCGCCGCAGGAGGCGATCTTCTCCTCATACCGGGCGCACTCCCCCTCCGGGTCGTCGGTCATGCCGTTGAGGATGTTGATGTTCTCCGGCTTCATATCCACAAGGTGGTTGAAGAAATTGTCGTGCATGAAATACCAGTAGCTCTGGTCGTGGTCCCGGGGCAGGCCCAGGTACTCGTCCATGTTGAACGTCACCACGTTGGCAAAGGAGACCTCTCCGGCCCTGTTCATCCGCGCAAGCTCCTTGTAGACCCCGATGGGGGAGGAGCCGGTGGGCAGCCCCAGCACAAAGGGGCGGCTTTCCCTGTGGGCGTTGATCTTCGCCGCAATGTACCGGGCGGCCCAGAGGGACATGTTCTCATAGTTTTCCTGAATGACGACGCGCATGGTGTTTTCCTCCTGTATGTTCAGATTATGGGGTCAAATAGATATGGCTCGGAGCCGGGCATC
Organism: Oscillospiraceae bacterium; assembly: GCA_017455015.1. Taxonomy (GTDB): domain Bacteria; phylum Bacillota; class Clostridia; order Oscillospirales; family Oscillospiraceae; genus RGIG7114. The sequence goes on along the minus strand of JAFTBW010000187.1, from coordinate 18,804 downwards.
CTGGGTTCCCAGGGGGAATAGGTCCCTTTTTCCAAAATGTCCGCGATGCGCTCACAGGCGCGGCCGTCCCCGTAGGGGTTGCAGGCGCGGCTCATTTTTTCATAGGCGGCGGGGTCCTCCAGCAGCTCGGTAAAGCTGCGGTAAATGCTCTCCTCCTCCGTGCCCACCAGCCGCAGCGTGCCCGCCGCCACGCCCTCCGGGCGCTCGGTGGTGTCCCGCATGACCAGCACGGGCTTGCCGTAGGAGGGGCACTCCTCCTGGATGCCGCCGGAGTCCGTCAGGCACAGATAGCACCTGGCCTCGAAGTTGTGGCAGTCGAAGACCTCGATGGGCTCGATCAGGTGGAGCTGATCGCAGCCGGCCAGCTCCTCCTCCGCAGCCTTGCGGACCGCGGGGTTCATGTGGATCGGGTAGACCGCCCGGCAGTCCGGGTGCTCCTGCAAGACCCGGCGGATGGCCCGGAACATCCGGTGCATGGGCTCGCCCAGGTTTTCCCGCCGGTGGGCGGTGATGAAGATCAGCCGCCCGTCCCCCGCCCAGTCCAGCTCCGGGTGCGTGTAGTCCTCCCGGACCGTGTGGCGCATGGCGTCGATGACCGTGTTGCCGGTGACAAAGATGGTCGCCGGCTTTTTGCCCTCCCGCAGCAGGTTGTCCGCCGCGGTGGGGGTGGGGGCAAAATTGTACCGGCTGACGATGCCCACCGCCTCCCGGTTGAACTCCTCCGGGTAGGGGCTGTGGATGTTGTAGGTCCGCAGCCCCGCCTCCACGTGGCCGACGGGCACGTCCAGGTAGTAGCAAGCCAGGGCGGAGGCGAAGGTGGTGGTGGTGTCGCCGTGGACCAGTACCAGATCGGGCTTTTCCGCCTCCAGCACCGGCGGGAGCTTTTCCAGCACCGCGGCGGTGATGTCGAACAGAGTCTGGCGCGGGCGCATGATGTCCAGATCGTGGTCCGGGACCACGCCAAAGGTTTCCAGCACCGGATGGAGCATCTCCCGGTGCTGTCCCGTCACCACGGTCACGGTCCGCAGTCCCGCCCGATTTTTCAGCTCGTTGACGAGCGGGCACATTTTGATTGCCTCCGGTCTGGTGCCGAAGACAAGCATCACTTTTTTCATGGTTTCTTTTCCTTTTTTTAGAATTTCGCGGTTTTATGGATCGTTTTCCTGCTGCTCCGCCGGGAAAGGCTCGCTGTCCCCGCAGAGAAACCGCAGGAAGTCCGCGGTGCGCTCCAAGTGCTTGTCGGTGACCGCCACGGTGAGCAGGACCGTCTCCCCGCCCTCCAGACCCAGCTTCTCCCGGGCCTCCGCCGTCACGTCCAGGGCCACGGGCACCGGGGCGGTCATGCCCGCGGAGCCGGGGGAAAGCTGGCTGCCGGCCGGGGCGGAGCCGCCCTCCTCCTTGCTGGCCTCCATCCAGGCTTTCAGCGCGTCCGCGTCGGCGTACCAGAGCCTGTGTGCGTAGCGCTCCAGCGCCGCTGCCGGCAGCACCACCTGCAGGTCGCTCAGTCCGCCGTTTTTCAGCAGATAGTCCGCGGTCAGCTCGGGGGTGAGCAGAACGTCCGCCCGAGCGTAGGCCACGGTGGTGATGAGCGTATGCTGTCCCTCCTCCGTGTTCACGGCCTCCGGGTCGCCGGGAGAGAAGCTGACGGGCTCTCGCTCCGCGTCCAGTCCCGCGAAAGCGCCGAAGGCCGCGGCGGCGGAATCCAGCTTTTCCTGCGCTGCGCCGGTGACGTAGGCGGTGAACACCGGATCGTCCTTGCCTCCGGTGGCGGCCTGAACCAGAAAGCCGATGAACAGCACCAGGATCAGGGCAACCAGGAGATGGTACTTGAAGTGGACCAGGATATAGTTCACCTTTTCCCCGAAGCGCATGTCTTTCATCACGGCGGGATCAAATTTTTTCCGCTTTTGTTTCTGCAAGGCCGGAACACCCCCCAAAACAATTCATTTCACCGGGCAAAAATTGTATTTTCATAGTATACTCCTCTGGCTGCAAAAAGAAAAGACGAATTTTTTTGCAAGTATTCGTCGTATTACACATAATATTTGAGAAAAATCCATGATATTTGCATAAAGATGGGGAATGATTCCGGAAGGGATTGCACAGGCGGCCGAAATTGTGCTATTTTAATATGGATTTTCAAAGGCATCGCGGATGTGGGCGGCAGCCGGAATGCGGCAGCGGGCAAGGAAAGGTAATCCACTATGGAGCACGGTTCCATTTTCCGAAAAATAACCATACTGACCCTGGCGGCGATCCTGGTCAGCGTTACCGCCATCGGCGGCATCTGCATCTTCTTTGTCAAGCGGACGGGGGACCGCGACGCGGCGGAGACCATGGCCCTGATCTGCGACGACCGGCGGCAGACCCTGGACAGCTATCTCAACAGCATCGAGCAATCCGTGGACATGGCGGCCCGCTTCGCCGGGGACGTGATCGTGAGCCAGGAGCTGATCGACGGAGGCGTGGTGGGTTTCTCCGGCCTGGAGAACGAGCTGCCGCAGCGCAGCGCGGCCCAGCGGGAGAGCATGGACGCCTTTCTCCGGGACCACACAGCCCTGGTGGAGAAGGTGTTTGGCAGCGTGGCCGTACACACCAGCGGGGCTCTGACCTACTATTACCGGCTGAACCCCTCCCTCAGCGGCGAGGTGACCGGCTTCTGGTTCTCCAAAAAGGGGCGGACCCAGTTTTACGGCATGCAACCCACGGACATCTCCGGCTATGAGGAGGGCGACACCGAGCATGTGGGCTGGTACTATCTCCCCCTGCGCCGGGGCCGTCCCACCTGGATCGCCCCCTATTACAACGCCAACATGGACGAGACCATACTCTCCTATGTGGTCCCTGTCTACAAGGCCGGGACGTTCATCGGCATCATCGGCATGGACATCGACTATGACACCCTGGTGGAGCAGCTTGACGACCTGGAAATCTACGACACGGGCTATGCCGTTCTGATGGACGGGGAGGGGAGTATCGTCTACCACCCCAACGTTGAGACCGGCAGGCTCCTGGCGGAGGAGAGCCCCGCCTTTGCCGCCGCCGCTGCCATGCTGAAAAGCGAGAGCAGCCCGGAGCCCATCCGTTACGGCGCGCCCGGGGAGGAGCGGATGATGGTGTTCTCCACCCTGGCCAACGGCCTGAAGCTGGCGGTGGTGGCCCCCATCCGCGAGATCAACGCCGGCTGGCAGCGTCTGGTAACCGTGATCCTTATCGCCGGCGGCTTGATTCTTGCCCTGTTCGCGGTCCTCTCGCTTTTGATCCTGCGGCGGCTCACGGAACCGCTGCAGCGGCTGACCGCCGCTTCCCGGCTGCTGGCGGAGGGGAATTACGACATTTCCCTGGACTACAGCGGCTCGGACGAGGTGGGGGTCCTGACCGCCGCGTTCCAGCGGCTGGTGGAGCATCTGCAGATCTATATCAGCGACCTGAACAGCAAGGCTTACCAGGATGCCATGACCGGCGTAAAGAATCTGGCGGCCTACAACGCCTCCGCCAAAATGCTGGGCGACGCCATCGCCGCGGCGGAGGAGGGGGCGGAACCGGCGTTCGGCGTGGTGATGCTGGACTGCAATGACTTAAAGCGGATCAACGACCGCTACGGTCACGGCATGGGGGATCGCTATCTCCTGAATGCCTGCGCGCTGATCTGCCGCGTTTTCACCCACAGTCCCGTGTTCCGCATCGGCGGGGACGAGTTCGCCGTGCTGCTCCAGAGCGGGGACTACGACAGGCGCGACAGCCTGATGGAGGAGTTCGACGGACTGGCGGCGGAGGTCAACCACACGGCGGAGGAGCCCTGGGAGCAGATCAGCGTCGCCAAGGGCATGGCGATCTACCGGCCGGGCTCCGACGGCAGCGTGGAGGACGTGATGCGCCGGGCCGACCAGAGGATGTATCTGGACAAACAGCGCATGAAAGCGCTTCGAAAAACATAAAAGCACTCTGAAAAATCCGAGATTCAAGAGAGGAAGAGATCAATTATGACACGCATTGAAAAAATCCAGGCAAAGCTCAGGGAGCAGGAGCTGGATGCCCTCCTGCTGACAAGCGACACCAATATCCGCTACGCCTGCCAGTTCCCCATCACCGACGGCGCCGCCGTCGTCACGCAAAGCGGCGCCTGGCTGCTGACGGACTCCCGCTACATCGAGGCAGCCGCGGCAAAGGCCGTGGGGGTTCAGGTGGTGATGTTCAGCCAGGAGAAGGATCTGAGCGTCTGGGCGAAGGAACTGCTGGACGGCTGTGAAAAAATCGGCGCGGAGGAGGACCGGCTGGCCTGGGGGCTTTGGAAAAAGTGGGAGGAAAAGCTGGGCAAGTCCCTCCAGCCGGCGGAGAAAATCCTGTCGGAGCTCCGAACGGTAAAGGAGCCGGAGGAGATCGCGCACATGGTCGCCGCCCAGCGGATCGCCGAAGCGGCCTTCACGGAGATTTTGAAGCTCATCCGCCCCGGCCTGCGGGAGACGGACCTGGCGGCGGAGCTGACCTATCGGATGATGCTGCTGGGGGGCGAGGGCAACAGCTTCGACCCCATCACCGTCAGCGGCCCCAACACCAGTCTGCCCCACGGCGTTCCCACGGACCGGGAGATTCAGAACGGGGATTTCGTCACCCTGGACTTCGGCACCATCCGGGACGGCTACCACTCCGATATGACGCGGACCGTGGCGGTGGGCCATGCCACGGAGGAGATGCGGCGGGTCTATGAGACGGTTCTGAAGGCTCAGCTTGCCGGCATCGCCGCCGCCAGGGCGGGCGTCACCGGGGCGGAGGTCCACTCCGCCGGGGCAAAGGTCATCGCGGATGCCGGGTATGGGGCGTATTTCGGCCACGGCTTCGGCCACAGCGTTGGCCTGGAAATCCACGAGGACCCCAGGGCGAGCATGAAAAACAAAAAGCCCCTGCCCGCCGGGGCGGTGATCACGGCGGAGCCGGGCATCTATCTGCCGGGGCGCTTCGGCGTGCGCATCGAGGATATGATCCGCATCACCCCCGACGGGGCGGAAAACCTGACCCTGGCCCCCAAGGAGCTGATCGTGCTGGAGTGACTGCAAACTGCCCGGAAGAGCTTCAAAAAGCCCAAAGCCGCGGTTGCTTTTCCTGAAAAAAGGCGTATAATAACAGATACCATTATTTCGTTAGGATAAGCCGCGAAGCCCTTTGCCCGCCTGCGTTCCGGCGGGCGGGCGCGGCGGGAAGGAGCTATGATGCAAGACAAGACCTTTGACGTGGTGGCGCTGGGGGAACTGCTGATCGACTTCACCCAGAACGGAAAAAGCGAGCAGGGAAACCTGCTGTTCGAGGCCAATCCCGGCGGCGCGCCGGCCAATGTGCTGGCCATGCTGCGCAAGCTGGGCCGCAGCGCCGCTTTCATCGGCAAGGTGGGCCAGGACGCGTTCGGCGATATCCTGGCGGACACGGTGCATGACGCCGGGATCGACTGTCGCGGCCTGCGGCGGGACAAAGAGGTCCACACCACGCTGGCCGTGGTCCACACGTTCCCCGGCGGGGACCGGGATTTCAGCTTTTACCGCAAGCCCGGTGCGGACGTGCGGCTGGAGCCGGAGGAGCTGGACAGGGAGCTGCTGAAAAACTGCAAAATTTTCCACTTCGGCTCCCTCTCTCTGACCGAGGACCCGGTCCGGCAGAGCACAATGGAGGCGGTGCGCCTTGCCAAGGAGGCGGACGCCCTGGTGACCTTTGACCCCAATCTGCGCGAGCCGCTGTGGGACAGTCCCGACCAGGCCAGGGAGCAGATTTCCTGGGGCCTTGGCCGCTGCGACGTGGTGAAGATCGCCGACAACGAGCTGCTGTTCATGACCGGGGAGCGGGACTTTGACGCTGGGGCCGCCCGGTTGCGTGAGCAGTTCCCCAACCTGCGGCTGGTCTGCGTCACCGCCGGAGCCCAGGGCAGCTATGCCTACTGCGGCGAGAACCGGGCTTTTGTGCCGGGCGTCAGCCTGGGCGGCGTCATCGAGACCACCGGCGCGGGCGACACGTTCTGCGCCTGCATGCTGAACTATGTGCTCTCCCACGGTCCCGCGGGGCTTTCCGAAGACCAGCTCCGGGAGATGCTCCGCTTCGCCAACGCCGCGGCCTACATCGTGACCACGAGGAAAGGAGCCATTCGCTCCATGCCCGACCGGGCGCAGGTGGAGGAGATCCTGAAGAAGATCGGAGAGCCTGTTTAAAATCTCTTCGTACACCGTCTTGACGGCGGATTTTCCGCCACTCTTCGTTGCTCAACCTTGAAATCCACAAAGGATTCCTGCGGTTTCGCGCCTCGATTGGCGAAAAATCCGCTCGCCAATCCGGGCACGCCGAGATTTTAAACAGGCTCTGAATTTCCTGCATCCGTCTGCGCCTTTCCCCAGGTGGAAGAATTAGATTATATTACCGCTTATTCCCTCCCCCACAAGGGGGAGGGGGGACCGCGGAGCGGTGGGTGAGGCCATCTACCTCCCAGCTTCCGGCATCCCGCAACGACCCTCATCCGTCTTCGCCTGCGGCGCAGCCACCTTCCCCCAGAGGGGGAAGGCAAAAATGAATGAGGATTGAAATGAATGGAGGATTGAAATGAAAAAGACCGCGATCCTGCTTGCCTCCGGCTTTGAGGAGGTGGAGGCCCTGACCGCCGTGGACCTGCTGCGGAGAGCCGGGGTGCAGTGCGACATGGTCTCCCTGGACGGCAATGCCACGGTGACCGGCAGCCACGGCATCGCCGTGGGGGCGGATCTGGGCTTCAATGCTGCGGATTTTGACGGCTATGACGGCGTGATTCTGCCCGGCGGTATGCCCGGCACTACGCATCTGGGCGACGATCCCCGGGTCCTGGAGCTGCTGCGGCGCTTCGCCGCCGCCGGCAAGCTCACCGCCGCCATCTGCGCCGCTCCCACGGTGCTGGGCAAGGCCGGGCTGCTGCGGGGCAAGACCGCCGTGTGCTATCCCGGCATGGAGGATGGCCTGACCGGCGCGACGGTGGGGACGCACCCCGTGGAGCGGGACGGCTGCGTTATCACCAGCCGGGGCGTGGGGACCGCCATCCCCTTTGCGCTGGCCCTGGCGGCGTATTTCTGCGGCGAGGCCAAGGCGGAGGCCCTGGCAAAGTCCGTCGTATACGGCTGAGAAGAGATGAAGCGGAGCGAACAGGTCCGTGCTTTTCGTACCCGGCTGGCCAAGGTGGTGGAGGTTGGCGCCTCCAACGACCCGGTCAGCCGGGCATACGACTTTTTCATCACCGCCGTCATCGTGGTCAATCTGACGGCGGCGGTCCTTAGCACCTTTTCGGACATCCGGAATGCCTGGGGCGGGCTGCTGGACGCCCTGGAGGGCATCACCGTGGCACTGTTCGCACTGGACTATCTGCTTCGTCTCATCGCCGCCCGCTACATCTATCACAAGCCCACGGAGCTGGAGGGACTGCTGGCCTATGTCCTGTCCTTTGGCGGCATCGTGGATCTTCTGAGCTTTCTGCCCTACTATCTGCCGGTGTTCCTGCCCGCCGGGGCGGCGGCGTTCCGCATCTTTCGGATCGTGCGCATCTTCCGCCTGTTCCGCATCAATGCCTACTATGACTCTCTGAACGCCATCGCCGAGGTGTTCATCCGGAAAAAACAGCAGCTTTTGAGCTCCGTGTTCCTCATCCTGGTGCTGCTGCTGGGCAGCAGCCTGTGCATGTACTCCGTGGAGCACGACGCCCAGCCGGAGGTGTTTGACAACGCGTTCTCCGGCATCTGGTGGAGCGTTTCCACCCTGCTCACCGTGGGCTACGGGGACATCTATCCCATCACGCCCCTGGGCAAGGTCCTCAGCATCGTCATCACGTTTCTGGGGGTGGGCATGGTGGCGGTGCCCACGGGCATCATCTCCGCCGGCTTTGTGGAGCAGTACGCCCGGATGCAGAGCAGCGAGAGCATTGCCCAGGAGATCGACATCCACTTCATCAAGATCCGCCTGGAGCCCGAGGATGCCTGGGTGGATCAGCCCGTAGCCGAACTGCGGCTGCCCCGGGGCGTGATCCTCACCGCCATCCACCGGGGGACGGAGGTGCTGATCCCCCGGGGAGACGTGGTTCTCCATGCCTACGACATGGTGATCCTCGGCGCGGAGCCGCTGCGGGACCAGCAGCACGTCTACCTCAAGGAGCTGGTGCTGCGGAAGGAGCACCCCTGGAACGGGCAGCTCATCCGGGACCTGGACATCTCCCGCCAAAGCGTCATCATCATGGTCAAGCGGAAGACCAGGGTCATCATCCCCAACGGGAACACCCGGCTCCGGGAGGGTGACGTGGTGCTGATCCATACCAAGCAGCTCATCCCCGGCGGCGTCCGGGTGGAGCTCTGACATGGGCGCGGAAAGATGCGGGGGCGCGGGCCGCCGGACGCTGCTCTGGCTGACGGCGGGGTATCTCCTGGCCCTGATCCTCTCCCGCTGGCTGCTGCCGTCTTTTGTCCTTCCCTGGATTACCGCCGCGCCCCTGGCCGGCCTGATTGCGGTATGGCTGTTGCGGCGGCGGGGCGGCCGTTCCGACTGCTCCGGCCGTGCTGCCGCGCTTGCGGCGCTGCTGCCTCCGGCACTGCTGGGCGCAGCCGCGGGCTTTGTCTGGTTCTGGGGCTACGGCGCTCTCCGGGTGGCCCCGGCGGAGGCTTTCGCGGGACAGGAGCGCACCGTGACGGCGGAGGTCCTCCGCTATGCCCAGCTTCGGGACGGGTATTCCAGCATCCGGGTGCGCTCCGCGGACGGGCTTGTTCCCCATGTCTCCATGCTCGTCTACGACTACAGCGGGGACGCTTTGGCGTCCCTGCGGCCGGGGGACCGGGTGGAGCTGCCTCTGAGGCTGCTGTCCGCCGCGAAGCGCTCAGGGGAGGACAGCGACTGGTATCTCAGCGACCGCATTCTGCTCCGAGGCTATCTGAACGGCTCCGTCCGCGTGACGGGCAAGTCGCCCTGGACCTTTCTCTATGCGCCGCTGGCGGTCGGGGAGGCAATCAAAAAACAGGCCCTGACCTGCTTTCCCGCGGACGTGGCCGGGCTCATGAAAGCCCTGCTCACCGGAGACCGGACGGAGCTCTATCAGGACGATGCGCTCTACACCGCCATGCGCACCGCGGGCTTCACCCACATCATCGCCGTCAGCGGGATGCATGTGGGCTTTTTGGTCACGCTGCTCCGGCTGCTGACGCGCCGGCGGCGGATCACCTGCTTTGTCGGCGTCCCGCTGGTGCTGGCCTTTCTGGCAATGGCGGGCTTTACGCCCTCGGTGGTCAGGGCGGGGATCATGCAGATCCTCCTGCTGGCCGCGCCGCTGGCAGGGCGGGAGGACGATCCGCCCACCGCCCTGGCCGCCGCGGGACTTCTCATTTTGCTGGCCAATCCCCTGGCGGTGGCAAGCCTGAGCTTTCAGCTCTCCTTTGCCGCCATGGCGGGGCTCATCACGGTCTCGCCCCGTATGTTTGACGCCCTGGCCTATGACAGCCGCGGCAGATACCGTCTGCCCCGGAGCGTTCCCGGCAAGGCGCTCCACTGGATCTGCGCGTCGCTGGCATCAAGCGTGGGCGCGGCGGTGTTCACCACGCCTCTCTCCGCCCTTTGGTTCGGCTGCGTGCCGCTCTACGGCATCGTCACCAACCTGCTCTGCCTCTGGGCAATGTCCGCCGCCTTTTTCCTGGGCTACGGCGTCTGCCTGCTGGGGGCGCTGTGGCAGCCCCTGGGCATCGCCGCAGGCTGGGCAGCGGGCTGGCTGCCCCGGTACGCCGCTTTTACGGTCCGGCACATCGCCCGCTGGCCCATGGCCTCGATCTACACCGCGGGCAACCTGGGCGGCTGGTGGCTGATCTTCGTCTATGTGCTGTTCCCCGTCAGCTATGCCCTCCGGGGAGGGGAGCGCTGGCGGCCCGTCATCCCCGTGTGCTGCGCGCTGACGGGCCTGGCGGCGCTGAGCTTCACCCTCCGCAGCGCTCTGCCGGGCACGCTGGCGGTGACGGCTTTGGACGTGGGCCAGGGCCAGTGCCTGGCCGCCGAGACGGAAAACGGCGCGGTGCTGATCGACTGCGGCGGCGGACTGGGGGTGTCCGCCGGGGACGCGGCGGCGGACCATCTGCTCCGGGCCGGGCGCGACCGGGTGGACCTGCTCATCCTGACCCACTTCCACGACGACCATGTGGGCGGCACGGAACGGCTCATGCACCGGCTGGAGGTGGCCCGCCTCGCCATCCCGGCGGAGTATGCGGAGAACGACTACAGCGCGGGCATCCTGGAGCTGTGCCGGGAGACGGGTACGCAGGTGTTTGAAATCGATCGGGACACGCTGTTCTGGGTGGACGGCCTGGAGCTGACGGTCTTCGCGCCCCTGGGCGAGGGGAGCGTCAACGATGCCGGCCTGCTGATCTTTGGGGATTACGGGGACTTTGAGTTCCTGGTCACCGGGGACGCGGGCGCGGCGGTGGAGCGGACGCTGACGGAGCATCGGGACCTGGGGGACATCGAGCTGCTGGTGGCGGGACACCACGGCAGCGCCGGCTCCACCACGGACACGCTGCTGGACGCGGTGACGCCGGACACGGTGTTCATCTCCGTGGGGGCCGGGAACCGCTACGGCCACCCGGCGGCGGAGGTGTTGGAGCGGCTGGAGGAACGGCACATCCGGGTGTACCGCACGGATCGGGACGGGACGGTCTCCCTGACGGTGGGAGACGTGGTCCGGGAGGAAACGGGATAAAATGGCAAAGAAGAAAAAACCGGCGTTCAACTACAACGCGGAGGTAAAGCGCCTGCGGGAGCGGGGGCCGGAACGGCTCTATCTGCTCTACGGCCAGGAGGACTATCTCCGGGAGCGCTTTGCCGGGGAGCTGGAAAAGGTCTGCGTCCCCGGCGGGGAGGAGTTCAGCCTGCACCGCCTCAGCGGGGCCGGCCTGGAGCTGGGCGAGCTGGGGGAGGCAGTGAACGCCATGCCCTTTTTCACGGAGCGCACCCTGGTGCTGGTCCGGGACTACGACCTGAACAAATGCAGGGAGGAGGCGTGGGAGCGGCTGAAGGCCATCCTCTCCGACATCCCGGATTGGTGCACCCTGGCGTTTGTCCAGTCCCCCGGCATGGCTCCGGACGGGCGGCTGTCGGCGGTGAAGGGCCTGAAAAAGCTGGGGAGGGCCCTGGAATTCACGGAGCAGGAGCCGGCGGCTCTGACCGGCTGGATCGCCGGCCGCTGCAAGGCCCTGGGCAGGACCATCGAGCGCAGGGACGCGGAGTATCTGGTCTTTCTCTGCGGCGGGCTGATGCAGGGGCTGATCCCCCAGATCGAGAAGGCCGCCGCCCACGCCGCCGGGGAACGGATCACCCGCGCCGACATCGACGCCACGGCGGACCGCCTGCCGGAGGCGGACGTGTTTGCCATGACGGAGGAGCTGGGCCGCCGCCGCTACGACCGTGCCGCCGCCATCCTGGCGGATTTGCTGGGCAACAAGGACAACCACCCGATCATGCTCAATGCCCTGATCGGCATCCAGCTCCGGCGGATGTACGCCTGCAAGGCGGGGCTGAACGCCGGCCGGAGCCGGGGGGACGTGATGGAGCTGTGCTCCATGAGCTACGACCGGTTTTTCGACCAGCTCTGCGACGCCGCCAAGCCCTACACCGAGGCGGAGCTTGCCCGGCTGGTCAGCCTCTGCGCGGAGTACGACTACCGGATGAAGAGCACCGGCCAGGACCCGGCGGACCTGCTCCGGGAGCTGTTCGGCCGCATCGCGGCGGGGGCGTAGGGCGATGGTCCGGATCCGTGAGGTGATCGTGGTGGAGGGGCGCTACGACAAGAACGCCCTCCGCCAGGTCGTGGACGCCGCGGTGATCTGCACCGACGGCTTCGGAATCTTCAAGGACGCGGAAAAGCTGGCCCTGCTGCGTTCTCTGGCCGAGCGCCGGGGGCTGGTGGTGCTGACGGACCCTGACGGCGCGGGGCGGGTGATCCGCGGCTTTCTGCGCGGGGCGGTGGACCCGAGGTATGTGAAGCACGCCTACGTCCCGGACATCCCGGGCAAGGAGCGCAGAAAAAGCGTCCCCTCCAAGGCGGGGACGCTGGGCGTGGAGGGTATGAAGCCGGAGGTGCTGCTGCATGCGCTGCGCGCCGCGGGGGCCACGGTCGAGGGGGAGAGCGCCGCCCCCCGGGGAGACATCGCTCCGGCGGACCTTTACCGCCTGGGCCTGTCCGGCGGAGCGGGCAGCGCCGAAAAGCGCCGGAAATTGCAGCGGCGGCTGGGTCTTCCGGCGGGCATGAGCGCCAAGGCCCTGCTGGAGGCGCTGAATCTGCTGACCACCCGGGAGGAGCTGAAGGCGCTGGCAATGCAAATATAAATTCATATTTATTCGCTATTGACGTATACTTTTTCATATGATATACTCCCCCATGTTCCGCTGAAAATCGGAAAACAGAAAAGCAATCAATATAAAAAAGAGGGGAGAAAAGCATGACAACTGCACAACTGTGCATCGTCGCCACCATCGTGGTTTACCTGGTCGCCATGGTGTTCATCGGGGTCTGGTTCAGCCGCAAGGGCAGCGGCGACAACACCTCGGAATTTTACCTGGGCGGCCGGAAGCTGGGGCCGCTGGTCACCGCCATGAGCGCGGAGGCCTCGGATATGAGCAGCTATCTGCTCATGGGATTGCCGGGCCTGGCCTATCTCTGCGGCGTGGCCGAGGCGGGCTGGACCATCATCGGCCTGTCCGTGGGTACCTATCTGAACTTTCTTCTGGTGGCCAGACGCCTGCGGCGCTACAGCGCCTCTCTGGGGGCCATCACCCTGCCGGACTACTTCTCCCGGCGCTTCGGCGATAAGCGGCATGTGCTGAGCCTGATCTCCGCCCTGGTCATCGTGATCTTCTTCGTGCCCTACACCGCCTCCGGCTTCAAGGCCGTGGGCACCCTGTTCAACAGCCTCTTCGGCCTGGACTACCACGCCGCCATGATCGCGGGAGCGGGCATCATCATCGCCTACACGGTGATGGGCGGCTTTCTGGCGGTCAGCACCACGGACCTGATCCAGAGTATTTTCATGACCATCGCGCTGGTGGTCATCATCCTCTTCGGCATCGGGCAGGCCGGCGGCATGGACGCGGTCATGGACAACGCCCGGGCGCTGCCCGGTTACCTGAACCTGACCCAGGGCTACGACCCCGCCTCCGGCACTGCCGGCACTTACGGCTTCCTGCCCGTCGTGTCCACCCTGGCCTGGGGCCTGGGCTACTTCGGAATGCCCCACATCCTGCTGCGCTTCATGGCCATCCGGGACGAGAACGAGGTCAAGATCTCCCGGCGCATCGCCAGCATCTGGGCACTGGTCAGCATGGTCATCGCCATCTTCATCGGCATCATCGGCTACAGCGTGTCTCTGACCGGCAAGCTGCCCATGCTGACAAGCTCTTCCGAGAGCGAGACCGTCATTATCCAGATGGCCCACCTGATGAGCGGCAACGGCTTCCTGTTCGCCGTGGTGGCGGGCATCATTCTGGCGGGCATCCTGGCCGCTACCATGTCCACGGCGGACAGCCAGCTCCTGGCGGCCTCCAGCAGCATCTCACAGGACCTGCTCCAGGACTTCCTGGGCATCCGGCTGAGCAGCAAGGCGGCTATGATCGCCGCGCGGGCCACCGTCATCTGCATCGCCGTTTTGGGCGTGATCCTGGCCTGGGACCCCGACAGCAGTGTGTTCCGGGTGGTGTCCTTTGCCTGGGCGGGCTTCGGCGCGGCCTTCGGCCCGGTGATGCTGTTCAGCCTGTTCTGGCGGCGTGCCAACCGGCAGGGCGCTCTGGCGGGCATCCTGGCCGGCGCGGTCATGATTTTCGTGTGGAAGTTCGGCGTGGCGAAGCTGGGCGGCGCGTTTGCCATCTATGAGCTGTTGCCCGCGTTCCTGGTGTCGGCCATCGTCATTGTCGCGGTCAGCCTCGCTACCCCTGCCCCGGATCGGGAGGTGCTGGAGGGCTACGACAGGGCTTTGGGCAAATAACGCAACCCCATATCCAACATCATAACGACATGCGGCCAAGGGGCGGAGCAGTTGTCTCCGCCCCTTGGCGCTGCTCGGAAAATTTGGCTGTGGAAACCTGATAAGCTGGAGGGGAAAAGAGAGGGTACCGGGATGTTCCGGAGAAAACGTGAAAGGAGAGCGGACAGCAATGAAATCGGAATGGATTCCGCAGGCCGGCGATACGGTTTATCTCCGCGACGGCGGCAGCTTCAGAGGCTACTTTTCCGGGGAGGTAGTCCGCGAGGTCCAGGCGGATGAGGGCTTTCGTCTCGGCGTAAAGGACGGCGCGGGCAACACGGTTTTTGTCCCGGCGGGCGGATGTGAGATCCTGGCCTTGGACGGAAGCGAGGCCGGAGAGGTCTTCACGAGGCTGTGGCTGCCGGGCCGGGCGGGCGAAGAGCTTTATCCGAGCGAGGAAGCGGTCGAAGCCGTGATCGAGGCGGAGCTGGCGAAGCTCCGGCACATCAGCGCTTCCCGATACCTGGATCCGGAAATCCTTGCGCAGTATCTGTACACCATGGGCGGTTTTCTCGCGCACGATCCGGTGAGCAGGACCCGGGACGCGGAAGAGCGTCTCCTGATTCTGCTGCAAAACCAATTCGGCATGCTGGAACCCCGGGCAATGTTTGACGCCCTGGGCGAAAAAAGTTGCGCGGATTTCCTGAACGGCGCGATGGCGCTTTCTGTGCAGCGCGAACGGGGGGGACTGGGAACGGGGTGAGAGAGGTCCGATCTCCGCAGAGACCCTGCGCAAATTCCTGGCCTTTGCCTCCGAGGATGTTCTGCCGCCGTTTCCGGAGCCTATGACGCTCCGGCGCTTTCTCAGGATGTGCCGCGTCGCCTATGACGCGGCGGATGGCGCGCAGCCGCAGCCGCCGGGGGCGTCCGACCTGTTTGTGTGCTGTGCGAATCGGAGCAGGACGTACAGGGAGGATTTCTCATTCTTCTGTGAGGGATGCGAGGCCGCCTGGGATTCGCCGGATGTGTTCCGCGAGTTATACCGGCCAAGCGACGCGATCCCCTACCACATCGAGGAGCTGCGCTTTGGCGGGCCGAGCATCCTCCTCAGTGAAACCCGCAGCGGGAAATGGAGCGGCTTTTTCTACTATCGCGGATACAACGAGGAGACGGCGGCGGACGCGATCGAAATGTATGTCGCCCTGCGGGAAGCGGGATACCCGCTGCCCTGCGGCGGGGCGGGGGAACTCCTGAGGACTGCGCGGAGCATGCCATGAAATCGGTATAATCCATCCCAATCTGGTCGGTGCAGAAGCTTAGGGAAGCGCTGATTAATCCGTCATCGGCATCTGCCGGCAAATTTTCTCCAGCTCTGCGTTGCAAAAAGTTTGAAATGCACAAAGTATTCCTGCACTTTTTGCGCCTTGATCCGGCGAAAATTTGCGCGACATCTGCTCTCGCCGGATTTCATCAGCGTTTCCTTAACAAGACGAATCAGAAAAAATAAAGCGAAAGATATGAACCACTGCCTTCCGGCGCTGGCGGTGGTGCCGCTCCAGCTTCTGGCCTATCATGTGGCAAAGGAAAACGGCTGCGATATCGACAAGCCGAAAAACCTGGCAAAATCCGTCACGGTGGAATAAACAAATCCCCCGCCCATTTCGGGCGGGGAGAGAGGATTGTTCATGGCGGTGGCGGAGGTTGAAATTTTAAAAAGAACTATGCTATAATAAATGAAGCCATCCAACGCGCTTTTTGGAAAGGGGCCGATACAGTATGAAATACACGCAGGAGGAAGTCATACAGTATGTCGAAGAAGAGGATGTAAAGTTCATCCGAATGGCCTTCTGCGACGTATACGGACACCAGCGCAATGTTGCCGTGATGGCGGACGAGCTGCCGCGGGCGTTCGCGCATGGGGTTGCTTTCGATGCCTCCGCGATTCCCGGTTTTGACGGAGGAGTCCGCTCCGATCTTCTTCTTCACCCGGACGCCTCCACGCTGACGGAGTTGCCTTGGCGCCCCCATACCGGCCGGGTGGCGCACATGTTCTGCGATATCACACATCCGGACGGAACACCCTGTGCGGCCGATCCCCGCCATATTCTCAAAAAGGCGGTAGAATACGCTGATCAGCTCGGCTACGCCTTTTCCTTCGGCTCCGAGATGGAGTTTTATCTGTTCAGGCTTGACGAAGAGGGGAACCCCACGAAGGAGCCCTATGATCGGGCAGGTTATATGGATGTAGCCCCGGACGACAAGGGGGAGAACGTACGCCGGGAAATCTGCCTGACGCTGGAGCAGATGGGCATCCGCCCGGAAAGCTCCCACCACGAGAGCGGACCGGGCCAGAATGAGATCGACTTCCGCTATTCCGACCCGCTGACTGCGGCGGACCACGCAATCATCTTCCGGAGCGTCGTGAAAACCATCGCGGCGCAAAGCGGACTGTTCGCCGATTTCTCTCCGCGCCCTCTCCCGGAGCACGACGGGAGCGGGATGCATGTCAACATCTCCGCAAAAAAGGACGGCGTCGAGCTTTCGCCGGCAGCGTTGATTCCCGGTCTGATGGAGCGGGCTGCGGAGATGACGCTGTTTCTGAATCCCTGCGAAAACTCCTATGAGCGCCTCGGAAGGGACAAAGCGCCTGGCTTTGTCACCTGGTCTGAGCAAAACCGCTCCCAACTGGTCCGCGTCCCTGCCGCTTCGGGAATCTTTCGCCGTGTGGAGCTTCGGTCACCGGATTCCATGGCAAACCCATATCTGGCGTATGCGCTGCTGATCTACGCCTGCCTGGACGGGATTCTGCGCCGTCTTCCGCTGCCGCCCTCCGCCGACTTCAACACATTTCTGGCGGAGACGTCGCTTTTGGAAGGCTATCGGAAGCTGCCCGCTTCCCTGACGGAAGCGATCCGCCTGGCAGCCGGCAGTGAATTTATCCGGGAGCATCTTCCCTCCGCTGTGATCGGCGTTTATTGCGGCTGACCTGAAAACGCACCGAAAGGGGGGAGCAGGATGCTGTTCCAAAATGATACTTACAGTGTGCTTTTGGTTTCGTCATCGGAAAAAATGAACGAGGTCGTCACCTCTCTGCTCCCCGTAACGGATTACTGGCCGATAGATACGGTAAAAAGCGTGAATGATGCCAGGCGAAAACTGACGGAGGAGTCCTACGACCTCATCATCATCAACTCGCCGCTGCCGGACGGCTCCGGAATGCGTTTTTCCATGGATGCGTGTGCCGCCTGCGAAGCCGGCATCCTCCTGCTGGTAAAACATGAAAACTACGAGGATATTTACAATAGAGTGCTTCCTGCCGGGGTCGTGACCCTTTCCAAGCCTACGAACACACAGATGATTTCTCAGAATCTCCGCGTCCTGTGTGCCATGCGGGAACGGCTTCGACGGATGAAGTCAAAACAGGCGACCGTGGAAGAGAGAATTGAGGAGATTCGCCTGATCAACCGCGCCAAATGGCTGCTCATCGAATGTCTGCATATGACGGAGCCGGACGCCCACCGCTATATTGCCAGGCAAGCCATGGAGCAGAAAATAACGAAGCGTCAGGCTGCGGAAAATATCATCCGAACCTATCAGTGAACCGAATTTCGACGCTCCTGTTTATACAATTTCCATCGCGGCCAGATAACCGCCATGAACCGCGCCGGCCGTATTCGTTGCCGTGGAGGACTTCCTATGCAGAACCGTCAGCCGGAATCGTTTATCGCTGTCAGTGAGGCATTAAACTTTACGGCTCATGCACAGTACCGGAAATGGCTGCGGAAAAGCCGTATCCGGGCACGTGATGCGCTCTCTCCGGAGGAGCGTGCGGAAAAATCCGCACGAACCGTGGAACGAATCACACAAAGCGAGGCATTTCAGAAAGCGAAAACCGTCCTGATCTATGCCCACGTTCGCGCCGAGCTGTCGCTGGAACAGCTTGTCAGCCACCCGATGTCTGCGGAGAAGCGCTTCGCGTATCCCCTTTGTATCAGCGATTCTGAGATGGCGGCGATGATCCCCTCCGGATCGGGGGCGCGGAGACCGGGAGCTTTCGGAATTCCGGAACCGGTTCCGGAGCTGTCTCTCCCGGTGATGCCGGAGGAGCTGGACCTCGTGATCTGTCCCTGCGCGGCCTTTGACTGCCCATGTAACCGCATGGGAATGGGCGCGGGATACTATGACCGGTATCTTCCGAAGTGTGTGAACGCGGTAATATGCGCCGTGGCATTTGAGGCTCAGAAGGCTGAGCGTGTCCCGGCGGAGGAATGGGACAGGCCAATGGACATGGTATTTACGGAAAAAGAAGTCTATGTCAGAGAGAAAAAGGCAGATCGTTTATAGGAAGAGACAGGACAGACAGCCGTGAAAAATTGTCAGTTCATCCCTCTTCGTGAGAGGCCGGAATACCGGAGTTTATTCAGAGCTTCGATCCGGTCCCTGAAGGAAGGACCGGGGGTTGAACGTTTCACCGAGCGGAAGAAAAATGCGGAATACCACGCATATTTTTACCCGACTGAGGTAAAACAAGAGGAGCGGGATATCCCGTTCACAAGAGCCGGGCTCCGCTCCGCAAGGATACGCTGATTAAAGCAACGTGCGCGAATGGCGAGCAAATTTTGTGTCCGCCAAGGCACAAAAACCGCAGGAATACTTTGTGTATTTCAAGGTTTTTGTAACGCAGGCGGACACAAAATTTGCCGCCGGGCGCGTGCGGGGATTTATTCAGTGTATCCCAAAGGCAGCATAGCGCTTCAAAATGTCCCTGCCGCTGACGTTGGGATGATACTCCGTACCGTTCCGGAAGTATATGGGAGGTGCTCTTATGATC
>JAFTBW010000186.1 GCA_017455015.1 Oscillospiraceae bacterium | reverse complement strand
TGGCCAAAAGATTTCGCAAAATGGCAAAATCTTTTTATCCGGAGGTTTGTGATCCGTCTATATCACTAACCACTGACCACTGACCACTGACCACTTTTCCGGTTTATCCGGGTTAGGGAAACGCTGAATAAATCCCCGCGCACGCTTGGCGGCAAATTTTGCGCCCGCCCGCGTTGCAAAAACCTTGAAATACACAAAGTATTCCTGCGGTTTTTGCGCCTTGGCGGACACAAAATTTGCTCGCCAGGCGCACACGTTGATTTCATCAGCGTTTCCTTAGAATATGGCCAACCTCCGGCGTCGTATCCGGCAGGTAAATTTTTTTCAATTAACCTATTGACATAGTAGGAAAGTGGGTGTATATTGTGACGCACACCGGAAATCAAAGGAGCGCACAAGCATGAACATCTATGCCGACAACGCGGCGACCACCCGGATGAGTCCCGCCGCCATCGAAGCGATGACCGTCTGTATGAAAGAGCAGTATGGCAATCCGTCCAGTCTCTATTCCCTGGGCCAGCGGGCGCGGGAGACGCTGGAGCTGGCGCGGGAGGACGCGGCGCGGGTCATCGGCGCGTCGCCGAAGGAGATCACCTTTACCTCCGGCGGCAGCGAGGCGGACAATCAGGCGCTGCGCTCCGCTGCGGCGGCGGGCAAAAAGGCCGGCAAGACCCACATCGTCTCCACCGCCTTTGAGCACCACGCGGTGCTGCACACGCTGGATGCGCTGGGACGGGAGGGCTTTTCCGTCACGCTGCTGGACGTACACGCCGACGGGCTGGTCAGGCCGGAGGAGCTGCGTGCGGCGATCCGTGAGGATACCTGCCTGGTCTCGGTGATGTACGCCAACAACGAGATCGGCACCGTCCAGCCCATCCGGGAGCTGGGGGCGATCTGCCGGGAAAAGGGCGTGCCGTTCCACACGGACGCGGTACAGGCGGTGGGGCATCTGCCCATCGACGTGGACGCGGACAACATCGACCTGCTTTCCGCCTCCGCCCACAAGTTCCACGGGCCCAAGGGCGTGGGGTTCCTGTACGCCCGGCGCGGCCAGCGCCTGACGAGCCTGATCGAGGGCGGCGCGCAGGAGCGCGGAAAGCGGGCAGGCACGGAAAACGTACCCGGGATTGTGGGCATGGCGGCGGCGCTGCGGGAGGCCGCGGGCGGCATGGCGGAAGCCTCGGCCCGGCTCGTCCCCCTGCGCGACAGGCTGATTGCGGGGCTGGGGGAGATCCCCCATTCCGCCCTCAACGGCGACGCGGAAAAGCGCCTCCCCGGCAACGTGAACTTCTGCTTTGAGGGCATCGAGGGCGAATCGCTGCTGCTTTTGCTGGACGACCGGGGCATCTGCGCCTCCTCCGGCAGCGCCTGCACCTCCGGCGCGCTGGACCCCAGCCACGTGCTGCTGGCCATCGGGCGCAAGCACGACGTCGCCCACGGCTCCCTGCGCCTGACCCTGGGGGAGGACGCCACGGAGGAGGAGATCGACTATATCGTCCGGAACGTCAAGGAGGTCGTGGAGCATCTGCGGGGCTTCTCCCCGGTCTGGCGCGACCTCATGAACGGCAAAGGGCAGTTCATCCTGTAGGAGGATAAAAACATGGCACTGTACAGTGAAAAAGTGATGGACCACTTCCGCAACCCCCGCAACGTGGGCGTCATCGAGGACGCGGACGCCGTGGGAGAGGTGGGCAACGCCAAGTGCGGCGACATCATGAAGATGTATTTGAAGATCGACGGCGACGTGGTCAGCGATGTGAAATTCGAGACCTTCGGATGCGGCAGCGCCATCGCGTCCAGCTCCATGGCCACGGAGCTCATCAAGGGCCAGCCCCTCTCCGAGGCGGGACGGCTCACCAACAAGGCGGTGGCCGAGGCCCTGGACGGCCTGCCGGATTACAAAATGCATTGCTCCGTGCTGGCGGAGCAGGCCATCCGGTCCGCGCTGGAGGACTACTATTCCAGACATCCGGAGAAGAAACCGCAGAATTGAGGTGAAAAACCATGCCCAGCGACTTCCAGCGCCTGCTGCGCGCCAATTTCCGATTCGGACGAATGTGTACCTGTTTCTGTTGACACACGAACCAAATCATGAAATAATAAGAAAGAGGTACATTCCATGTCCAACTATAAATTTGAAACGCTTCAGCTCCACGTCGGTCAGGAGCATCCCGATCCCGCCAGCGACGCCCGCGCGGTGCCCATCTACGCCACCACCAGCTATGTTTTCCGCAATTCCCAGCACGCCGCGGACCGCTTCGGTCTGGCAGACGCCGGGAACATCTACGGCAGGCTGACCAACTCCACCCAGGGCGTGTTCGAGGACCGCATCGCGGCGCTGGAGGGCGGCGTGGCCGGTCTGGCGGTGGCCTCCGGCGCGGCGGCGATGGCCGCCAGTCCGATGCCGGTGTTGCCGCTGGTGGGCTCGATGATGACGGAACCCTCCTTCAGCAACCCACGGGCCTCCGCGTCCTCAATCATGGCCTTGGCAATGCGGTCCTTCACGCTGCCGGCGGGGTTGAAATACTCCAGCTTCACCAGCACCTTGGCCGTCAGG
>JAFTBW010000185.1 GCA_017455015.1 Oscillospiraceae bacterium | reverse complement strand
GGCCATAAGTGGCCTAAATGTCCTCCAGCTCCGGCAGCTCCGGCGTCTCCTCCTCTTCCTCCAGGGACTCTTTGCCGAGCTCCGAGATCCGGGTTTTTCCCGCCTCCCCGTACTGATAGAGCTGGTCGAAAAACTCGATGGCGGCCCGGATCTTGGTGCGGAGGAGATAGCCCCCCGCCTCCGTAGCCCGGTACAGGGTATCCGCCGAGACCTCCGGCGTCCAGCCGTAAGCCAGGCCGTGGAAGCGCTGGATGTCCATCAGGACCCGGATGACCTCCTCCTTTTTCAGAGGGACCAGCTCCGGTGCGCGGAGGATGGCGTTCAGCGTGGCCTGGGCGGCTTTCAGCGAATCCGGGTCGCCGGCGAACAGGTTCTGAACGTTCTCCTGCTCATGCCGCTTGTCGATCACGTCCTCCGTATAGGAGGAACTGAGGGCGAACAGAGAGAACGTCCGCTCCAATTTGGCAGGGGGCTTCAAAAAGGTCTGCATCTCCCGGTAGCTCTTTGCCCTGGCCCTCTTGCCCAGGCGTCCGATCAATTCCGCCTCGTCGAACAGCAGCACCCAGCCGTCGTAGCCCAGGGTGGGAAACAGGTGACTGAGAAAGTAGAAATAATCCATGCTGTGCTTTGTCTTGCTGAAATTCTGGTTGAATTTTGCCGGAGTGCCCGCCGCCCGCCGGTAGCTCCGCCGGATAACCGCCCCGGTGGTGAAGTCCCCCTCCAGGTCCGCCAGGAACAGGGAGCGCTCTTCCTCCTCCTGGGTGCCGAAAAAAGCCCGCAGCAGATAGTAAAGCTTGTCCGTATCCAGTTCCTTGCCGGTATAGGCCAGCAGCTCGTTGGCGGCGGAGCTGCTCTGGGTCAGCTCCTCCAGCCGGATGCGAAAGCCCGGCTGCCTTGCCCCCGGCAGATAGGTGTTGGCCGCCAGCTTCCGGTAGAGCAGCCAGGGGCGGTCCATGGGCGTCTCCTTGCCCAGGGACACGCAGGAAACCGCCATGTTCTCCGCGGAGGCCATGGAGAAGACCGTATTCAAAAGGTGGGTCTTTCCCTCTCCGTACCGGCCGGTGTAGAGCATTCCGTCGGAGCGGCCGGATTGGCGCACCGCCTCCAGCCGGTCCCGGAGCTTTTTCAGAAAGTCGGGGCGGGCCTCGGAGAAATACTCTCCCACCGCCAGGGAGGGCACGCCGGAGCGCAGCGCCTCGATCACGCGCAGGGCGTTGAAATCACCCATGTTCGATGCCTCCTTCCACGACCTCCCGATTCACCAGGCAGGGCAGGCCGACGCCGCCGAACTGCGCCCGCTCCGCAAGGCCGGCGGCCGTCTCCGGGGAGATGGGAGAGGCCTCTACGCCGCCCGAGCGCAGGACCTCCGCCAGACGGCGGGACATGGCGCAAAGGGTGTCGCTGTCATATGCCTCATCCGCGTAGCGGTCCAGGTCCAGGATGTCGGCGAAGCGGTTGAAGCGGGCGCTGACGATCTCGTTCTGGATGCGCAGCCACAGCGCCTGATAGGACTTCATGCCGTAGTTCTCGTTGTCCATCAGCTCCCGGTCGAAGCAGAACAGAAACAGCACATAGCGCATACTGTCGATGTCGTCGATAAGCTGCCGGATGCTTTCGTAGGTGTCCTCCCGCCGGAGCTTGGTGTAGTGGATCGGACTGGCGGCGGCGCGGACCAGAAGGGTCTCCATGTCGTCGATGAGCACCAGCAGGCCCTTGTACCCGGCCAGACGGACCACCTCCGCCAGGGAGCGCAGCAGATGCCTGGCGTTAAAGCGCGTGATGCCCGAAGGGGAGAGTCCCAGAGCCCGAAGCTGGGAGAGCTTGACGGTCTTGTCCCCGTGCAGGTAGCCCAGGAGCAGCTCCCGGCTGGCGTTCTCCAGGGCGGGGTGCCCCAGGAGACCGCCGGTCAGCAGGGAGCAGCAGGCCGCGAAGCAGTTGTCCAGCAGGGAATTCCGGGTGAAATAGCGCCGCAGGGCGCTCCGGATCTCTCCCCGGGAGAGGGCGTCTCCCTCCCCCCGGTCCAACAGATAGTCCAGAAAGCTTCTGTCCGGGGGAATGTCCTCCGGCCGGTAGCCCAGCTCGCGGACGATCTGCCCGGCGCAGCCGGACAGGACCCGCTCGATGTCGCACTGGCGCAGGATCTCCAGATAGACCTCCCGGAAGTCGTGGAGCCAGATCTCCTTTGCGGAGAAAGAAACGGTCAGATAACCTTTTTCCCCGGCCTGGGCCAGCAGCAGCCGGGCGAAATGCGTCTTGCCGCTGCCGGGCCGGCCGGTGACAAATTTGATTTTGCTGCCGCCCTGGGGGATATAGTCCTCCAGGTAGTGCCGTCCCAGAAACTCCGTCAGGGAGTCCAGCCCGACGCTGAGAGAGCGCAGCAGCTCTCCGCTCTCGGGCGGGCGGCCCTGAATCAGGCGGTTCAGGTCCGGGCTGAGCCCGGCGTACTCTGTCATAGCCTCCGCCTCCCGCTCAAGCCTCGGACCCGTTCAGGGAGCGGATGGTGCTGATGTAGGATTCCGTACCGCCCCGGCTCAGGACCCGGATGCCGGTGGACCCGTCTCTGCTGGTGCCGAACGTGAAGCGGACGCCGGTCTTGGTGATCCATCTCTCCGGCCCGGCCTCATACAGCCGGGAGAGGTCAAAGGCGAAAGCCTGGGCGTCGTAGTCCTTTCTGGACCGGGCCATGGGAACCAGGCTTTTGTAGACCTTTGCAAGGGCCTGGTTGCTGCCCAGGCGGGCGTTCGACCGCAGGCAGGTGGTCTCGTAGGCCAGGGCCAGGTCGTTCATGAAAACGTCCGCCCGGAATGTGGCGCCGTAGAGCTTCGCCTGACCTGCGCGGATGGTCTCCGCCACAAAGGCAGGGCGGCAGGAGGGCAGCTTTTTCCGGTCGATCCAGACCTCCCCCGGATGCTCCTCGTCGCCCAATACCCGGACCTTGTAGGGAAACATCTCATAGACGCCCTTTTCGCCTTTTACGTCCACGTTCCGATCCCAGCACGCGTCCAGAAGCTGCCGGGTGAAGTCCCCGCCGGAGAAGTATTCCCGGACATCAAAGCCCTCCAGCGTCCCGGCGACGGCCTCGGTCAGCTCCTGCAGAAGCCGCACCTGCTCGCGCAGCGCGGCAAGGCTCTTTTTTGCCTCCGCCAGGTTGCCCGCGTCCGTGTTCTTTTGCAGAGCCTTCTGCTGCCGCACCGCCCCGGCGGCGGCATCCTTCAGGGCCTTTTCCATGGGCTGCAGCTCAGCCAGCAAATCCTCGTAGTTCAGCATAACTGTTTCTCTCCTGCAAACGTTTATTTGTGCGGAATGATGTTCTGTCCGACAGTATATTCCATTTTTCGGATTCTGACAAGCTATTCTTGCAAAGATCGGGCTGCGTGGTATAATATTTGGGGATACAGGAGCACCGGAAGGGGGCGGAGCGATGGAATTGTACGGCTGGCAGAGGCAATGCCTGGAGGCATGGGAACAAAACGGCTGCCGGGGGACGGTCAGCGCCGTCACCGGCGCGGGAAAGACCGCTCTGGCTCTCGCTGCCGTCGGCCGGCTGCGGCAGCGCTTTCCCAACCTCTGCGTCAGAGTGGTCGCCCCCACCGTCCCCCTGGCGGCCCAGTGGAAGGCCGCCCTCCTGCGCCGCGCCCCCTCCGAGACCTGGCGGCCGGGCTTTTTCGGCGGCGGGGAACGGGACGCGCCGGACCGGCAGGTGATGATCTACGTGGTCAACTCCGCCCGTGACGCGCTGGCCGGCCACATTCGCCGGGATTTGGCCCTGAACCGGCACGTTCTGCTCATCTGCGACGAGTACCACCACTATCAAAGCCCGCAAAACCGCCGTATTTTCGATTTTTTCACGCCTGAGACGGCGGAGAACGCGCATTACGCCTGCCTGGGCCTCTCGGCCACGCCTCCGGAGAACCGGGAGGCCCCGGCTCCGGACCTGGCCTTGGGGAACGAGGTCTATCGCTACGGTCTGGGGGAAGCGGTCCGGGAGGGGGTCGTCTCCCCGTTTCGCCTGTGCGAGGTTTCCGCGTCCTTTCTCCCGGACGAGCTGCGGGCCTATGCGGAGCTCTCCCGGAGCATCAGCGTCCTGCTGCGCAGGCTTCTGGAGGAACACCCCCGGCTGCGGGACCTGGAGCGGCGGGATTTTATGAGCGCCGTACACGCCCTCGCCGCGGAGAGCGGCATGGACCCGGAGGAGACCGCCGCCGCTTTTATCCTGAAAACCTACGAGCGGAAAAAACTCAGCGCCTCCGCCCTTGCCCGGGTCCGCTGCGGTCTGGCGCTCCTGGAGCGGCTCTCCCCCTCGGACCGGGTGCTGGTCTTCTGTGAGCGGATCTCCCAGGCCGCGGAGATGGAGCGGGCCATCCGGCAGCGCTGGGGAAACGTGTGCGGGATCTACCACTCCCGGCTGACGCGCCAGGCCCGGGAGCGAAACCTCCGGGAATTCCGCGAACACCGCACCGGAATTTTGGTCTGCTGCCGCTGCCTGGACGAGGGGCTGGACGTGCCCGACGCCGGCGTGGGCATTGTCCTCAGCTCCACCGCCGTGGAGCGGCAGCGGGTTCAGCGGCTGGGCAGATTGATACGGGTCTCCCCGGACAAGCTCTCCGCCCTGCTCTACTATATCTATATCGAGGAATCCACGGATGACCGCGCCTATCTGCCCGGTCTGAATGCCTGGCGGAGCTTCGGCCTGCGCTACGATTCCTTCGGGAACTGCTTTTCCAGCGACCTCTACGAGTACGCTGCGGGGGACCTGCTGCGCCGCGCCGCGGAGCGGGAGCCCAGCGCGGACCGGCTTTGGGAGCTGCGCCGCTGTCTGATGGAGGGCATGACCCGGGGGGACTTCCTGCTCCCCGCCGAGGCTGCGGAGCGCCGCCTTGCCGCGGCCGGTACCCGTCATGCGCAAAACTACTGGCGGGCGATGAAAAAGCTGGGGGAGGAATACTTTCAGGACCGGGAATAAGGAGAGACAGCGCCGGGGAAATCAGCCTTTTCATCTGTCCGTTTCCTCCTGCAATCGTCTTTTTATCCCAAAATCGGGAAATTTTCCCTTTCTTTCGCAAATTATACGCGATGAAGGTTCGGAATGCAAGCGGCATTTCATTTCCCGGCCCCCGCCCGGAACACATTGCGGCGGAAGCCGCCCTTTCGGGGACTTCCGCCGCGCAATCCATATCTCAATAATCCGTTTTCAGTTCCATATTTTCAATTCTCAACGATCGAGCACGCCGAGGGCGCGGAACGTGATGGCGATGGCCTCCTGCGTGGTGACGGAGGCGTCGGGATCAAAGACGCCGCCGTCCCTGCCCCGAATGACGCCGTTGGCAGCGGCCCAGCCGAGCTCGCCGCTGACCCAGTGGCCCTGCACGTCGGAGAAGCTGTGGCTGTAGCCGGAGGTGTCCACCCCCAGCACCCGCGCCGCCCGGTTCAGAATGGCGGTGATCTCCGCCCGCTTCAGGGCTGCGCCGGGGTCAAAGCTTCCGTCGTCACGTCCCTGGATGAGTCCCAGGGCGTTGGCGGCAAGGACGTAACGGTCGTCGGTGTCGGGAAAAGCGTTCCCGGAGACCGTCAGACCCTTTTCCGCCAGGAAGCTGTCGATATTCTCGCCGCTGACCAGCTCGATGAGCTGGATAAACATCTGCGCCGCCTCGCCCCGGGTGATCTGACCGGTGTAGTTGTGCCGAAGCTCCCGATTGACCAGTCCTGTCCGGATCGCGGACAGCACCGTATCCAACGCCCAGGCATCGGGGGCGTCGCCGCTGTCGAACGCGAGATCTTCATCGGAACCGGAGGTCTGGGCGCTGTTCTGGGTACTGTCCGTCGCGGCGCTGCCGGAGGGGGTTGCGGGGGTCTGCCCGCCGTTCTGGGCGTTGCCCGCCGGGGTGGCGCTGCCGGAGGGGGTTGCGGGAACCTGTCCGCCGTTCTGGGCGTTGCCCGCCGGGGTGGTGCTGCCGGAGGGGGTTGCGGGGACCTGTCCGCCGTTCTGGGCGTTGCCCGCCGGGGTGGTGCTGCCGGAGGGGGTTGCGGGAACCTGTCCGCCGTTCTGGGCGCTGCTGCCCGCCGGGGCAGTGCCGGAGGGCGCAGCGGGGATCTGCCCGCTGTTCTGAGTATTCCCGGGCATCTGGCCGCCCATGTTGCCGTTCATCTGACCGCCCATGTTGCCGGGCATTCCGCCGGCCATGCCGCCGCCCTCACCCGCCGTGGCGGTGGCGGTCTCCGCACCGTTCACATACAGGCTGTAGGTTTCCCCGGAAACCAGTGCGGAGGAGGCGTAGATCACGCTGTTGGCGCTGCGGACCGCTGTTGCGGTGCAGAGCGTGTTGCCCGCGCTGTCGCGGATGGTCAGGGTATCCCCGGCAGAGAGGTTGACCGTTCCGGTCCCCTGGGCCAGTTGCAGCTCACCGCTCATCTCATTGGGCATCTGGCCGTTCATTTGGCCATCAATCTCGCCATTCATCCGGCCGCTCATGTTGCCGGGCATCTGACCGCCCATGCTGCCGTTCATCCGGCCGCCCATGTCGCCGGCCATCTGACCGCCCATCTGGCCGCCCATGTTATCGGGCATCTGACCACCCATGCTGCCGTTCATCTGGCCGTCCATATCGCCGGGCATCTGGCCGCCCATGCTGCCGGGCATCTGACCACCCATGCTGCCGTTCATCTGGCCGTCCATATCGCCGGGCATCTGGCCGTCCATCTGGCCGCCCATTTGACCGTTCATCTGACCGTTCATCTGACCGCTCATATTGCCGGGCATCTGACCACCCATGCCGCCGGAACCGAAGACCAGGCAGGTGCCGGAGGGGGACTCGGCCATTCCGCTCATGCCCACCGCCAGAACAGAGCCGCCGGTGAACGTGATGCCCCGCTCGGAATCCAGTGTGCCGTTGCCGTTGTTTGCCGCGCCGAACACCTGGGTGTCGCCGCCGCTGATGCTGATGGTGCCGTTGGAATCCAGTCCGTCGCCGATGGCGTCGACGTACCAGGTCCCGCCGGAGATGTTCAGCTCGAAAGCGTAGCCGCTCAGGTCGCTGTTGGCGGCGTTGATGCCGTCGTCGGAGGCGGTGACGGAGCCGCTGCCGCTCTTCAGGTTGACGGTCGCGCCCTCGATGCCCTCAACGCTCTTTACCACGCGGATTTCGCCGCCGTCTACGGTTACGTCGTACTCCGCCTTGAGTCCGTCGTCCCCGGCGCTGACGGTGACGGAGCCGCCGTTAATCGCCAGGTTCCCCTCGGCGTGGATGCCGTCGTCCGCTGCGGTCACGGTAACGGAGCCGCCGTTGATGACGATGTCGCCCGCGGACTCCGCGTCGTCCTCGTCAGGGCTGGCCTTGATGCCCTCGTTCCCCGCTTTGATTACCAGCGTGCCGCCGTTGACCGTGACCAGATGGTCGGAGGCCAGGCCGTGGTTGGCGGCGGTGATGTTCAGGGTTGCGCCGTCCACGGTGATCGTGGAGAGGGCCGCGCCCTTGATGCCGTTCTTGCAGGCGCTGCCGTCGGCGTACAGGGTGCCGGAGCCGGTGACGGTCAGGGATGCGCCGGACTTGACCTTGATGGCCGCGCCCTCAAAGGCGTCCGCCACGGCCTCGTCCGTGCTGTCCTCATCCGCAGGGTCCTCCTTGTCCGTCAGGGTCACGGTCCCCAGGATATACAGCGTGGTCTCCGTCTGCTTGTTGCAGCTCAGGGGGGCCGTGTCGGAGGCGGCAAGGCTCAGGTCCTGCAGGATCAGGGTGACGCCGGTGGTCTCCTTTTTCACCTTGATGCTGCCGTCGGAGCAGGAGCCGGTGACGGTGTACACGCCGCTTTCATTGATGGTCAGGGCGGTGCCGTCGATCTTAAAGCCGCTGCCGCCCGCGTCCGAGGCGGTGATGCCGCCGTCGGTGAACGTGAAAGTGTTGGAGCTGGCCGGGACGCTGTCGGCCCATACCGTCACCGGCAACAGGCTCAGCAGTAGAGCCAGGATCAGGATGGCGGCGGGGATCGCCGCGTGTTGCTTCCGTTTCATGCTTGCTGTCATGGTCTTTTCCTCCTTGCGTTCCTTGCGTTGTTTTCTATGGCCGTATTGTAGCCGCCTTTCCTGAAATCCGCCTGAAAAGGATTTTATTTTTTCCCGGATGGCGGAGGCTTCCGGCCTTGTACTATCTGATTCGACGCTTGGAGGACAAATTTTGGGGTGGGCGAAACTTTTTTTCACGCAAAACCGGCGGGCTGCGCTGCCATCATGCGGCAGTGCAGCCCGTCTCGCTGGGATCAGCGTTTCCTCAAAGCCCGTAAAGCTCCGTGTATTTTTGCTCCAGATAATCGGTGAACACGTTGGGATCAAAGTCCTCGCCCACGGCGTTTCGGAACAGCTCGCCGGGGGTGTACAGGCAGCCGAAGCGCCAGATGCGCTCCCGGAGCCAGGCGTCGATGGGGCCGAAGTCCCCTTTCGCCAGACAGCCGTCCACGTCCACGCTTTCCCGCATCCGCCGCAGGTACTGCGCGCCGTAGGCGCTGCCCAGGGCGTAGGAGGGGAAGTAGCCGATGAGGCCGCCGGCCCAGTGGCTGTCCTGGAGGACGCCGTGCCGGTCGTCGGGGACATCGACGCCCAGGTACTTCTTATACAGCCGGTTCCAGGCCTCCGGCAGCTCCGCCACCGCCAGCGCGCCGGACATGACCTGTTTTTCCAGCTCGTAGCGGATCATGATGTGAAGGGGATAGGTCAGCTCGTCCGCCTCGATGCGCACCGGCCCGGGCTGGGCGCGGTTGACGGCCCGATACAGCGCCTCCGGGGTGGCCTGGGCGAGCTGCTCCGGGAAATACCGCCGTGCCACGGGGAGGATGTAGGAGCAGAAGGCCCGGCTGCGGCCCAGGAAGTTCTCAAAAAACCGGCTCTGGCTCTCATGGATGCCCATGGAGACGCCGCAGTCCAGCACGGTGCGGGCCAGCTCCGGGGCGCTGCCGGTGTCGTAGAGGGCGTGGCCGCCCTCGTGGATCACGCTGAACATGCTCTTGGTGAAGTTGTCTTCGTGGTAGTGGGTGGTGATCCGCTCGTCCAGATGGGAGCCGAGGGAGGTGGTAAAGGGGTGCTCCGTCACGCTCAGGCCCACGTGGTCCAGGTCCAGGCCGATCAGCTCCATCAGCTCCAGAGAAAAGCGCTCCTGGTCCGCGGCGGGGAAAGAGCCCAGCACCGCGCTGTCGGAGAGCTGGGGCTTTTCCAGCACCCGCCGGAGCAGGGGGATGATCCGCTCCCGCAGGGCGGAGAAAAAGCTGTCGCAGCTTTTTTGGTCGATGCCCTCCTCAAACTCGTTGAGCCAGTAGTCGTAGGGGTCCTTCTCCGGATTGCAGTAGCCGGCAAAGCGCCGTGCGGTGTCGAAAATCCGCTCCAGATAGGGCCGGAACGCCGGCCAGTCGTTTTGCTCCTTGGCCTTGTGCCACACGTCGTCCGCTTCCACCAGCAGCATCTGGTAAGCGATATACTCCTCCATGGGAATGGCCTGCATCCGGCGGATGTCCTTGAGCATCAGGTAGACGATGCGCCGGTCCTTCTGCCCCAGGCTCTCCCGCTGTCCGGCCAAAAATTCCAGCAGCTCCACGGTGTCCGGGCCGGTGGTCAGGCGGTACAGCTCCTCGCTGAGCACGCCCATAGTCTCCCCCCGGTTGGCGGCGGTCCCCTTGGGGGCGGTGGTCACGCCGTCATAATTGAGCAGTCCCATGGCGTGGCTGTAGGCGCTGAGCTTCTTTTGCAGGGCGTACAGGCGCTCGATGGCTTCTTCCGTTGTCATATGGGTTTTCCTCCTACAAAATAATACAATTTAATCCATAATACAATTTACTCCGCTGCAAACAGCGCGGAGATGTCCAAATCGGCAAAGTCTTCGTTCCATTCCACGGTCTGCGCGTCGTAGCGCTCGTTGCACACGTTCCCGAACAGCGTGTAAGCCACGAAATAGCGCAGGGTGTAGGGCTTGCCGCCCTCGTCGGCGTCAAAGATGTGGTCCGGGTCCATGGCGGGCCGGTAGATGATCTGATAGCCGTAGTCGCAGGGGACCACCTCGCTGAGCTCTCCCTCCGCCAGGGCGGACACCGTGTCGCTCATGGCCTCGATCTCCCCCGGCGTGAAGTAAAAGCCGTCGGGAAATCTTTCCAGATTGGGGTCCTCGCTGTATTCCCGCATCAGCTCGTCGAATTTTTTCGGCAGTTCGGCGCTGTCCACGGCCCGGAGCGTGGCCAGCAGCTCCTCCGCCAGGGCCAGCTTTTCGTCCCGGACGGACTGCTCCAGCGGATCTCCCGCGTCGGTGAGGGTTTTCAGGAGGATGCGCTTGCCGTAGAGGTAGTCGTGTCCGGTCATGTAATCCAGCACGTCCTCCGCGCCCAGCGCTGCTCCCTCCTCCCCGAAGAAATAGGAAAAAAGCTTGTCGTTGAGCTTGGAATAGGCCCCTTTCCGGCGGACGTAGGCCTCCGAGTAGCCCAGATCGGCGAACATGGCGTCCGCGTCCCCGCCGTAATAGCGGTCGGCATACTCCCGGAACTCCGCCTCGATCTCCGCCTCGTCCTCTTCCGTGAGACCGATTCCCAGCTCCTCCGCCCAGCCCTCAAACATGACCATGGCCCGCAGGTCGATCACCGCCTGGTCCACGATCCAACTGCCGATGGTCTCCCCGTCCTCGTCCATGGGGGTGCTGTAGTCGGTGATGCCGTAATAGATATAAAAGTACTCCGCCCGCTCCCGGAACGCGGCAAAAAAGCTCTCCCAGTCCACGCTCCGGCCGTCCACGGTCAGCACCGTGGTATCCGCGGGATATTTCGCTGCGGCCAGGTCGAAGTCCGGTACCGGAGGCGGCGTGACGGTGATCTCCGGGCTGGGCTCCGGCGTCGGCTCCGGCGCCAGAGCCGCCGTGGGCTCCGCGTCGCTCTCCGGCGCGGGCGCTGCAACGGCGGCGGCGGGCGCAGCCTCCTCCCGGGGCGCGGCGGAACCGCAGCCGGAGAGGCAGCACAGGGCCAGGGCGGTAAGGATCGGCAAAGCCTGCTTCATAAAAAATGCACCTCAAAACGTTTCCTACATAGTATCACCAACCGGACGAGCGCGCAAGGCGCTTTGGGGACCGGATGCGGAAGTTTAACAGATTGTTCACTTGCGCAGGGCGAAAAAATGGTAAACTGTATCCGTTCCGCAGTATGTTCCGGCATACTGTGGAAAAATCGACACGGGAAGTGGAATAGATGGCAGGGAAACGGATGCTGGTGCTGGTCAACCCCAACGCCGGCAAGGGAAAATACAGGCAGGAGCTGGGCGAGGTGCTGAAGACCTTTTGCGAGGGCGGCTGGAGTCCCACCGTCTGCTTTACCCGGAAGCCGGGGGATGCCCCCGGGCTGGTGGCGGAGGCTGCGCCGGATTATGATATGGTGGTCTGCCTGGGCGGGGACGGCACTCTGAGCGAGACGGCTGCGGGGATGATGCTCTCCGGCGCGCCCTGCCCCATCGGGTATATCCCCCTGGGCACCGCCAACGACGTGGCCAAAACCCTTGGCCTCTCCGTCCATCCCCTGGAGTCCGCCCAGCGGATCATAGCGGGAAAGCCCCTGCCCTTTGACCTGGGGCAGTTTGGCACGGACCGCTATTTCAGCTACATCGCCGCTTTCGGCGCTTTTACCGAGGTGAGCTACGCCACGCCCCAGGAGGCCAAGCAGGCTCTGGGACACCTGGCCTATATGCTGGAGGCCATGCGCCGCCTCACCCAGCTCACCAGCTACCACGCGGTTGTAGAGCACGACGGCGGCGTGCTGGAGGGGGATTTTCTGTTCGGCGCGGTGACCAACTCCACCTCCGTGGGCGGGCTGATGCAGCTCGATCCTCAATTGGTGGATTTGAGCGACGGGAAGCTGGAGATATTGCTGGTGCACACTCCCCAGGATCTGCTGGACCTGAGCGACATCATCGGTTCCATCATGCGGATGGATTTTTCCGGCCCCAATGTGGACTTTCTCCACTCCGCCGGCGTCCGGTTCCGCTTTGACCGGCCCGTTGCCTGGACCAGGGACGGGGAGGACGGCGGAACACATCAGGAGGCGGACATCCGCGTCCGCCACCCGGGCGTGGAGATCATGGTATGACCGGCATACGGCCGGAAACGGGCAACCCCCTGCGGAAAGCCGATGCCTCGGTTCCGCAGGGGGCGTTTTTCATGAAACAGGCGCTCAGTTCCAAAGTCCGTCGGGGTACACGCCGGCGGCGTGGAGCCCTCTCAGCTCCTCCACCACGGCCGCCTTGTCCTGGGGATAGGTCATGCCGAACCAGTGGTCCTCCGTGTCCAGCGCACGGCACCGCAGCGTGCCGGATGCGATGCGCTCGTCCACTGCGGCCGGAAGCAGACACTCGCTCCTGTTGTCCGCCCTGTCCAGCCCTTTCAGGAAGCGGGTCATGACCTCCGCGAGGGAATTCATAAAATCCGTATGAAACGCCCAGAGGTTCATGGACACCGGGCCGTCGGGGTCCAGCACCCGCGCCGCTCCCGCACCGTCGTCGCCCCGGAGCAGGCCGTCCTCCCCCGCGCCGATGTGATAGGTCTCGGTGACGCCCCGGAGATACCCGTCCTCCACTGCGCACACGCCCCGGGTGACGGTGCCGTGGGGGCTGACCGTGTTTTTCAGCCGGTAGGCCACCATGGCGGCATCCCCGCCGCTGCGCAGCTCCGGCAGCACCCGGCTCAGGCAATTCAGGGACTCCCTCCCGTAGTAGTCGTCGGCGTTGATGACGGCAAAGGGCCTGTCCAGATACTCCGCCGCGCTCAAAAGGGCGTGGACCGTGCCCAGGGGCTTGGTCCTGCCTGCCGGGATGGGGATGTCCCTCCAGCTCCCGGACACGCTCTGGCAGGCAAAGCACAGCTCCACGCCCGCCTTTTCGATCCGGTCAAAATACGCCTCTCTGGCGTCGGCGATCATCTCCGGCTTCAGGATGACGACGATCCGGTCAAAGCCCGCCCGGACCGCGTCGTAAATCGCGTATTCCATCAGGATTTCTCCGCGGGGGCCGACACGCTCCACCTGCTTGACACCGCCGTACCTGGAGCCCAGTCCCGCAGCCATGACAACCAATGCTGCATGCATACCGCTTGCTTCCTCCCTGTATGTTCTGTTTTGACAGAATAACATTTTTATGTTATCATTATTTTGCCTCCTTTGTCAAGAATATTTTTTCGAAGTCCTTGGAAAGTCCTTGGAGCGGCCACCTTCGGAAAATTCGTTTGACAAACGGGATTTCTATGTTACAATGGGGCAGAGAAGTCCGGGAGGACTGTATAAATAAGGAGGTTCATATTATGTACGTAATCAGTGACAGCTGCATTTCCTGCGGCGCCTGCGCCGACACCTGCCCCATGGGCGCCATCGCCATGGACG
This sequence comes from Oscillospiraceae bacterium, assembly GCA_017455015.1. Taxonomy (GTDB): domain Bacteria; phylum Bacillota; class Clostridia; order Oscillospirales; family Oscillospiraceae; genus RGIG7114. Next base: position 6,011 of record JAFTBW010000185.1, on the reverse strand, counting down.
ACAGCCTGGGCCGCTATGCCATCGACGGCAACACCTGCATCGACTGCGGCTCCTGCGCCGACGGATGTCCCATGGGCGCCATCGCTCCGGGTGAATGATCTGACCCGTGACGCAGAAATTTCCCCTCCCGTCCCGGGAGGGGAAATTTGCAATATTACAATAATGTGATAAGGATTTGAACGGTTATGCGAGTCATGGCGATTGATTACGGGGACCAGCGCACCGGTCTGGCGGTGTCCGACGCCACCCGGACCCTCTGCGGCGAGGCGTTCACGGTCGAAGAGTGGAACGCAGAACGTCTGGCAGAACGTATCGCGGAAGAGGCCCGGAGCCGGGATGTGGACACGCTGGTGCTGGGTCTGCCCAAAAACATGGACGGCAGCGAGGGGCCCCGGGCGGAAAAGGCCCGGGGCTTTGCCGCGCTCCTGGAAGAACATACCGGCCTGACTCCCGTGCTCTGGGACGAGCGCAGGAGCACCGTGGAGGCCCACGCCATCCTCCGCTCCAACGGGCGGAGGACGAAGAACCACCGGAAAAACGTGGACGCGGTGGCCGCCTCGCTGCTGCTGGAGGGTTACCTGGGCTGAACAGCCTGTTTCAAGGCTCCCGCATCCGCCCCCGGTACTTCTGCCGGGTGGCCTCGCCGCCCCGGAGGTGGCGTTCGGCTTTGTTCCGGTCCAGGATGTCGCGGACAGCGGCCCACAGAGCGCGGTCCGTCTGCTCCAGGCGCTCGGTCAGGTCCTTGTGTACGGTAGACTTGCTGACGCCGAACCGCGCGGCTGCGGACCGCACCGTGCCGCCGGTTTCTATGATGTACGCCGCTAACACAGCGGCCCGTTCCTCGATGCCGGAAGTGCCGGATGTCAATACGCACCACTCCAAACCATATACGGTATCCACCAGAGTATATGGCAGGGCATGCGGCGATATGTCACCGGGGCGGAGGAGCGGCGGGGACGCCCGCCCGGATGTCCAGCACCCGCACCGTCCCCTCCCGGACGGCAAAGCGGACTGTGTGCCCGGCGAAGCTGAGGGCGTAGACCCGCTCCGGGTCCCGGTGGTAGCGGGGCCGGGGGTCCTGCGCCAGTACGCCGCGGAGGGCGGGCAGCTTCTCCGCCGGAAAGCCGGGGGGCGGAGGAGCTTCAAATTCCACCGCCAGCGCAGGAGGCGCTTCCGGGGCGAAGCCCCCCAGGGCCTCCGGGCGGCAGTCGGCGTAGGGGACGTAGGGCTTCACGTCGTAGATGGGGGTGCCGTCCAGCAGATCCGCTCCCGCGGTCAGCAGCACCGGTGCCTCCGGCCCGTCCTCCTCCACCCCTGTCAGGCGGACGCAGCTCAGGCCAAGACCGTTGGGCCGGAAAGGGGAGCGGGTGGCGAAAACGCCCATCCGGGTATTCCCCCCCAGCCGGGGGGGACGCACCGTGGGAGACCAGCCCCCCGCGGGCTTTGCGGCCCGGTCAAAGCCCCAGATCAGCCAAAGGTGGGAGAAGCCCCCGATCCCCCGCAGCGCCTCCCGGGAGCGGTATTCCCGCTCGAACACCACCCGCCCGGCCAGCTCCTCCACCAGGCCGCTCTGCCTGGGGACGCCGAACTTGTCCGGCAGATCGCAGCGGTAGCGGGCGATGGGACTTATCTCCACGGCTTTTCCAGCGCCTTGCCGTTCAGCGCCGCCTCCGCCAGCGTCTCCCCCTCGTACCGGAGCTTCAGAGAAAAGAACGGGGCGTCCTCCTCCAGCAGCCGGAGGAAGATCCGATCCCCCTCCCACTGGGGCAGGGCGGCAAAGTCCGGTTTTGGAATCCACTCCAACACCCCCTCGTCGCACTCCCCCGGCGTGCCGGTGAAGTCCGAGGCGGTGAACAGATGCATATACTCCCCCTCCCAGCGGTCGCTGACAAAGGTGACGAGGCCGCGGTAGCGGTACTGCGTCAAGGTCAGTCCCGCTTCCTCCCGGACCTCCCGCAGCACGCAGTCCTCCGGGCTCTCCCCCTCCTCGCATTTTCCGCCCAGGCCGATCCACTTGTCCCGATTCAGATCCCCCTCTTTTTTGATCCGGTGCAGCAGCAGCCAGGCTCCATCCCGCTCAATGTAGCAGAGCGTGGTGTTTTTCATAAACGCGGCCCTCCAAACGTATGATTACAGATTTATTATGTCAAAATGTTGCAATTGCGTGATAGAGTAACTTTGTATTAACAGTTCCGGCCGCGCCGGATTCCGGTGATGCGCCGGGAAAGGAGAGTATTCCATGAACAGCATAAAACCGATGGGGAAAACCGGGTTTTCCGGAAACCGGAAGCCCAGGGCTCTGGCTCTGGCTCTGTGCCTTGTCCTCAGCCTGAGCGTGCTGCCCGCCGGCGTCCGGGCGGCGAGCCTCAGGGATTTTCCCGACGCCCCCGCTCCGGAGCACTGGGCATATCAGTCCATGGACGCCATGGTGCGCTATGACGTGCTTCGAGGCAACGACGAGGGCCTGCTGGAGCCGAACGGCATCCTGACGAGGGCGCAGCTTGCCGCCATCATCGTCCGGGTCGGAGGGGGCACGGGCGAAAAAGCGGACCTGAGCGTCTATCAGGATGTGAATCCCGACGCCTGGTACGCCGATTATCTGGCCTCGGCCGTGGGCTCCGGCTATCTGAAGGGCGACGGGAGCACCCTGCGCCCGGACGACCCCATCACCCGGGAGGAGACCTTCACGGTGCTGGGCAGGGCGATGTTCCTGAGCGACGGGACCCGGGAGGACCTGAGCAGCTTCGCCGACGCGGACCAGGTCTCCGACTGGGCGGTGCCTTACGTTGGGGCATTGGTTCGGAAGAGCATGATCACCGGCGCGGACGGGCAGCTCTACCCCAGGTCCAACATCACCCGGGCCGAGTTTTCCAAGGCCGCGTACACTGCCGCAAAGGTCTACCTGGGCGGCGGAACAGGCCTGGGCTGAACCCGCCGGAGGTGACGAAAAACCCATGGAAATCGATCCCGTCCGCTATTCCGGCCGTCCGTCGGAAAAACGAAGCGAGCAGGAGGACGCCATCTACGACAAGCTGGAGGAGCTGGGCATCGCCTTTGACCGGGTGGACCACACGGCGGCGGACAACATGGCCGACTGCCTTCTGATTGAGGAGGCCCTGGGCGGGCGCATCTGCAAGAACCTGTTTCTCCGGAACCGGCAGGCCACGGAGTTCTACCTGCTGATGCTGCCCGGGGACAAGTCCTTTAAAACCAAAACCCTCTCTCCGCTGCTGGGCTGCTCCCGGCTGAGCTTCGGGGAGGCGGAGCACCTGGCGGCCCTGCTGCGGACCGTCCCCGGCTCCGTGTCCGCCCTGGAGCTGCTGTTCGACACGGAGGGCAGGGTGAAGCTGGTCATCGACCGCGATCTGCTCCGGGAGGAGACGGTCAGCGGCCACCCCGGTTTCTCCACCAGCACCGTCCGCCTGAAACGGGAGGACCTGCTCCGCTACGCGGAGGCCGTCGGCCACACGCCCACGGTGGTGGAGCTGCCCCGGGAGGACGCCGCGGCTCCAGTATAGCCCTCCCCCCGGTTTTTTTCAACCCGGTATTGCGGATATGGCCGGATCAGGCCGCCTTTCCCGACACGGAAAGGCGGCTTTTTCGTTATTCCGTCAGATTTGCGTAAAAAGCCGGACGTTCTTTCTCGCAAATTGCCCGGGAAAGCGGTTGACATCGGACGCAGGGAGGGATATGATGGACCTGTTTCCAATCGGGCAAAACGGTCCGTTTCATACTATGGAACTGTGAAGAAATTAATTTTCAATTTTGCCGGAGCATGGGGCGTCGCCGGCGAGGCGGAGGAGCGCCGCGATACTTTGTGTATCGCAAGCGACGACAACGCGGCCGGAGGCGGCCCAGGCCCGGCAAAATGAAAAGTTATTTTTGAACAGTTCCTAAGAAAGTCGGAGGGAAATGCCATGAAGTCCGGAATCGGAACAAGAACACTGAGCCTGCTGCTGGCGCTGGCCTTTTGCGTGACGCTGCTGCCGGCGGGCGTGCTGGCCGCGGAGCCGGAGACTGCTGCCGCGGAGCAGCCCGCGCCGCAGGAAGCGCCCGCCGATGCGCCGGAGGGCCGGGAGGCGGTCCTGGCCGCGGACTACGCGGAGCTGGTGCTGTACGAGGGCTGGTACGACCCCTGGCAGATGCTCTATCAAAGCGGCGGCTCCGAGCCGGGGGAGCTCACCGTCCCCGGGGCCAGCTATGACGCGGGAAGCAACACCCTGACCCTGAACGGCGTCCAGGCCCCAGACGTGTGGATCGACGCCATCAACATGCCGGGCCTCAAAATCAACCTGGTGGGGAGCAGCGTGCTCAAGCGCGTTCAATTCAATATCAGCGCGCCCGGCGGCACGCTGGAGTTCACCGGCAGCGGCTCCCTGACCCTGACCGGCAGCGCCTCCACCGGCGGCGTCTTCCCCGGCATCCGGATACAGGGCGGCGACGGCAATACGGCGCTGGTCGTCGGTCCGGAGGTCCACATGTCCGTGTCCGGCGCGCCCGCCCTGGAGGTTTCCAACACCTCCGCCGCGCAGCCCGTCGTCATCGGAGGGGAAGCCTCCGGCACGGCCGGCCACCCCACGGTCCACCAGATCATCGACATCCACAGCACGGATTCGGACTTCGTCTGGTCCGACTGGATGCTGTACCGGAACGAAGGGGCGACGGAATACCGCGATTCTCCCTCCCTGTATGCCGTGAAAAACGTCCAAAGCGGCCGCGTCACCCGGATCACGGACCAGATGGAGCACGACTATGTCCGCTTCGACATCGCCGCCGCGGAATGGGACGAGGCCCAGGGGATTTACACCTACGACGGCAGGTACTATAACAAGTATTTCTGGGACGACACCCCCGGCTTCGACCCGTCAAACGACCTTGAGGACTTTGACGGCAGCTATGTGCCGGTGATGGTCCAAAGCGAGGCCTGGTCCCTGCTGGACGGAGACGGCTATGCCCTCAGGGAGGCGGCGTTCGCCCCCCGGGGCGCGGCAAAGCGTCCCGCCGTGACCGCGCCGGAGAGGCTCACGGCCACGGTGGGAGAGGCCTTTCAGGCGCAGCTCTCCGCCGCCCCCGGCAACGCGGGCGGCGTCATCAGCGGCTGGAGGCTCGGCGGCAGCGCCGCGCAGTGGCTGCGGGTGGACCGCAGCGGCCTGCTCAGCGGCACGCCCGCAGCAAGCGGAGAATACGACGCCGTCGTCACCGCCACGGAGATCTGGAACGGGACGACGGTGGAGAGCCTGCCCAAGGCCCTGACGGTCCGGGTGGTCCGGCCCGGCGCCAACGTGGTATTCCTGGACAGCGCGAGCGAAACGGGCGGCCTCTTCTATCTGACCGTCCGCCGCGCCGGGGAGGAAGCGGTGCTGCGCTCGGTGAGTCTGGGCAAAGCCGTCACCCGGGGACAGACCCTGTGGCTGGGCGATCTGGGCCAGGGGGACTACACGCTCTCCCTGACCTGCGAGATCGCCGAGGGCACCTACGACTTCGGCGGCGGGGAGCTGACGGTGGCGCCCGGGCGGGACAATCTGGCGTCCGTCACCCCCGTGAAAGGGTCCCTCACAGCCAAGCCGGGCTCCTTCAACGCCGTGATTTCCAACTACGCGGACGTCCAAAGCCTGGACCCCCAGGTCCGGCTGACCGTGGACGGCGTCAGGAAGAGTACGGTCCGGCCGGACGCGGCCGGGCGCGCCTGGTTTGGCCGCGCCCTGGGGCGGGATAAGGCCGGAACGGTGGAGCTGGTGGTCTATGACTCCCGCCGGCGGGAGACCGTGCTGGCCTCCGGGACCGTCGCCTATCCGCAGACGGAGCTGACCCTGACCGCCGACGCCGCCCTGCTGCGGTCCTATACCGTGCGCATCGCGGAACCGGCGGAGGGCGTGACCCTGAATTACCTGGACCTGGACGGGGAATGGCTCTCGCCCACAGACGGCGCGTATCTGCTGAGACCGGACGAGACGGAAAACCTGGCCGGGCGGCTGAGCGCCGCGCTCACCGCGCCGGACGCGGTGCTGCGC